>JAFYYJ010000040.1 GCA_017557605.1 Salinivirgaceae bacterium
TACTCCTTTGCCGAAAAATTCTTGTCAAACGAATCGTTATCAATGCCTATGTGTTTGTTATATAACGCTTTGATATACGGAAAAGCAACCCGGTCCTCGTAGTCGAGATGCTCGTTCACTTCGGCATAATACTCCTTGAAAAACTTCTCGACAATGCTGATTTCGGTAGAGTTGTTGACATTGCGCAACTCGTCGATAATGTTTCTGATTTCGGGGTATTTCTCGTTGAGATAATATGCGTGAGTATTGTGCAGAAATTTGATTATCAGCGGAATATTCTCAACACCGAACTCCAGTTTCGACTCAACCACAAATCCGTTGTAGATGTTTGAAACCGTGGTGAACAGATTGGTGTCAATGTTGTGCTCGGCACAGAACTCAGCCACGGTTTTGTCCTGCAGTATGTAGTCAACTTCAAAATATTCAAGCACATAAAGCAAAGACGGACTGTTGTAGATTACATCGGCAAGTTTGCTTTCCGGTTTCAGATATTGACGACTTTCGTTATACATAACATTTTGCTTTTCAACGATTAAACATCTTTCGACAAGGTATGTGACGCTTCACACAACGTGTCAAAAATAATTCATCGTCGGCGAATTTTAAAAGTTTTTATGACTTTCAAATCGACTCAATAAACTTCACAATCGCATCGCGGTCGGGTTTTGAAAGGGCGCGGAAACGTTCAACAGTCCAGCGGGCGTCGCTTTGGCTGCTTCCGTGCCACATAATGGCTTCCAAAACGGTGCGGGCGCGGCAGTCGTGCATACGGTCGTCGGCACCAGTGCAGAGACGCGACAGACCTCGGCCCCAAAGCGGTGTTGTTCGGCACCATTCGCCGCGTATGTCGTTCACCATAAACAATCTATGCTGAACCATATCGGTGTAGGGCCAGATTTTCTGATGCGGATAGCGCGGCATATCGGCGTTGCTGAACATTCCGTTCGGGTCAACAATGTTGTCGTCGCCAGTGGTCCACGACGGACGGTGGCAAGCCGCACAGCCAATCTCACGGAAAAGGTCGTGACCGCGAGCCACGTCGGGGTCGTCAAGATTGCGGGCGGCAGGCACGGCAAGTCCGCGGTGCCAAATCATAAAGTTTTTGTAGTCGTTGTCGCTCATTTCGGGCTTGGCAACATTCTTCGATTCGCCGTCAATAGTTTCTTTTCCAGTTAGATAGCGGTAAATATCATACTCAACGCCTTTGTCGGTTTTCTCGTTGGGGAAATAGTTGTAGAATTCGGCCTGAACATCAGGGTCTTTCGATGCTACCGATGCGTAAGTGGCTGTCATATAATGATATCGACGGTCGGAACGAGTCACGTTGGTGATGTTCCAGATAGCATTGGCACCAGCGGCGTCGAGTAGCGGACCGCGCGACAGAGCGTAGGTGAACCGTTTGGCGTACTTTTCGCCCGTCAGGCCCGAATATTGGCTTGCCCAATCGCTACCGTTCCAAATGGCGGGGTTCAGGCTTGCGCCGACGGCTGTCTCTTTGATATACTGCGCTTTAATCGAGTCATCGGGAATGGCGTCGAGCAAACCCGTGCCATACACGCCAATGGTTGATTCGAGACGGATGCCAACCTCGCTGATGTCGATATTGACAATCTCACCATCGCGTTTGGCCTGAATTGGCACGTAGAACGCGCTTGCGGGAATCTTCACTTCGGGGTAGATGAGTTCGTATTGCTCGCCATCGTCGAACTTGTTGCCCCACTCATCGGTGTAGGTCAGCCAGTCGATTGTGATTTGGTTCTCGTCAATCGGCGCTTTGAACGGCGCCACGGCCAGTGTCTGCGGCATTCCGGTTACCGATGTCAGATAGCCGTTTGTTGTAACATCGTACAAAACAAGAAGATAACCATTACCCATATCGGTGGCACGGTAGTGTGTTTGGCGTTTGCCGTGTCCGTACGACGGGTGGCAGTAAAGGCAGCCGTTGCGCACCATCAGCGGGCCCAGACCCTTGAAGGCGCTGTTTGTGTCCTGCGTAAAATCGCGCTCAAAAAAGTATTCGCCAAGTTTGAACGCTTGCGCGAAAGTGCCTGTGTTGCAGGCCGGTGTTGGTTGCTCGTAAGCCGATGCCCCAGCGTTGAAAACCGTTCCCAAACGGCCACCGGCATAATACTCATCGTTGTCGACGACAGGGTTGGGCGTTGGGTCGTCCTCGTTGTCGCGGCAGCCAGCCATCAGTATCGATGCTGCCATTGCAAGAGTCAATAAATCAAGATGTTTCATAGTTCAAAATTTTATTAATCGTTTATGCCAGAAATGCACCGATGCAAATTAGCACCGGTGCAAATCATTTTCATTTAAAAATCAATCTTCAGTAAAATGTGTCTATTCTATTTTTCCTTTAAGTGCGTCAAGAGCATCGTCCAAAGCCTCAAGTGCCGCAATTGCCTCGCCTGCCGAAGCATCGGTGAAGTTGAGCACGAACGGGCGTTTCATATTGTTCACCTTTTCGAGAGCGGTCTCGAGAGCCGACATTGCAAAATTTGCCTCGTTAGGCGCAACACTTAGCAGATAAGCCATCAGCGACTTCTCGGCAGGCACTGCGCCCGAAACATTCAAACCGCCATAAAGTGCGTGTTTACAACTCATTACATTGTCGTAAAAATCCTGAATTGAGTTTTGAGCGTTGGGCGATTCAATATAGTTGACATCTTCGCCAGTGTGCGGCGCGCCGATTTTTGAGTGAGCCACCTCGTCGATAATGTCTTGGCAGCCTTCAATAATCTGTATCGATGCCAATTCAACTGTTTTCCAGCGCGAGCCAGCGTTTCCTGCGGTCTTGAACTCTTCGCCAAAGAAATCTTCGGGTTCCATCTCGTTTTCTTCAAGAACAGCGGCCTTGTTGGCGGCAACATTCTCGTTTCCAGCCCAAGCGGCTTCCAATCGGCAGGCCGACAGGAACAAATCGGCGGCTACGGCTTGGCAGTAGTAAACCTCATCGGCAGTCAGGTCGGCAGCGGCACGCGGTTGTCCGTCGCGGAAAATCACATACTCAAGTGCGTGAGAACCAGTCAGGTTCTGACCTGTGGCAACATTTTGGTCGATAACTGCGGCATCGTCCTCGTTGGTGGCAGGGTGATACTTGCTCATCAGGTTGTTGAAAACCGTAACGTCGAACGGCCAGGTGTCGATATGCGGGTCGATTCCGTAGCCCGAAGCCGCGCCAAACAAAAACGCTTCCGACCATTCCCAATATTGGCGTGAAGTTTTCCATAAATCGCAGACTGCCTTTAGTTTAGCGTCGCTCTTGTCGGCAGCGAAAGCATCAATGGCGTCTTGCATTTTAGCGCACTCATCGGCCAAACCTTTGTAAGTCGGGATAACCGTGTTGTTTACAAACATCTCATTAGCCGCCTGAAGTTGGCTGTTCAGTTTGTCATCACCATCGTCGTCGTCTTTGCAGGCCACAAACACCGTTGCAACCATTGCCAAAGCAATAATACTTCTGAATTTCTGTTTCATCTTTTTTGTAATTTATTGTTTGTTAAAATGATAATTCGTTTTGTTTAATCGGTCAATCCTAAATCCTAACTCATTTGAACCATCCGCAGTAAGCCACGCCCACTGAAACCGACGGCTCGTTGTTGTATGGCGATTTGAAGAACCGTTCCGAATATTCGGCTTTCACAACAATTTCAGGCACTGGATAGTAATTGATTCCCAATGCGATACGCTGTTTCTCGCACCACTCGTATGCGGCGGCGTTGGTGCCCTTAAGCATCGAGTTGTAGTACTCATATCTTCCGAATACAATAAACTTTTGATTTTCAGCCGCAAAACGCTCAATGTGGCCGAACACGTTGTATCCGATTTCACCACCCGCAGTGGCGGCGTCAGAAGCCACAGGTTGGTGTTTGCTTGGGCTGCCGTCTTGCCCGACGTGTGTCGGAAAATTCTTATTGAACGCAGTAATCTCATCAGCATCAGACAAATGCGCCATAAGCGCGTTTCCGCGAATGGTCAGATTGCTGCGGCGGTACTGGAAATCGAACGCGCCAATGGTGAGCACGCCTTTAACCTTCTCGTATTTTGTTCCAATGCTCTTGAGCGTATTATTAAATGTGGTGCCGCAGTATCCGCTTGCCGACAGCCGAAGCCCGCCAATAGGTTGGAAATCAATGCGTGCCGCACCAGCGTAACTGTTGGCGATTTTGAATTCATAGGGACTTGCCGCGCCGTATTTCACAAAGCAATCGGCACCAAACCGTTCGGCATCGAGTCCCGACAAAAACATCGCCTCGTAGCGCAGTTTCCCGACTTGCCCCCACACGCTCACGCCCGTTTGGTGCCACGTGCAAGGCAGCATACTGCTTTCGCCTTCGGGTCGGTAAACGGTGTAAAACTCAATCGGCATATGGTGCTTGTTCACAGCGCCCACGGGCACAACCATTTCGCCCATACGAATGTTCAGTTTCGGACCAAAACTTTTTTGCAGCCAGAACTGCTCGAGTCCAACCTCGCCGCCACGCTCAATTTCAGCCTCGTACTCGCCCGACTCATCGGCATCAATCTCAACCGCCGACTCGGTTCCGCCGTGCTCAAACTCAATTTCGGTGCCCATCGTCCAGCCGCGGCCGAAGTCGTAGCCAATATTAATGACCACGTGCGGCAGGTCGAACTGCCCGTGGCTATTGTCGTCTTTGTGTTGTTCGGGGAAACGGTAGCGATTGAAGTGTCCGCTGTAGAAATTGCGTGTCGCAACGGCCTCGCCGTATCCGCCAATGGTTAGGCGCGGTGCGGTTTTCGTTGAATCTTGCGCCAATGTCGGCACGCCCGATAAAACCAACGCTGCGGCCGCCATTGCCATTATCTTACAATTGTTCATTGTCCGTAAAATTTACGGCGCAAAGTTGCCCACGCAAGGCAAGGCGGTCAATCCCCACTAATTGCCATTTTCGCCCTGCGGCGATAGTGGTTTGTTATTAGCCGAAAATGGGGATATCGGAAGGTGAGAAATCACTACAAATGGTGATTCGTTAGTTGTTTTTTATTACGCTTTCGCGAAAATTGCCACCAAGCCGTTTGCCAATTCCGTGCATTCGCGGCTCGTCCCTCGCCGCTGCAAAATCCGAATGGTTTGGAGAAACTAAAATTTCTCTAAAATAGATTGTATATGCGTTGCGGAAACCATTTGTTGCGATTATCCAGCGATTTTCAAACCTTCGATTTTCAATAGTTTCAGCCGCAGAGTTTCGCCTTGTTTTTTTCGTATCGACAGGTCGATAGAGCATTGGTTGTCAAACTGTTGGTTGGTTTGCTGCGGATTTTCCTCTTTCAGCACCCGCATCACATCGTTCATTGCGGCGTAGTCGAATTTGATTGTGAAGCGGTCTTGCTCAAACTGCTCAACAATCTGGTTGTTGGCAATGGCATCGGAAGCGGCTGTGCGATAGGCGTTTATCAGTCCTGGAACGCCTAATTTGGTGCCGCCAAAATAGCGCACCACAACAATAAGAACGTTGGTCAGGTTGGCCGACTGTATCTGCCCCAAAATCGGTGGCCCCGACGAGTTGGCCGGCTCGCCGTCGTCGCTGCAGCGATAGGTTTTCATATCGGCACCCAAACGGAAGGCGTACACGTGGTGACGGGCATCGAAGTAGGTCTTTTTCAAGTCTTTGATATGCTGACGAACCTCGTCTTCGGTCGTCACCGGCCACGCAAAAGCCAGAAAACGGCTGCCCTTTTCCTTGTAAACGCCTTCGGAATATCCGCTGAATGTCAAATATTTATCGCTGTCGGCATCCATTATTCAATAATATTTGTGCTGATGTCGGTTGCGGCAGCATATTTCTCAAGAAGTTGTCGAGTGTAATCGAACAACTCAGGCAGCAATGCCGGGCCGTCGTATGCGTTGACAACCATCAGGAAATGACTGGTTTCGAGACTCATAGCCGTGCGTTCCTCATCGCTTGTGGGGGTACCGAAGCCGCTGACAGCATCGCGCAGCACTGGCAGACCGGCAATGTTGAGCGGTCCGCGGCCAATGCCGTTGTAGGGTTCTCCTTCGCGTCCGATTCCGGCCACAACATCACCCTCGACCTTGTCAGCATCGAAACCGCCGATTGAGTAGCCATAGCGCATCGACACAAGGTTCACCAAATCCACCATAGTGTTTATTTGGTACAGGTCGTTGCCCTTGACAATGCGGCGCATCAGAGCCTCGGCGCTGGGGCGATAGCGGCTCGGGTCCTTGCCGCAAACGGTGTACATCCGGCGCGTGGCGGCAATCTGCGGCTGCTCTTTTATGCTGTCGAACGTCAGAGTGTTGCGAATCTCTGCTGTCAGGGCGGCAATTTCGCGCCACAAATCATCGCTGAACGCCGTGTTTTGCACGCGGCACTCCATCACGCCAAGTGCCATTCCAGGATTGGCTGTTTTAAGTTCTTGACTTATTGATACTTTAATCATTGCGTTTCTCGAAATCCTCTTCTTTTTTAATCCTGATACGGCGAATAATCAAGCCGATAATGATAACAATAGAAACCGCCCAAACAATGCCGTATAATATTCCAATTATCATATTACCTGAGTTTTACAGCTGTTCCGTAGGCCAGAATCTCGGCTGCGCCTTGGGTAATTACCGAAGTGGCGAAAGCCATTCCGACAATGGCGTCGGCGCCCAAACGCTCTGCATCTTTAATCATACGCTGCATTGCCTGCTCACGCGAATCGGCCTGAAGACGAGTGTATTCCTCAATCTCGCCGCCTACAATGTTCTTGAGGCCTGCCATAAAATCGTTGCCAATATGTTTGGCGCGAACGGTGCTTCCGCGAGCGATTCCCAAAATCTGCTCAATCTCCCGATTGGGAACGGTGTGTGTGGTTGTAACAATCATAATTTATTGATTAACTGATTAATAGAACACTGATTTGTATTTTGACATTATTATGCTTTACTCACCATTAAACTTCTTCAGTTTCAAATCGATAGCAGACTTCACCGCGTCCAATAATTCCGCGTCGGAATCGGCTTTTATCGGCTCGCCTATCCAAAAATCGACATCGGTGCGCCATTTGCCCATCTGACGATAGAAGTTGGTCAGAAACGACTCGTCGCCCCAGACCATATTTGGGTCGTGATAGAATATGGCGGTTGGAACAACGGGAGTGCCGGTTGTCTGCGCAATCTTAAATGAACCGTGTTTAAACGGAGCGGTCAGCTTTTCGTCTTTTATACCACCTTCGGGGAACAGAATCACGCTACCTCCTTTGTCAATCTCGGCCTTGATAGCACGCATTGTGGCAATTAGGCTGCTTTTACTACTGCGGTCCACCAGAATCATCCGCGCAAGCCGCACGCTCCAGCCTATTATCGGCCAGCGGCCCAGCTCCTTTTTGGCCACTATCGAAGCCGGATAGCGCGAGAATGTGAGGAAAATATCGACGTAGCTGCGGTGGTTGGCCATCAGTATCACCCTCTGCAACGGTATCTGTCCCGAAAAGTTTACTTTGACGTTGAGAATTATAAGGCAAGTTCGTGCCCAGTTTTTAGTGATGAATCGGCTGATACGCGCACTGCCAAAACATATTACAAGTAGTATCAAGCCGACAAGCAAGAATATCAGCGATGCTATCACTACCAGAATAAGCCTTATGGTGGCAATTATTTGTTTCATATAGGCAAAACTAATCATAAATGACGGAAATCATAGCGCAAACAGAATGGTATAATCGGTTTACACTATATAATAATGTCATTTTAGAAGCATTAAGTTGTCAACTCACAAATCTCGCATCCCATAACCTTCACCAAATCATCAGGCGCAAGTTTGATTTGCATTCCGCGGATGCCGGCACTAATGTAGATTTCTTCGTAAAGAATGCACTGCTCGTCAAGGTAAGTTGGATATTTCTTTTTCATTCCGATAGGCGAACAACCACCGCGAATGTAGCCAGTAAGCGGCTGAAGTTCCTTCACGTGAATCATTTCTGCGCTTTTATTGCCCGATGCTTTGGCCGCCTTCTTCAAATCGACTTCATCGGCACCCGGAATAACACACACAAACAGGCCGTTTTTGTCGCCACGCAGCACCAATGTCTTGAAAACCTGACCCACATCCTGCCCCAACTGCGCGGCAACGTGAGTGGCGCTCAAATCCGATTCGTCAACCTCATACTCCGTCAGACTGTAGCTGATGCCTGCAGAATCCAAAATACGCACGGCGTTTGTCTTGTTCATTGTTCAAATTTTTGGCAAAAATACCATCATTTTGTTGTTGTCGATAGTATTTTTGCGGCCGATGTTCACCGTTCACAACATATTGGGCTACATACAATGGCGAATGCACGCACGAGACCGTCAAGGGCACCGCATTCACTCGCCATTTCTATACTCACTGATTACCAACAACCTATATAACCGTATCACAGATGATTGGGTATTGGAAGTTGAACGCTACCGCAAGCAACTCCTTACAGACAAATCAATGATTAACATTACCGACTACGGCACGGGCAGCCGGTTTGCATCAGGCAACACTCGTCGCGTACGCGACATTGCCCGCCACAGTTCAACATCACCCCGCGACGGACGACTGCTCTGCAACCTTGCCACAACTATGCAGTGCCGCAACATTCTTGAATTGGGCACAAATCTTGGGTTGGGAACGCTCTATTTAGCCCATTCGGGCAGTTGTGAACGAATTGTAACAATCGAAGGCTGCCCCACGCTTTCGCAAATGGCCAATAGCGCTTTCAGCAATCTAGGTATCAGCAATATAACCACCATTAACGACCACTTTGAAAAAGCTCTACCAAAAGTCCTGGCCGATATGCACTCTATCGACTTACTTTTTATCGACGGCAACCACAGCTACCAACCCACAATCGACTACTTCAGCCAATGCCTGACGGCGGCTCACAACGATTCAGTGTTTATTATCGACGATATCCACAAAGACCCCTGTATGGAACACGCATGGCGCGAAATTACTGAGAATGAACGGGTAACTCTTACGCTCGATTTTTACACTATGGGCGTGGTATTTTTCCGCAGCCAACTGTCGCGACAAACCATCTGCCTACGATACTAAAAGCCCGGCATCACCGCAATTCCTGCATAGTAAAGAATTAACAATCAGTGCGTTATATATTATTTTCATTTTTATTAACGCTGAATGATACATAATAGATATTTTTTTCATATTTGCGCGAAATTTTAAAACCTACTATATATGTACTGGACACTTGAATTAGCTTCGAAGTTGGAAGACGCACCATGGCCGGCAACAAAGGAAGAATTGATTGATTACGCAATTCGTTCAGGCGCCCCTATGGAAGTTGTTGAGAATTTGCAAGAAATGGAAGACGACGGCGATATTTACGACACCATCGAGGATATCTGGCCCGATTACCCAAGCAAAGAGGACTTCTTTTTTAATGAAGATGAATATTAAAAGGTGGATTTCAAAATTCACCTTTTTTGTTTCCAACCACTTACGAGAAAGAGATTTCGGCAAAAGACAGATTCTGCTGTGCACTTTACACAAAACCAATATTCATGCGGTTTTAGGCAACATTATCAACAAGAAAGCCGTGTTGTATGCCTATACAAAATAATTTCAAAAGTTGTACCACCCTACCCTAAAATTTAATTTTTTATTTTTTCGAAATTATTTGTTGTTTCATTGCTGAATATTATATATTTGCCGTACACAATAAATACAAATAACTGATAATTAAAATATTTTTATTATGACAAAAGCAGATTTAGTTAATGAGATTTCAAAAAACACTGGAATTGAGAAAGTGACAGTTTTGAAAGCAGTAGAATCTTTCATGGACAGCGTAAAAGCTTCTCTTGAAAAAGGTGACAATGTTTATCTTAGAGGTTTCGGAACCTTCGCAGTAAAGAAAAGAGCTAAAAAGACTGCCCGCAACATCACAAAGAACACAACTATCATCGTTCCAGAGCATTACATTCCTTCGTTCAAACCAACTGCAGAGTTTGTTGACAAGGTAAAAGCTAATGTTAAGAAATAATTAGTTTTTTGAATTTAAAACTGAGCCTTGGGTAATCCCCAAGGCTTTTTTTGTACCCTATAATCTGCGTTTGCTTATGTTTTTTTATGTCCAATTTCAATAAAATCAGTGTGTTATTTTGCCGAATTGTGTTATAATTTTATAACGCAAAGGGTGGCATATTAGTTGCACAACAACGCAAATAGCGGCAAAAGCCATGCAAACTGACAAAACATTGCTTGAAGCGAACCTTTTAAAGGTCAACTATATAACGGATTTATCTTTTAAACACTAAACAATTATGCCAAGCGAAGTTAAAGTTTACGGAACCGGTCAGAGCCGTACAGTTTTGGGCATTGCAAATGCCTATTTAGTCATGCACCCCGACGCCACTCTTGAGGAACTAAACCAAGCGTTTCCGGGTGATTTGAACTCATCGAACAGAAGTGAGACAATTTTTGTGGACATCAACGATGCCGAAAAATTCAAAAGCGGCACCGGCAACTCCACTTATGAGATGTTCTTCTTCGAAAAAGAAGACGAAGTGATAACGCTTAAAGACGGCCGGAAGGTGGCCATGCTGGAACTGTGGCAGAAGGCCGATTTCGACAAAATGGTTGAATGGGCCAAACAATACAATATTATAGTGGCCGATTACAAGGACAACGAGTACTTTAAAAAAGGCGGATTCACGCTTGAGTATGACGAAGATGCTGATGCTGCAGCAGCTGGCGCAGTTGCCGCCGAACCCGATGCTGCAGCCGACAGCACCGACGAAAAAAACGAAAATGCTGATGCTCAGGCTAATGATGCAGCTACCGAACCTGCAGCTGAAAACACCGAATCGGACGCTAAAACTGATGACGAGAAGGCCGCTGAAGAACAACAAAATAACGAGAAAAAGAAAAAACGCGCCATTTGGTGGATTTTGTTGCTGCTAATAATACTGATTCTGCTGTTGATTCTGCTCATCCGCGGATGCTCAAAACAAACAGAGCCACAGCCTGTTGCTCCCGAGCCGGAAGAAACCGTTGTTGCTGACACCACAGCTGTTGCTGACACTGTTGAAGCAATAAAAACAAAGTTCAATGCGGCTCAGTTCGTTGCCGCAAAGGCCGACTTGACCGAATCGTCTAAACTTGTGCTTCAGGAACTGGCCGAGATGATGAAGAAGCATCCGGAAGTAGGACTGAAAATTGTCGGACACGCATCGTCGGACGGAACGCAGAAGTTCAACCAGAAACTGTCGGAGGAACGCGCCAAGGTGGCTGTCGATTATCTGATTTCGTTGGGAATCTCAGCCGACAGACTGCAAAGCGAGGGTAAAGGAAGTTCTGAACCTATCAGCGAAGACCGCGAAAAGAACCGACGCACGGAATTTATCGTTATAAAATAGGATTCTTTTAACTACAACCAAAGCCTTATCACCTTATGTGGTAAGGCTTTTTCTATATATGTGCGTCAGTGGGATATGTAAAACTTCAACAATCAATCAGTTGCGATTTATGCCGAAATTGCTTGACTTAGCCTCAACTTTTCTGAAGCGACTATTGATAAATTATTATATTTGAACGTTTATATTTATCGATAGAAACAAATACGTGATATGAAAAAAAATTCAGAAAAGAAAAACATCAGAAACACTGTTTTTGAATACTCGTTATGGGCTTGTTTAGCCGGCATTATTCTTGCAATACTGATATTCTTTATCGAATTGAATGAGAATGGTTTGATATTCACATTTGAAAATGTGGGCAGTCTGATAGCGAAACTTCCGCACATGTATGTCATAATCGCCATTCCTATTGTAGCATTGATTGTGGGTTGGTGGTTTGGCAAGCAGACATACAAAGTTGCCGAGAAACTGTATGACCTTCAAACATATAAAGATAATACACAGAAGAAACTCCTGAACTTCGCCGAGGAATTGTCGAAAGGCAACCTGACAAGCGAATATGAACCGGAAAAAGGCAATGCGCTTGGCAATATCATGATTGAACTGCGTGACAATCTGCAACATAACAAAGAAGAAGAGCTCAAGCGGAAAGAGGAAGACGAGCAACGCAACTGGAGCGCAACCGGTCTGGCAACGTTTGGCGAGATTCTACGCAACAACAACGACGATATCAACAAACTCGCATTTGAGGTTATAAGCCGCTTAAGCGAATATATCAACGCCGTGCAGGGCGGATTTTTCATTTTGAATGACGAATTGGCTGAAGACGCTCATTTTGAGCTGATTGCTCATTTCGCTTACGGCCGCAAGAAATTCAGCCAGAAACGCGTCGAGCTGTCGGAAGGTTTGATTGGCCGTGCGGCTTACGAGAAAAACACAATCTATCTTGACGAGGTTCCGGAGGAATATATCGAGATTACTTCGGGATTAGGTGAAGCCAACCCTCGCGTACTGTTGATTGTTCCTTTGAAGGTGAACGACGAGGTGCACGGAGTGCTTGAACTGTCATCGTTCCACCCGTTTGCCGACCATGTTATAGCATTTGTTGAAAAAGTTGCTGAAAGTATTGCAACCACCATTTCGACTGTAAAAACCAACATCAAAACCACCAAGTTGCTGGCCGACTCGCAGGAGCAAGCCGACCAATTGTCGCAGCAAGAGGAGGAAATGCGTCAGAACATGGAGGAGCTGCAGGCTACTCAGGAAGAGGCTTCGAAACAAACAGAGGAGTTTATGAGCTTCACAAATTCCGTCAACCACACGCTTATCCACGCCGAGTTCGACCTAAACGGTGTGCTGCTATACGCAAACACAAAATTCCTGCGGAAACTTGGCTACTCAGCCAATTCCGAAGTGGAAGGACATCATATCTCAATGTTTATCAGCGAGAAAGACAAACGCCAATTCAACGAGATTTGGGATTCGCTGGCTCGTGGCGGCAAGCACTACGAGGGCTATATGAAACTGCTTGCCAAAAACGGAAAAGACATCTGGACAATATCGACTTACACTTGCGTGCGCAACAGCATGCAAAATGTCGAGAAGATTCTGTTCCTTGGCATCGACACAACACAACAACAAGAGCAACATCTTGATTATGAGAGTCAAATAAAGGCTATCAACGAGTCGAGCATCAAGGTTGAGTATATGCCGAGCGGACGCATGGTGAACTGCAACCAGAAGTTTATCGACATTATGGGTTACAGCTCAGAGGAGCTGAAGGACTACAGCGTTTTCAACTTTATGGGCGAAGACGAGCAAAACGATTTCGAATCGGTTTGGAACAACATCATAACCGGCCAAACCTACCAAGGACCGGCGAAAGTGGTTGCCAAAAACGGCGATGTGAAATGGTTCGATGTCACCTATACTCCTGTATATAATATGTATGATGAGATTTCGAAAGTGATTTCGATTGCTCACGACATAACCGAACAGAAGAACATGGAGCTGCTGACCAAGCAACAGAGCGAACTGCTTAAGCAACAAGAATCAGAGTTGAAAGCCAACGAGGCCGAATTGCAAGAGAAACTTGCCGAAGCACGCCGCGAGATTAAGGCTCAATTCCAAGAAGTTGAAAAGATTAAAGTTCGCAACGAGAAGACTTTGGAAGGCGCTCACGACGCCATTGTCACAATCAATCAAGCTGGCGACGTCGAGTTCTTCAACCGCGCATCAGAAACGCTTTGGGGCTACATGCGTCAGGAGGTTCTTGGCAAGAACATCAAAATGCTGTTCCGCAAGTACAACCAAGACGACCCCGACGAGTTTATGGTCAACCTGCTTCACCCCGACAAACGCAAAGTTGTCGGCATCCGCAAGGAGGAGAAGATTTTGGCGAAAGACGGCAGCGAGAAGCGTGTCATAATAATGCTTGCCGGAGCAAAAGTTCAAACCGAGTACACTTACACAGCCTTCATTCAGAATATCGAAGAAGATGCAGAATGAAGCAGGTAAAATTCTGCTGATGAAATCTTGCTTTCTTTACTGTTCTCTGTTGTGCGCGCTAGTGTTGCAATCGTGCTACGATGAGGAACGATTCACAAACTCGTCAGACGCGGTGCTGTCGTTTTCGGCTGACACACTGAAATTTGACACTGTTTTTACCTCCATAGGCTCCGCAACGCGGCATTTTATGGTTTACAACAATAACAAAGACGCCGTGCGGACATCGGTATCAGTGCCAAACAGACATTTCAGACTGAACATCGACGGAGTTGCCACCAATTCCTATAACAATTTGGAAATAAGAGGCAAAGACAGTGCATATATCTTTGTCGAAGTAACAGTTGACCCACAAAGCAACAATGCTCCGGTTCTTATCCTTGATTCAGTGTCGTTTACGACAAATGGCAACAAGCAAAATGTGAAACTTGAAGCTTTTGGACAGGACATGGTTTTCTACAACGACTCAATAATCGGCAACGAACATTGGACTGCCGACAAACCATATCTTATTTATAATTCGATACTTGTGGACTCACTCTGTACCCTTGACATCGACGCTGGCGCAAGAATTTATTTCCACAGCAACTCGAGCCTGCTGGTTAAAGGCCAACTGCATGTGAACGGAACGGCAGAGGCTCCAGTTGTTTTCCAAGGCGACAGGCTTGAGGAGTATTACGCCAAAAGACCCGGACAATGGGGCGCATCGTACTATGTGGGCGATTTGATGTATTATTTCGGCAATGTGCATATTTTGACCGGAAGTAGCGGGAACACAATCGATTACGCAATTATCAGAAACGGCACAAAAGGCGTCCAAATTGACAATCACAACGAAGGCGAAGTGTCATTGAAAATATCGAACACGATAATCGAGAACATGGCCATTTCCGGCATCTACGCGCAAAACGCTAACTTACAGGTTTACAACACGGTAGTTTCAAATTGCGGCTATTATCTAGCTGCGCTGCTGATTGGCGGCAACTACGAGTTTGTGCACACCACGCTTGCCAACTACGGCAGCCATACCTCACAATCGCTTGTCTTCAACAATTATTATGTTTCGAAAGACACGACAAATGTCTACGATTTTAACGCCTTGTTCGCCAACAGTATCATATGCGGCTCACTTGCCGATGAGTTTGATGTAAATCTGTTAAAAGACAAAGACATTAGCTTCAAATACAAATTCGACAACTGCATGCTAAAGGTCGGTGGAAGGGTTAATGTGAGCGACACAAGCGTTTATCGCAATGTGATTACCGACCCGACAGCCCTCCCCCGCTTTGTCAATGCGGCGGAAGGCGACTACAGACTCGACACGCTGTCAGCGGCAAAAGACTGCGGAAATCCGGCCTATCTTATTGATTTTCCGATTGATTTAGACGGCAACGAACGTGACAGTCTGCCTGATTTGGGTGCTTACGAAAGAATCGAACAATGAAACACATCCTCGCATTCGCTTTTTTGACACTGATGTGGTGCCAAGCATTCCCCCAAAGCGGAGAACTGCCCGACGACTTGCGCCAAGCCGTTGAAAAAGAGCGTTATCTGCGTGTGATGTTCTACAACTGTGAGAATTATTTCGATGTTGAAGACGACCCTCAGAAAAACGATGATGAGTTTACTCCTGACGGCGAAAAACATTGGACAAAACAACGATTCTACACAAAAAGGGCACAAATCAGCAAGGTAATAACCGCCGTTGGAGGCTGGACACCGCCTGATATTGTCGGGCTTTGTGAGGTTGAGTCACGCGGAGTGATTGAAAGCCTGGTAAACGGCTCAAACCTGCGCCGCTTCGGTTACAGTTTTCTGCACAAAGAGTCGCCTGACAGCCGCGGAATAGATGTGGCCCTACTCTATCAACCCAAACGGTTCAATCCGTTCAGAGTATGCTATATACCAGTATTTGTACAGAAAAACGGTCGCGGAACTCGCGACATCATAATGGCTTCAGGAACGACTGTCAATGGTGATACAATCCATGTCTTTGTAAACCACTGGCCTTCACGCTGGGGCGGACAGACTGAAACCGACGAACTCCGCCGCGATGTGGCAAAAATAGTCCGGTCGAAAGTTGATTCTCTTTTTAATGAAAATAAAGGCGCTGCCATTATCATTATGGGCGACCTTAACGATTATCCTGACAACAACAGCGTATGCGTCGAGTTGCAGGCACAAACCGATTTTTCAAAAATCGAGCAATCTAAACTCTACAATCTGGCATACTACATGCAGTTTGTAAAAGGCTATGGTACACATAAATATGACGGAAGTTGGGGCATTCTAGACCAAATGATAATATCGGGCTCACTGCTTGACGGCAACGGACCGCTCATAACCACAAAAGATGACGCGTATGTTTTCAACGCACCGTTTCTGCTTGAGGCCGACGACGCAAGCGTAGGATTCAAGCCCTACCGCACCTACGCAGGTTACAAATATTTGGGCGGATACAGCGACCATTTGCCTGTATTTCTGAACATTTACCACAATAAATAGACAATGAAACTTAAACATTTATTGGTTATTGCCGCATTTTCAGCAAATGGTTTTGCAAGCGCACAAACCGTAGATTCGGTTGTAACACTAGTGTTTGCGGGCGACATTATGGGACACGACGCCCAAATTGCAGCTGCATACAACGAGTCTACTAAAACTTACGACTACACCGACTGCTTCCGCTACATCCGCCCGTATATCGAGAAAGCCGATTTAGCGGTTGGAAATCTTGAAGTTACGCTTGCCGGGCCGCCGTTCAAAGGTTATCCTCAGTTCTCGTCTCCTGACGAGTTGGCTGTGGCTGTCAAGGAGTGCGGCTTCGACATTATGCTCACAACCAATAACCACACCTGCGACCGAGGTTTAACAGGTGTTGTACGCACACTTGATGTACTTGATTCACTACAAATTCCGCACACTGGCACGTTTCACGACTCAGCCGAGTGGCGGCAGACTTATCCGCTGATTTACAATGTAAAAGACCTTAAACTTGCTTTTGTAAACTACACATACGGAACCAACGAACTGCCAACACCGAAGGGAACCGTTGTGAATCGAATTGTCAAGCAAAACATTATCAACGATATAGCTGCAGCAAAACGGCAGAATCCCGATTTGATTATTGCCTGCATGCACTGGGGCATTGAGTACGACACTATGCCCAACAAGGAGCAAATGCAACTGGCTGAAATGCTTAAAAAACAAGGTGTTGACATCATAATTGGCTCTCATCCGCATGTGTTGCAACCAATGGAAATGGACACTGCAGCCAACCAATTGTTAGTTTATTCGTTAGGCAATTTTGTAAGCGCGCAACGGACAGCTCCGCGAGACGGCGCAGCCATTGTAAATATCAGACTTACAAAGCGTAACGGACAAAAGCCGAAGATTGAAGCCGACTATGTGCTGACCTATGTTCATAACCCGACGGTGAATGGCAAGCGTCAGTTTTTCATTGTGCCGTTGGCCGATGCCGAATCTGGATTGATTGCGCCAATACAATCCGACAATTGGGGGCGTCTGCACGAATTTGCCGGTGAAGCGCGCGAAGTTTTGGGGCGTAATGTTAATATTCCTGAGGCTTCTCACCGATAGCAATCATCATCTATATAACTCATAAACAACATAATATGAAATTTTGATATTTTTTTCGCATTTTTTGATACAAGCAAACAAAAATCATTTCATATTTGCATCCGTTAAACAAAAACAAATAGATGAACATTTTTAACGCATATTGGTGGTGGCAAAACTCAAGATTGAAAAAGTCGTGAGATGCCGCGCTATATGTGTATAAAGAATACAAAAGGCTTGTCAATCACGACAAGCCTTTTTTTTTTGACAGATTTTTAAACACAATAAATTCTACAATTATGGAAATGAAAGAGACACTACAACGGATTTTAAACCACGAGGAACTGACTCGTGAGGAAATGAAACAAATTTTGATTGGAATTACCCAAAACGAATTTCCAACAGAACAGATAACCGCCTTGCTTACAGGCTTACAGATGCGCGGAGTCACTGTTGACGAGCTTCTTGGCTTCCGCGACGGAATACTCGAGACTGGAGTTCCGGCAATCCTGAAAGCCGACCGCTACATTGACGTTGTCGGCACTGGCGGAGACCGCAAAAACACCTTCAACATTTCGACAACAAGTTGCTTTGTAATAGCCGGTGCTGGCTACAAAGTAGCAAAACACGGCAACTACGCAGCAACATCGGTAAGTGGTGCATCAAATGTGATACAACATCACGGTGTGAAATTCACCGACGACATCGACAAACTGAACCGAAGCCTGAATGAGGCCGGCATCGTATATCTGCACGCACAACTTTTCGCCAAAGCGATGAAATTTGTAGGCCCAATTCGCAAAGCCCTTCAATTCCCCACTATCTTCAACCTGCTGGGTCCTATAGTAAACCCGTCACAGCCGAAATGCCAGTTGCTGGGGGTAGCAAATCTTGACCAAATGCGTTTGTATAAGCAAGTATATCAGAAAATTGGCATCGATTACGGCATTGTAAACAGCATTGACGGATATGATGAAATCTCTCTGACAAGCGACTTCAAAGTAACCACCAACAACTACGAAAGAATCTTCTCGCCAAGTGACCTAGGATTCGAAATTGCAAAGCCTGAAGAGCTTGTTGGCGGAGCCACAGAAGAAGAAGCTGCCGAAATTTTTGACGCCGTTCTTGAGAACCGTGCGCTGCCGGCACAAAAAAATATCGTTCTGGCCAACGCCGCATTCGGAATTCAGACTCTTGAGAAAGGTCAGAAAAGCATCGAAGAGTGCATCAGCATTGCACGCGAGTCAATTGACAGCGGCCGTGCTCTCGCCACATTCAAGAAATTTGCAGAACTAAACTCGTAATCCAATGGCCGACATTTTAGAAACAATTGTCGCACACAAGCGCTCGGAAGTAGCTGAATTCAAATCGATTATCAGCACTGACAAAATCCACAAAATGGCAGAGTCGGTGATTGAATCGGGCGAAAACGCTCCAAAATCGATGAGAGAAGCTCTTCTGGGGTCGCCTTCGGGAATAATTGCTGAATTCAAGCGGAAATCGCCCAGCAAAGGCTGGATAAAAGAAAGCGGCAATGCCTCTGAAATTCCTCTCGGCTATATGCAAAACGGAGCATCGGCAATTAGTATTCTTACTGATTATGAGTTCTTTGGCGGCAAAGACGAATTCATTGCGGAAGCACGCAAATCGGGAGTGAGCATACCTATATTATATAAGAATTTCGTGATTGACGAATACCAGCTTTTTCAGGCACGATTGTGCGGAGCATCAGCTGTTCTGCTGATTGCCGCTTGCCTGACTAAAAACGAATGCCGTCAACTGCAAGAAACGGCTCACCAACTTGGCCTTGAGGTTCTGCTTGAAATGCACAACAACCGCGACTTTGAATATGCCACGCAACAACCTGATATGTATGGAATTAACAACCGGAACCTAGGTTCGTTTGTTACGGATGTCGAAACCAGTTTCCGGCTTGCCGAGAAACTGCCCAACGGAGTGTGCAAAGTGAGCGAAAGCGGTATTAGCAAGCCTGAAACCGTGATGCAGCTTCGTAATGCAGGCTTCCGAGGATTTCTAATGGGCGAACATTTTATGCGTGCAGATAATCCGGGATTGGAACTGTCGAATTTCATATCGATGTTAAACGCTTAAAAATTAACTATATGCTGATAAAAGTCTGCGGAATGCGCAATGCCGAAAATGTCAAAGATGTATGCTCGTTGGGCGTCAACTTCATCGGATTGATTTTCTATGAGAAAAGTCCGCGATATGTTGAAGCAAACGGCATAAATCCAACTGACACTGAATCAATTAAGAATGCATCTGCAAAACGTGTCGGAGTTTTTGTAAATGCAGACATCAGCTACATCGAAAGTCGGATAAAACAATACAACCTTAATTGCGTGCAACTGCATGGAAATGAATCGGCCAATTTTTGCCGCCAACTTAGACAATCGCCTGAAATGGATGGCAAGATGATACTTAAAGCTATAAATATCAGCGATATAAACGATATAAAAAAATGCGCCGATTATGAAAATCTGATTGATATGTTCGTTTTCGACACCAAAAGCAAAATGGGCGGCGGCAGCGGACAACAATTCGATTGGAATGTTCTCGACTGCTACAACGGCAACATCCCGTATCTGCTCAGCGGCGGAATAAGTCCAGAAGATGCTTGGCGGGTTTCCGCCTTTGTAAACTCGCACAACCGATGCGCCGGCATCGACCTGAACTCACGTTTTGAGACAAGTCCGGCACTAAAGAATATCAATACTTTACAACAATTTATAACAGAACTTTAAAATGAATAAAATAAACAAACTATTCAGTGAATGTGCTGACCGAAAACTGCTATCGCTGTACTTCTGCGCCGGCTGTCCAACTCTGGAAGGCACAGCCGATGTAATACTGACACTTCAAGACAACGGCATCGACATGATTGAGGTGGGAATTCCTTTCAGCGACCCGCTAGCCGATGGTCCTGTGATTCAAAGCGCCGGCACCGTTGCTCTGAAAAACGGCGCAACGCTGCAAAAAATCTTCGACCAATTGGAATCGATAAAAGACAAAGTGCGTATTCCGCTTGTTATGATGGGCTACTTGAACGTTGTAATGCACTACGGAATTGAGCGTTTCTGCCAAAGTTGCGTAAAAAGCGGCGTGAGCGGCGCCATAATCCCCGACCTGCCTTTCGACGACTATATGAACGATGTGAAACCGATTGCCGACAAATACGACCTGCGCATCATTATGATGATTACTCCAGAAACAAGCGAGGAACGCATCCGATTCATCGACGAGCACACCGACGGATTCATTTATATGGTAAGCTCGGCCAGCATAACCGGAACACAAAACAGCTTTGGCGATGCTAAACTTGAGTATTTCAAGCGAATAGATGCGATGAAATTGAAAAATCCGCGTATGATTGGATTCGGCATCAGCAACAAGCAAACCCTTGAAAACGCGCAGGAATACGCCGCTGGAGCAATCATTGGCAGCAAATTTGTATCGCTACTCAACGAGAAAGGCAATCCGAAAGATGCGGTTGATGCGCTATATCAAGCTATTAAACAATAACTTAACATAGACTAAAATGGAAAAGAAGAATTATTTTGTTGATGATAAAGGATTCTACGGAAAATTCGGTGGCGCGTATGTTCCTGAAATACTGTACAAATGCGTTACCGACCTTCAGCAATCGTACCTGCCGATTATTGAAAGCAAGGAGTTTCAGGACGAATATCGGCAACTACTGAAAGACTATGTCGGCCGTCCGTCGCCTTTATATTTTGCGAAACGCATGAGCGAGAAATACGGCTGCAAGCTGTATCTGAAACGCGAAGACCTGAACCACACCGGCGCTCACAAAATCAACAACACCATTGGACAAATTCTAATGGCACGGAAGATGGGTAAAACCCGCATTATTGCTGAAACCGGAGCCGGACAACACGGTGTGGCTACTGCCACCGTGTGCGCCTTGATGAATATGAAGTGTGAGATTTTTATGGGTAAGACCGATGTTGAGCGCCAGCACACAAACGTTGAGCGTATGAAGATGCTTGGCGCCACAGTACACCCTGTAACCACTGGCAATATGACCTTGAGCGACGCATGCTCCGAGGCCATACGCGACTGGTGCTGCCACCCTCAAGACACCTTCTACATTGTCGGCTCAACAATGGGACCACATCCCTACCCCGATATTGTTGCAAAAATGCAAAGCGTGATTTCTGAAGAACTGAAAGGACAGCTTGACGAGAAAATCGGCCGCAACTACCCTGATTATCTTATAGCTTGCGTTGGCGGAGGCTCGAATGCCGCAGGAACAATCTACCATTACATTAACGATGAGCGCGTGAAAATTGTGCTTGCCGAAGCTGGCGGACACGGCATCGACACCGACTACACCGCAGCGACTATGCACTGCGGAACCGAAGGCATAATTCACGGAGCCCGCACCCTTGTGATGCAAACCGATGACGGCCAAATAAAAGAAGCGTTCACTATAAGCGCAGGCCTTGACTATCCGGGCATAGGCCCAATGCATGCCAACTTGGCACAAAGCGGACGCACCAAAATATTGGCAATCAACGACGATGAGGCCATTTATGCCGGTTACGAACTGACTCGTATGGAAGGTATAATACCCGCAATAGAAAGCGCACACGCTATTGCCGCACTCAAAAAACTGACATTCAAACCCGATGATGTTGTTGTACTGACCGTCAGCGGACGCGGCGACAAAGACGTACAAACATATCTGAATAACAAACAAATGGCTAAAGAATATGGAAACTTTTAAATATCAGACAACAAGCCGCAATATGCTTGCCGACCTATACACTCCCGTTGGCGTTTATATGCGCCTGCGCGATGTGTACCCGCAATCGGCATTGCTTGAGAGTTCCGACTACCACAGCAATGAAAACAGCCGGTCGTTCATTGGAATAAAGCCAATGGCAAGCATACAAATTGGTCATAACCAGATAACTATGAATTTTCCGAACGGCAAGTCGGAAAAAACTGTTATCAAACAAACAAAAAAAGGCGAAGCGAAAAAACGTGTTATCGCAGCCTTTAACTCGTTCATTAACAAGTTCAAAATAGAAGGCGACGGAAGCCGTTTCTGCGGACTTTACGGTTACACCACATTCAATGCTGTCCGCTATTTCGAGGATATCGAAGTGAAAGACAGCACAATGGAAAAAAACGACGCCCCCGACATCCTATATATAATGTATAGCGACATAATCGTTTTCGACCATTTCAACAACACTATGCAACTGATAACGATGAACGGTGAAGCTGAGATTGACAACCTTATAAAGTTGATTAACAGACAGAATGTGGTTGCTTACGATTTTCGTCCGGTAGGAACAACAACATCGACACTTACCGACGAACAGCACAAGGCCAACATTCGCCGCTGCATTCAACACTGCCTGCGCGGCGATGTGTTCCAGATTGTACCAAGCCGACGTTTCATCCAAAAATACGAAGGCGACGACTTCAAGCTGTACCGCGCGCTACGAAGCATCAACCCAAGCCCGTATCTTTTCTATTTCGACTTTGGCGGATTCAGAATTTTCGGTTCTTCGCCGGAAACACACAACCGCATTGAAGGTGACAAAGCCTATATTGACCCGATTGCAGGAACGACCAAACGCACTGGCAATCAGGAACAAGACCTAAAAAATGCCGAATTTCTGCGCAACGATGCAAAAGAGAATGCCGAGCACGTGATGCTTGTCGACCTTGCGCGCAACGACCTGAGCCGAAACTGCCACAACGTTAAGGTTGATTTCTACAAAGATATGCAGTTCTACAGTCACGTTATTCACTTGGTTAGCCGCGTGAGCGGCACACTGAACGCCGATGCCGCCAAAATTGCGACCTTTGCCGACACTTTTCCTGCCGGAACGCTCAGCGGTGCGCCAAAAGTTCGCGCTATGCAGATTATCAGCGAATTGGAGCCGCACAACCGTGGCGCATACGGCGGTTGCATCGGTTTTATCGGACTTAACGGCGACCTTAATCAAGCCATTGTAATACGCACATTCATAAGCCGTAACAACGAATTGTGGTTCCAAGCCGGCAGCGGCGTTGTGGCCAAAAGCAACGACCAATACGAATTGGAAGAATGTAACAACAAATTAGGAGCATTGGTGAAAGCCATTAAAATTGCAGAAACACTATGAAAACAATAATCATTGACAATTACGACTCGTTCACATACAATCTGGCTCACGTTGTAGCCGATTTTGGCGTTGATGTAGGCGTTGTCCGCAACGACCAGTTTGAACTTCAGCAACTTGCCGACTTCGACAACATTATTTTAAGTCCCGGACCAGGCATTCCGTCGGAAGCCGGACTACTGTTAGATGTTATAAAAACCTACGCCGGACACCGCCCGATACTTGGCGTATGCCTTGGACATCAGGCTATTGGCGAGTTTTTTGGAGGAAAGCTCATCAATTTGGACGATGTTTTCCACGGAGTGGCAACCGAAGGTACACAGTTTGGTAACGACTACATATTCAATGGTTTACCCAAACGAATAACTATGGGACGATATCATAGCTGGGTAGTGGCAAAAGAAGGTTTGCCTGATTGTCTTGAGATTACAGCTGAAAGTGACGAAGGTCAGATTATGGGCCTGAAACACAAAGAGTTCAACATCCACGGCATTCAATTTCATCCTGAGAGTGTACTAACACCCGACGGACGCACAATTATCAAAAACTGGCTGGAAACTGAATAAAAAACTGCCGACAATCTAACATAGATGTCGGCAGTTTTTAATTTTCAATGCAGCTACATTATGGATGATAGACTGGTCGAACTGAATACCCCCAATAGCGGGAGTCTTCTCCTACCATAACATAATTGTCTTTAAATGTCATTTTGCAAGCGCAACTTGGGTCAGACGCAGAAAGCGAAGACGACCAATAACCTCCATGGATACCAACTCCAACAACATCATCTCCAACTTGCTCGCCGGCTGCCGGAAGAAAAATATGGGCATCGGAAAGCGAGTAAGACTTTGATACTACGCCAACATTGTACACCTTAGCACCTTTATCGCTCTTAGTTTTTGCCTTGTAAACTATGTAACCACTTATATTTCGATTATTGTACGATAACACCCAAACCCAATAGCACTGGTCGCATAGTTCTTCCCAATCAGCCGCAGTAGGCATTGAGTATTTATATCCAACCTCAACTTTAGCAACATCATCAATTGTTTTAAGAGTTGTAAGCGCATCTGTAAAGCCTTCATTTCCATATTTTGAATTGTTACAGTACTTGGTCAGTGTGGTGTATGAGCCTTTACAATATTTATATGTATCCCATTCATATACAGATTTAATTTGAGTTTCACCCCATGCATAACGGTTTCCATAACCCTGAGGAGATGTGGCTCCAACATTATATGTGGCCCAAAGAGTGCCACTCTTAAGACCTAAATCGACAAAACCGTCAACCGACATATCAGGCGTATCATCAAACAAATCGGTTTCGAGACAAGCCACAAACATTGTTGCAGTTACTGCAAGCAATGTCATAGAAAGGATTTTCTTCAACATATAATCATCATTTAATTAAACATCTCAAAAATAGATGTTTTTGAAGATGCGACAATAAAAACGACCATAAAATGCAACAATTCCATAAACAAATGCAATAGTTTTTTTCGGCATTCGTTTGATTGTTTTCGAAATTCGACAAACATTTGCACAAAATTTATATTAAAGCATAAACGAATGAAATTAGCGATTATCGGATACGGACGGATGGGCCACGAGATTGAGGCCATTGCCGTGAAAAGAGGGCACAATGTTGTGCTGACTATCGACAAGGACAACCTGCAAGACCTTGAAAGCGAGAAGTTTAAAACGGCAGACGTAGCCATTGAGTTCACTTTCCCAGAATCAGCTGTCGATGACTATATGAAGTGCTTCAAGGCTGGCGTGCCGGTAGTTACTGGCACCACGGGCTGGCTCGACAAACGCCCGCTGGTGGAGGCCGAATGCAAAAAACAGAACTGCGGATTCCTTTACGCTTCGAATTTCAGTCTGGGCGTGAATCTCTTTTTCGAACTAAACCGCAAATTGGCCGAAATGATGGCCGGATTCCCCGATTATTCGGTGAGAATGAACGAGATACACCACATTCATAAGTTAGACGCGCCAAGCGGCACGGCAATCACATTGGGTGAGGACATCATCAAGGCGAACCCGAGATTGGATAAATGGGTAAAAACCGCTGATTGTCAGCCGAATGAATTGCCGATAACATCGGAACGCATTGGCGAAGTGCCTGGCACTCACGAAGTTTTCTACCGTTCGGAAGCCGACGAGATTACAATCCGCCACGAGGCTTTCAACCGCAAGGGGTTTGCCTTGGGCGCCGTAATTGCTGCCGAATATATGGCTGGCAAAAAAGGCATCTACAGTATGAAAGACGTATTTGATTCAATATTAAAACGATAAGCAATGGAAAAGCCGTCGAAGAAAGACATTATAAAATTCAACATCGTCCTTGTAATCTACATTTTGTGGATTATATGGAACGGCAGCCTGTGGTGGCTGTTGGGCATTCCGGTGATTTTCGATGTCTATATCACAAAAAAAGTTCATTGGGCTTTTTGGAAGAAAAAAGGCGTTGAAAAACAAACCAAAACTGTGGAATGGATTGACGCTGTGATATTTGCCGTTATTGTGGCATCGCTCATCAGGACGTTCCTGTTCGAGGCGTACACAATTCCAACATCGTCGATGGAAAAATCGCTGTTGGTTGGCGACTATCTGTTTGTGAATAAGTACACTTACGGTCCACGCAAGCCGATGACGCCTATTGCCGTGCCGTTTGTTCACCACACAATGCCGTTCACAGCCACAACGCGCTCGTTTACTGACATTTGGGAACGCCCGTACAAACGCATGGCCGGATTCCGCAAGATTAAAAACAACGATGTGGTGGTGTTCAACTTCCCCGAAGGTGATACGGTTTGTCTTGAAAATCAGGCACCAAGCTATCATCAATTGGTGCGTGACTACGGCCGCGAACAAATTTGGCGGCATTTCACAATCGGCTACCGCCCTGTTGACAAGCGCGAAAACTACATCAAACGCTGCGTGGCTATTCCTGGCGACACGCTCAAAATTGTTGACGGACAGCTATATATCAACGGAAAGCCACAAGAGGAAATTGGTATCAAGCAATACCGCTACGACATAATAACCGACGGCACTTCGTTCAGTCCCAAGGCTTTACAGAAAATGGGCATATCGCTTGAGGACATAAACCACGGATATATCGCCCCCGGACATTATCAGATTCCGCTGACACCCGAAATGGTTGAAAGTCTGCGCAACTTCCGCTTTATCAAAGAGATAACACGAGTGAATGCTGGAAACCGCTATGACGGCAGCAACTTCCCTCACGATGCGCGCTACCGCTGGAACGAGGATAATTTCGGTCCGCTGTGGGTGCCGCAAAAAGGCGCAACAGTCAGTCTAACAATCGACAATCTCCCTTTGTATCAGCGCATTATACGCATTTACGAGGGTAATGACCTGCAAGTGAGAGACAGCGCTATTTATATTAATGGCGAGAAGGCTGACAGCTACACCTTTGCAATGGACTACTATTGGATGATGGGCGACAATCGCCACAACTCGCTCGACTCGCGTTTCTGGGGCTTTGTGCCTGAAGACCATATAGTTGGCAAGGCTTCGATGATTTGGTTCTCGTCGGATAAGGACCAACCGTTCCCCAAAAACATCCGTTTGCGTAGAATGCTCAAGTTCATTCACTAATTAACTGATTGACTGAAGAATTGAATAAAGATATAAGGCAATTGGCATAGGTAATTTACATTCACATCCTCACTGCCGAACATTGTTAAACAATCTGTTAGAAAAATAAAAGAGAATGATGTGTCACCGACCGTCATTCTTTTTTATTTGCAATACTTTTATGAATGGCAACAATAACGGCATATAAACCACAAATAGATGAAATTCAAGATTTTAATAATAGTCGCATTATTATTATCCACATTTGCAAAAGCTCAAAACAACGGCATTGTCGCATACAGCAATGAAGAATTACAATGGGCTGATTCTGTGTTAAATACACTGACAACAAGGCAAAAGATAGCACAGTTGATAATGCTGTCGGTGTATTCGAACAAAAACGAAAAATACAATCAAGAGACAATAGAACAATTTAAGAATCTGCAACTTGGTGGAATTATCTTCATGCAAGGCGGGCCAATGCGGCAAGCATTACTTTGCAACCGTATTCAAGCGGAATTGAACATTCCCGCTCTAGTGTCGATTGATGCCGAACACGGGCTTGCCATGCGGCTCGACAGCACCCTCTACTACCCTCGCGCCATGGCTCTTGGAGCGATAAACGACACAAAAAAGATTCAAGAAATGGGTGTGGAAATAGGCCGCCAATGCCAACGGCTAGGCATTCACGTAAATTTTGCGCCTGTGCTCGATGTCAATGTCGAACCTAAAAATCCGATTATCAACATTCGCTCATTTGGAGAAGACAAAAACCGAGTAGTTGAATGTGCAACGGCCTATGCCACAGGCCTTCAGATGAGCCGGGTTCTTGCCGTCGGGAAGCATTTTCCGGGACACGGTGACACCCACGTTGACTCGCACCTTGCGCTTCCGCTTGTCGACCATGACATTAAACGTCTGAATGACATAGAGATATACCCTTTCCGCAAAACAGCTGATATTATGGGCGGAATGCTTGTGGCGCACCTGGCCGTGCCCGCTCTTGAGCCTGATACAAAACTGCCTTCAACATTGTCGAAACGGATAGTTGACTCTCTACTAATCAATAAATTAGGATACAAAGGTCTGATTTTTACCGACGCACTGAATATGCGCGGTGTGGCAAACGCTTTTGAGCCTGGCGAATTGGAGGTTCGCGCTTTTATGGCCGGCAACGATATTCTGCTTTTTCCGAACAATCCGGAACTGGCAATCGACAAGATAGAGCAAGCCTTATCCGCAGGCAAAATAACCATTGACGAGTTGAACAACCGATGCCTGAAAGTGCTGCGAACAAAAGCGTGGGTTGGGCTTAACCACTACCAACCTATCGACACTAAAAACCTGATTGCCGACCTGAACACCGCCGCTTCAACCGACTTGCAAATTGAGCTTCACAATTTGTCGCTGACCATGATTAAAAACGATAATATTCTACCAGTAAAAGACTTGGCTAACAACAAAATACTATCGATTGCAATAGGCTCGAAACCGAGAAACATGTTTCAAACAACGGCCATGCAATATGGCAAGATTGACACTCTCTGGCTCCCGGCTAAAGTCAGCAATGACGCTATAAACAAGACTGTGGCGAAGGCGCGAAACTACAACACTGTAATAATTGCAATGCTCGGCACCAACGACGTGCAATCAAAAAACTTCGGTTTAATTCCTGAATCGGTAAAACTGATTGATACGCTGGCGGCTGGCAACAATGTGATTCTAGCGCATTTAGGCAACCCATACGCGCTCGGCAAATTGCGCAATTACAAGAAGTTGAAAGCTGTGCTTGTTGGTTACAAAGCATCGAATGAGATGCAGAAACCCGCAGCGCAAGCCATTTTTGGCGGTTTGGAAGCCAGCGGACACCTTCCCGTCTCTGTCAGCAAGGATATTCAACGTGGCGCCAGCAAGAAACCGAAAAAGGTTATACGCCTCGACTACAACGAAAAGACAATCAATGAGAAAAAGGAATATGACAAAATTGATTCACTTGTGAATCAAAGCATCAAAGACCATGTGATGCCCGGTTGCCAACTACTGTTCGGACATAATGGGAAAATTGTCTATAACAAAGCCTTCGGCTACCACACCTACGACAGCACAACACCCGTTCAACTAACTGATTTATACGATATTGCGTCAGTAACAAAAGTAGCGGCCACAACCACCGCACTGATGTGCCTATACGACAAGCACAAATTCAAGCCGAAGGACGAGTTGTCGAAATATGTGCCAATGCTAAAAAACAGCAACAAAGATGACTTGAAAATCAACCATATACTGGCACATCAAGCCGGACTGAGAAACTGGATTCCGATTTACAAATGCACACTTGACGACAAGGGCAAACAAATCAAACCCGAAATTGTTTCGAAAGACTCAAGCGAACAATTCGGTATAAAACTGACTGACAGCATGTTCCTGCGTTCGGACTATATTGATACTGTTTACTCTCAAATTGTGAAATCACCTGTAGCCATAAGGCCAAAATACAAATACAGCGACCTTGGATTCTATCTTTTCCCTTTGATGATTAGCAACTTAAGCGGTAAAAGTTTTGAGGACTACTGCACCGAGGAAATCTACCGTCCGCTTGGGATGAACAACACCTGTTTTCTGCCTCTCGGCAAATACAGCCGCGACCAGATAATACCCTCAGAAGTTGACAAAACCTGGCGCAACGACACCGTCTGGGGCTACGTGAACGACCAAGGTGCGGCAATGCTCGGTGGCATATCGGGGCACGCCGGACTTTTCTCGAACGCCAACGACCTTGCCAAGCTATGCCAGCTTTGGCTCAACAACGGCACTTACGGCAATGTTACGCTGTTCAGCAAAAAAACAATTCAGACGTTCACCAAGGCGCCTTTCCACGACAACGACAACCGCCGCGCCCTTGGTTTCGACAAGCCGCTAACCGAATACAACCCTGACGGTCCGACTTGTGAAGCCGCATCGCAAGAGAGCTACGGGCATTTCGGCTTCACCGGCGCATACATTTGGATTGACCCTAAATACAACTGCTTCATGGTGTTTCTAACTAACCGCACCTTCCCCACATCGAGCAACAACAAACTTTCAAAATTGAATATTCGCACTCAGATTCAAGAGTATTTCTATCAGTCAATTATGGACGATAGCGAAAACTTGCCACAATCTGAGCCTAAGCGCAAACGGTGGTTTAGGAAAAGGAATGCGTGAGCGAAAAAAAATGAATCCTCGATAAAGAACGCATTTGGAATATTCGATGCGAACAAATATTTTTGGAATGATAATTAAAGCTACAAATAAAAGAAGATTAAAAGGGGCTCAGCCGTGATGGTTCAGCCCCTTATTTTTTTGTATCCGGATGGATTTTCAACATCGGGCAAAAAAAAAGCGCCTTTCGGCGCTTCTTTTTGCAAATTGTTGTTATGCTGCTGATTTTTTGCTCTTTTCAACTTTTTTATAGCGTTGGTGCATCTTTACAAATATCTCCTCCAGCTCACCTTTCATCTCTTTAATGGCCTCATCGCTGCCGTTGTTCTTTTTAATCTTACGCAATTTCTTTTCGAGTTTACTTGCCTTCATCTGCGACTTGTGCAACTTGCGTTCAGCAATCTCCAACGATTCTTTGCTCCTCTGTTTGTCTTCTGCCGTTTTCATAACTCAAAAATTTAAAAGTTCAACAATAAATCAATGTCGTTTTCTAATAAATCCGACGTTTAAATATAATATTAAAAAATCAGAAATCACCAAATAAAATCGAAATAGTTTCAAAGGAAATTTACAGATGTTCAATAACTATTATTTTGCTATATTGCCACGTTTTAAGCACGCATAAAATGAAATCAAAAAGAGTTATTGCATCAATACTATCCGCTTTATTCTTAATAAGCTCAGTTTCAACAGTATCAGCACAAAAAGTATCAGGTTATCTGGCTCTACGGGGAACCGTAAAAGTGGAGCGCGAGAACTTCGCCATATCAAAAGTAAAAGTGTATATCGACGGTTCGCTGGAAAAAATCTACGACGCCGACAAGACTGGAAAGTTCGCCTTCAATGTCGATTTGAACAAACAGGTGGTGCTGGAGTTTGTCCGCCAGGGCTACTACAACAAAAAACTTGAGTTCAACACCAATGTTCAGGTAGAGGACGTATCGGTCTACAACTACAAGTTCAGCATCGAGCTGCTGCCCGAGGTCGACGGTTTCGACGCATCAATCTTCGACAACCCCATAGGAAAAATCAAATTTGTTGACAAGGTGGGCGATTTCGACTACGACGCGGCATACACCACTGAGATACAGAAACGTATCAAGGCCATGATGAAGGACTATGACCAGAAACGCGCCGAGATGTACGACCGGCTTATTGAGCAGGCCGACAACCAGTTCGGCCAAGCCAACTATGAGGAAGCCGTAGAGCTGTACGAGAAGGCCAGCAGCGTCGACCCGTACCAGACTTACCCTGAGGACCAGATTATGGCCATAAAACGAATACTGGCCAAGAATCAAAACAACGAGAAGAACTACCAGAAGAACATTGCCATTGCCGACAACGCCTTCAACACGCAGCAATACACCAACGCTCAAATATATTATAAGCGCGCGCTTACCTATAAAGACGACCAATATCCTAAAAACCAGCTATATAAGATAGATGAGATACTGAGCGAGATGAACGACGCCAGCGCAGCTTTGGCCGCAAAGGAGAAAGCCTACCGCGAAGCCATTGAACAAGCCGACAGAAACTATCAGTCAAAGAATTACGAGCAGGCGCTGACCAAATATGTCGAAGCATCGGGTATAAAACCAGAGGAGCAATATCCGAAAGACAAGATTGCCGAACTTGATGCGCTGATTGCCGCCAAAAACGCTGATGCCGCCAACAAGGAGGCCATTGAGAAAGCCTACCGCGACGCCGTTACCCAAGCCGACAATCTTTATAACCAGAGCAAGTTGGCCGAGGCTCGCGCCATGTATGTAAAAGCCAACGAGATAAAACCTGCTGAGGCCTATCCCACCACCCGCATTAGCGCCATTGACAAGATGCTGGCAGCAAACAAAGCCAACGAGGACAAATACAACGGATTCATAACCGTGGCAGACAACTCGTTTAGCGGGAAAGACTACGCATCAGCCAAATCGAACTATCAGCAGGCGCTTACAATAAAACCGAACGAAGCTTATCCGAAGCAGAAAATTGCCGAGATTGACAACATTCTGGCACAAGTTGCCGCCAACAAGAACGCATACAACGCCGCAATAGCCAAAGCCGACAAGCTGTTCAAATCGTCGAAATGGGAAGATGCAAAAAGCGGCTATGAGGAGGCTCTGGCCATATTCCCCGACGAGCAATATCCGAAGGACCGAATTGCCGAGATTGACAGCAAACTGCTGGCTCTGCGCAGCGCGGCTGAGAAAGAACAGGCCACAAGCAACGCCTATAATGATTATGTGCGCCACGCCGACAGCCTGCTGAACCTGAAGAAATACGAAGACGCCAAATCGGCTTACAACCAGGCACTTGCAATAAAAGCCAAAGAGTCGTACCCGAAGCAGAAAATTGCTGAGATAGACAAGCTACTCGACCAACAGAAAGCATTGGACGCCAAATACTTGAACCTTATCTCGTATGCCGACGACCTGTTTAACTCTGAGAAGTATAAAGACTCACGCAACAGCTACACAAACGCATCGGCTTTGAAACCCGACGAGAGCTACCCCAAAGAGCGCATTGCCGAAATAGACCGACTGCTGGCCGCACAAAAAGTTGAAGCTGAGCAGCAAGCCAAAAACGACGAACAATACAAGAGTTTGATTAGCCAGGCCGACGAATTGTACAAAGCCAAGAACTACGCGCAGGCCAAATCAAGCTACGAGCAGGCATCGGCTTTGAAACCGAATGAAATGTACCCGAAACAGCAAATAGTCACCATTGACAACCTTTTGGCCAAAATGGCCGATGTTGAGCGTCAATACGCACAAGCCATATCGAACGGCGACGGACTGTTCGCACAGAAGAAATACACCGAGGCTATCACAGCCTACAACCAGGCTTTGACTGTGAAACCCGACGAAAAATATCCGAAAGACAAAATAGCTGAGGCACAATCGATTATTAACGCCGAAAATCAAAAGCAACAGCAATACACCCAGCTGATAAGCCAGGCCGACAATCTGTTCAACCAAAAGAGCTACACCGAGGCCAAGGGTATTTACCAGCAAGCTTTGCAGGTGATGCCTAACGAGACACATCCGCAGAGCCGCATCCAGCAGATTGACGTGCTGCTTGCCGAGGCTGCCAAGCTCAAAGCCGAGCAGGAGAACCAGCTGCGCACATACAAGGCGAAGATTGCCGAGGCCGACCGCGCTTTCAACTCGCACAACTACGACAAGGCTGTTGAGCTCTACAATGCTGCAAAGGCCGCCAAACCCGACGAGACCTACCCTGACCAGCAGCTTGCACAAATAAGCGCAAACATTAAGACAGAGCATGAGCAAGAGGCCAAAGCCAAAGTGGACGCCGACTACAGAAATGCTGTAACTCAAGCCGATAACGCATTCAAAGCGAAAGACTATTCGTCGGCTATCGCCTTGTATAAATCAGCTTCGGCAATAAAACCCGAGGAGAAATATCCGAAAAGCCAGATTGAGCTTTGCGAGCAACGGTTGAAGGAGAACAAGGCTTTGGCCGAGGCCGAGGCTGAGCGCAAACGCAAAGAGGAGCTAGCCGCCGCGCAAGACTCGTACAACAAGAAAAACTTCGATGCCGACGCACAGATATCGCAACGTAACGAGAAGTTCCTCAACGACCTTGCAAAGCAGTATCCAGAAGGCATAACAACCGAGAACTACGACAAGCCGAACAAGAAAATTCGCCGCGTGATTGTGAACCGGGGCGGCATCGCACATGAGTATATCGAAGCAAAATACTCATACGGAACATTCTACTTCAAAGACGGTCGAAACATATCGTCGCAGGCATTCTTTAAAGAAACTAAATAACACTTAATAATCATGAAATCAGCAAGTTTAAAAATCACTGGTTTTCTTGCAATAGCACTGCTAACCACCGCTTGCCAGAAACAGACAAAAAACATTGATGCGTTCACCAATAATGACTGGTATTTGGATACCGCACTTGTTATTCACAACGATTCGGCATTCTCTTATGCCAAGTATGACACTGTTCTTGAGCAATTTATGCAGCCAACGCTCATTCCGTTGCGCTTAACCGACTCGACAATGATTCTGAGCCGCTACAAGCCGATTGGCTCCTTCGATGCTAAAAACACCTTCCACATCGAGGGGTGCGAACTCGACTCCGACACTGTTCGCTACGACATAAAATACATCAACAAACGACCGAAACTGATAATCTACGCCGAGCCGTTCCCGATGATTTTGTCGAGCAAGAAAAACATCGAAGTGGAGGAAACCGACAACTTCAAGCCTATCAAATTCCTGATTTCGGACTTCACCATAGGCGACCAAATTGACCGTTCGCTGCTGAAGACCGTAGGCGTTTACAACTATCCCTCCTACTCAATCGAAGACTGCCAGTATGCCGACGTGAAGAACATCGGATTCAAAATCATCGGCTACAACCACATCTTCTCTATTGAGCGCAAAAAAATTGAAGACTACCAGATAAAAGAAATAATAAACGTGGTTACCGAGAAGCTCGGCAGCACGCCCGAATACCGCCCGATGCGCCAATGGTCGGAAGACAGCAACTACGAGTTTGAGTTCTACCGCTGGGCAACCAACGGAGTCCGCATCGACTTGACACGCAGCAAATACATCGGCGATGACTCGTACAAGAAACTGCTTAACAACAACAACTGGAACCTGACCTATGACGATGTTGTGCAGCAGGCAATCTTGATAGAGACATTCAAAAACGGAAAACCACGTTCATCTATCATAAACTAATGAATAAACTGCTAACACTTGCTGTAACCGCTTGTTTGTTTGCGTCTTGCAGCAGCGACGAAAGTCCCGAATCGAACATTAACATGCTGGCAACAGGCAAATGGAACCTGAGCGGCATATTCATAAACTTGCCCGACGCAAACGGTAATGTGTCGTATACCAATGTCTTCGACCTTGCCGCCTGTCCCGAGTGTCTGAAAGATGACCAAATAGATATTCAAGGAAACGGCCAGTACGAGATAACTCTGGGCGAAAATCTGTGCGAGAACGACACTCAGATTTTCAAATTTCCGCACAAAGGCACATGGCGTTTCACCCAAAACGAAGACAGCATTATTCTGAATCCGGCACAAAACGACTCCATAATAATGAGCATCAGCACTTTAAGCGAAACCGAACTGATGCTGTTTTACACCGATACCATTCCGCAATTGCTGGTTCCGAACGACACCATGGTGCAAGGAATCGGGATACTTTACCGACATTAATCATCACTGGATTTATCGGTATTTGTAACTTACATAAAGAGAAATGAAACGATTTAACGCGCGGATACTCAAACTTTTCGGCTGGACAGTAGTCGGCGACTTCCCCACCGACAAAAAATATGTGGTTATATCGTTGCCGCACACAAGCATGTGGGATTTTGTTTGGGGCAAGATAACCTTTGCAAGCGCCGGCGAACGGCCTGTGGTTTTCATCAAGAAAGAGATGTTTTTCTTCCCATTAGGACTGCTGCTCAAGGCTTTAGGCGCACGCCCAATCAACCGCAGCCACTCGGCTGGAATGGTTGAGCAGGTTTTGGAATATTTCAACAAAAATGAACGATTCAGCGTCTGCATAACGCCCGAAGGCACCCGCAAACGCACCAACAAACTAAAACGAGGTTTCTATTTTATTGCAAAACAGGCAAATGTACCTGTCTATTTAGGATTTTTGAGCTACAAGGACAAAACCGTCGGATTTGGCGAGCGCTATATGTTATCGGGTGATATTGAGAAAGATATGGCTTACATTCACGAATACTATGTGAAGTTGAATCCTGCCGCCAAACACCCCGAGAACTTCTCATTGGACAGCATCCGCCTATGACCGACCTGCTCAACATTGCCTACGTCCAACCCGACATTAAGTGGCACAACATCGACGGCAACCTGGCCATGTACAGCACCATGCTGGCCAATGTCTGCAATACCGACCTTATTGTGCTGCCCGAGATGTTCGCAACCGGTTTCACAAACCAGATTGAAGGCACAGCGCAACCAATGGACGGACCTGCAGTGAAATGGATGCAACAGACAGCCGCCTCTAAAAACGCCGCGGTAATGGGCAGTCTACTTATTGCCGACAGCGAACACTACTACAACCGAATGCTAATAGCCTACCCCGACAGCCGTATCGACCAATACGACAAGCGGCATCTGTTCCGCATGGGATTTGAGAATGACACCCTGACTCCCGGCTCCGATATAAAGATTTTTGAATACCGAGGCTGGCGCATCCGTCCCATTGTCTGCTACGACCTACGATTCCCTGTCTGGCTGCGCAATACCGACAACAGCTACGACCTACTTGTCTGCGTTGCCAACTGGCCCACTGCGCGCCACAATGTTTTTGAGCCTCTACTCCGCGCCCGTTCCATTGAAAATCAATGTTATACTGTTGGCGTCAACCGTGTTGGCACCGACGGCCTCGACATCGCCTACTCCGGCGGTAGCACTGTAATCGACATCTATGGAAACGTTATAAGCCACCTGCCCGAAGGACAAATCGGCATCGGCCTCTCAACTATCTCACTCAGCAAGCTAAATGCCTTCCGTGAGAAATTCCCCACTATTCTTGATGCGGATGAATTTGAGATAAAATAACGCTGACGCTAACACTGACGCTGACGATAACACTAACGATAACGTAAACGAAAACAAAAAACGTAAACAACGGAAATTGCGCCGTAAGGTGTAAAAGATTGGTAGTTAAAGCGTTCCCCGTGCTATTAGAAGCACCGTTGGGTATGAAGTTTTTTCATTGCTTTTCAACTGTTAATAAGATGCTTTTCAATTCTGAAATATTGGCAATGTCAAAATTGACAGAAAAAAGAAGTATGTAACAATCATTTTGTTTCAGAAAGAAATAGCCTGATGAATATTTAGCCGACGTGTAGTACAGTAACCCTTTTTCGCCAATGATTTCAATATTGGGAAATGTCTGTGTGCGAACTACACTATCGGAACCTGGCAATTTGAATTCTTTTACATATTCATTTTCGGGCGCATACAGCGTGTCATCAGTTACGTATAAATCACTGGTACAAACAATAGTGTTACCATTATCAGAGTATGCTTTAAACGAAATAGACTCATCGCCATAATTGGTGGAATAGGCGTATCCTTCCGGTACTTTTATTGTGTATCGTCCCAAAATGTCAAGTACAGTGTCGGACGTCGTCTTTACATTATAAGCGAAATCAACAAGAACGGATGTCATACCTGTTTCTCCAACAACAAACTTCTTTTCCACACTTTGAAATTCACATGACAGCACTTTTCCCGAATAGAAAAATGTGTGATAACTATGCTTTCCGGGTTTTAGGTTTACATAAACTTTCGTGTCGGTTATATTTCCATAATCAGGAGTAGCACCAACATAAGCGCTGTCGAGTTGGTTGCCTGGCCAAACTCCTATAAAAACACCATCAACGTAAATATTTAGCGTTGGATTCTTATAATCCCCATAAATCCCAACATTTGAATCGAAAATACAATTAGATTCAATTTTATTTACTTCCGGTTCGTCTATTATTTCCTGTTCTTCTTCAATTGCTTCAGGTGCGTCATTTTTCTTACAGGCGGCCATGATAGAAGCCATAACTAACACAAATAACACAAACTTGTTCATGGTATTTCCGTTTTCCGTTACTCCACCACAACATCAATCTGATTTGCCTGAACAAGGCAGAGTGTGCGCATGGTGGTGCCGGTCAGGTGTTTCTCGATTTCGGCTTGACCCTCAGGGCTTTGCAGATAGGCGCAAATGGCTTCGCTGGATACCGATTTTGGATGAATGCCGAAAAAAACCGACACCGATTTGAACGCCACCTCACGCAGATTATCCTCCGTCACAACCAATACTTTATTGCCCGAACGGTGTAGTGCTACATCACCGATTTGAGGTTGCACAGTCTTGCTAATGCAATACAAATCAGCTATTTCTGAAAGTTTCTTTGTTTCCATAACGATTTTATTTATAACAAATCATCCTGCTCGTCTATTTCCACATTCATCATCTTGCGCAGGTTAATCAAAGCGTAGCGCATACGTCCCAAGGCGGTGTTGATGCTAACACCCGTAAGGTCGGCTATCTCCTTGAAACTCATATCATATACATATCGGTATTTGACAACTGCGCACTGCTCGGCTGGCAGATTCTCGATGCATTTACGCAAATCGGAATGGCGCTGCTGCATCTCGTAATCGTCCTCAACATTCTTATCTAGAATGCCTATGGTGTTGAAAATGTTCTTCTCCTCGTCGTCACCCGACACTGTGGGCAGATGCTTGTTGCGGCGGTAATAGTCGATAATCAGATTGTGGGCTATGCGCATAACCCAGGGGCCAAAACGCCCGTCGTCTTTATAACTGCCGCTGTCGAGCGAACGGACAACCTTAACAAAAGTATCCTGGAAAATGTCTTCGGCCAGCTCACGGTTCTTGACAACCATAACAATATATGAGAACACGCGGTTCTTATAACGATTAATAAGCTCTTCAAGACATTGGAATTCTCCGCTAATGTACTGCTTAACCAATTCACAATCGGTCCGATTATGAAGTTCCATAACTACCTCCTTTTTAAGTTTTAGAGTAATTATTTGTCGATAAGCGTTCCTCCTATTTAATTAGCGTTTTTAGTTTTGATGATGGCAAATATAGGAATTTTAGATATGCTGGCGCAACATTAACATATTTTTAACTTTTGCTTTTTACCAACAGCCTTTTTTAGAACGTCAAACGCTTTTTTACGGCTTTAAACGATTTTTCAGGCTTACAAAAGCTATCTTTGCCAACCTTAATATTTGATGAAAGGCGAAAAGCATACAACGACAACAATCTGATTAACAAGAATATATGAATAATCAGTATATCGAAATAAAAGGCGCGCGAGTAAACAATCTGAAGAATATCGACCTCAAAATTGAGCGCAACAAGCTGATTGTCATTACCGGACTGTCGGGTAGCGGCAAGTCCTCGCTTGCTTTCGACACGCTCTACGCCGAAGGACAGCGGCGCTATGTAGAGAGTTTGTCAGCATACGCGCGGCAGTTTCTGGGCCGCATAAACAAGCCCGAGACCGATTATATTAAAGGTATACCGCCCGCCATTGCCATTGAACAGAAGGTATGCAGCCGCAACCCGCGCTCCACTGTCGGCACATCGACAGAGATTTACGACTACTTGAAACTGCTCTTCGCCCGAATCGGCAAGACATACTCTCCCATTTCGGGGAAACAGGTGAAAAAGCACTCAGTGCAGGATGTTGTCGATTTAATATCATCGTACCCTGAGAACACCAAAGCTATAATTCTTGCGCCACTCAACACCGGCAAACACACCTTGTCGAAAGCGCTCAACATACTTAAACAACAGGGATTCAGCCGTTTTGAAGCCGACGGCGAGATAATCAACATCGATGATTACGCAGGCGGCGACTACAAACAGCTGAACATCGTCATCGACCGCATAATTGTCAACACCGAGCGTGACAACCTGAGCCGCATTGCCGACTCAGTGCAGACCGCCTTTTTCGAAGGCCACGGCATCTGCATTGTCAAAATTCTGCGCAGCGGTGAAACCGTGACGCATGAGTTCTCGAGCCGCTTTGAGGCCGACGGCATGACCTTTATGGAGCCAACGGAGCACATGTTCAGCTTCAACACTCCGCTTGGCGCCTGCCCCACATGCGGAGGCTTTGGCAACACTATCGGCATAGACCCAGACCTTGTTATTCCGAATAAAAGCCTGACCATTTACGACGGCGCTATTGCCTGCTGGCGTGGTGAAAAGGGACAGGAATGGCTCAACCAACTGATTTTCAACGCTGAGAAATTCGACTTCCCGATTTACAAACCGATAAACGAACTGACTGAATGTCAATACAATCTGCTATGGACGGGAAACCGTTACTTCAAGGGAATCAACGACTTTTTCGATTACGTTGAACAGAACTCGTACAAGATTCAGTACCGGGTGATGATGTCCCGTTACCGCGGACGCACCGTCTGCCCCACATGTCACGGCTCGCGACTGAAAAAAGACGCCGAATATGTCAAAATTGACGGCTATTCGATTGTGGATTTGATAAATATGCCAATTGGCGAACTGAGCGGCACTGTCGAAAATCTGAAACTTGACGAGCACGATGCCAAAGTGGCCGGACGTCTGCTTGTCGAAATACGCAACCGTATCGGCTTTTTGAAAGATGTCGGACTCAGCTACCTGACACTCAATCGTTTGTCATCGACATTGAGCGGCGGCGAGAGCCAGCGCATCAACCTTGCCACATCTCTCGGCAGCAGTCTGGTTGGTTCGCTCTACATTCTTGACGAACCGAGTATCGGTCTGCACTCGAAAGACACCGCGCTGCTAATCAAAGTGTTACGCAACCTTCAACGCATCGGCAACACTGTGGTTGTAGTTGAGCATGACGAGGACATTATCCGTGCCGCCGACGAGGTTATCGACATTGGGCCGCTGGCCGGACGACTTGGCGGCGAGGTGGTTTTCCAAGGCAATCACGAACAACTCGAAACCGACACAAAAAGCCTTACTGCTCAGCATCTTACGGGTAAAATGGAAATAGCCGTACCCGAATACCGCCGCCCGTGGCGCAACTTTATAAAAATAGAAGGCGCTTGCGAGAACAACCTGAAAAACATCGACGTGAAGTTTCCGCTGAATGTGATTACGGTTGTGACAGGCGTGTCGGGCAGCGGAAAATCGACATTGGTAAACAAGATTCTGTACAACGCGCTGCAGAAATACTACGGCGAGCAGAGCGAACAGCGAACTGGCAGTTTCCGTCAGCTTACGGGCGACCTGAAGTGCCTGAAGCGCGTGGAGTATGTGGACCAGAACCCTATCGGTAAATCAACACGCTCAAATCCGGCATCGTACATAAAGGCCTTTGACGAAATACGCAAACTCTTTGCGGAGCAGCAAGGCGCCAAACAACAAAACATGACACCGTCATTCTTCTCGTTCAACGTAGAAGGCGGACGCTGCGAGGAGTGCCACGGCGAGGGCAAAATCAAGATTGAGATGCAATTCATGGCCGATGTTGAGCTTGTGTGCGAAAGCTGCCACGGCCAACGTTTCAAGCCAATTGTGCTCGACATCCGATACCGCGGCAAAAACATCAACGATGTGCTGAATATGACTGTGAACGAAGCTGTTGAATTCTTTAAAGAAGACGCCGACAACAACATTTGCAAGCGCATTGTGGCGCGGCTCCAGCCTTTGGTCGATGTAGGGTTGGGATACGTCAAACTCGGCCAATCGTCGAGCACATTGAGCGGCGGCGAGAGTCAGCGTGTCAAACTGGCGTCGTTTCTGAGCGCTGAGGAGGCAGGCACCCCTACCCTGTTCATCTTCGATGAGCCGACAACCGGCCTGCATTTTCACGACATAAACAAGCTGATGAGCTCGTTCAACGCGCTTGTCGACCGCGGCAACACAGTGCTTATTATCGAGCACAATCTGGAAGTAATAAAATGCGCCGACTGGGTTATCGACCTTGGCCCTGACGGCGGAAACGCTGGCGGTAATCTTGTCTTTGCCGGAACTCCCGAAGAAATCGTCAACTGCAAAGAGTCGTACACGGGAAAATATCTGAAAGAAAAACTAAAAGCAACCAACAGAAAATGAACATCATAACTAACAAAGACGAACTTATTGACGCTGTAGGCAACGCCATGGAAAACTACATTAACGAGTTTTCGGCCGGGTGGTACATCGACTACACCGACCAGACTGTGGTGATGATTGAAGACTACATTTTCGAGCTTAACGAGGACAAAAAGTCTGATGTTCAATGGGAAAAAGATATGATTGACATTGTCAAAAATCATCAGTTGGAACGCATCGACAACCCAAGCGACGAAGTCAAAAGGCAAGTAATGATGAGCTTTGCCGAGATGCAACCCGACAAAAACACGGCCGGACACCTACGCTTCTCGATAATCCAGCAACAAGAGTTCGCCTCATTCGACAATGTGGTGCGCGAGCTGCGCCTAGAGCGGCAATGGGCGGCCTTCCGCGCCGATGAATACCGCCGCATTGCCAAAAAATGGGTTAAGAAAAAACGTTTCGATTTTATCGACGGCAGATTGGTCAGAAGGACTGACTGACAAGTTCAAAAGAAAAAGGCCTTACGATAAAACCGCAAGACCTTCTCTTTATCATAAATCATGAAAACAATACTTACGAAGCCGGAAGTTTAAACACCACATTGTAGGCGTTACGAGGCACTATACTCATAACCGGCACTTTCGACGCGCTAACCATGCTCTTGGCAAACGAGCCCAGGAACGACGAAACAGTCTCGAACTGCTGATGCGTTGTAATGATAACCATATCGCCTTTGTTCTTGTCGATGAAATTGAGAACACCCTCCACCTGGTCATCGACAGCAAGCATTGTACCTGAGCATTTTACGCCGCGGTCGGCAATGTATTTGACAACCTGATTCTGATGATTGGTCAGGTTCTTCAGCACAAGTTCATCGTTTATAGTGTAAGCCGATACAACAAGTATCTCAGCGTTCAATTGTTTGGCAATTGCCACTGCATCAACGGTTTTCTCGCGCGACTCCTTTGAGATATCCATTGGCAGAATAATGCGTTTAACATCGGTGTCAGCAGGCTCTGACTTGATTGTTATTACCGGACATTTGGACTCCGACACAATCCGCAGGGCATTAGTGCCGATTATCTTCTTCTTGATGTTGTCTGCACGGCTGGTACCCATGACTATTGCGCTAGCGTCAAGCTGCTCAGCGGTCTGCATTATGGTGTCGCAAAGTTTTCCACGCGCAATAAGGCAATCGAAAGCCGAATCGTCGAGGGCTGTATGCTGATGCACAAACTTACGCATGTGCTCCTCCAAACGTTTAAGTAGCAACTCGCGCTCTGCTTCAGAAAAAAATTCCGACCATATTGGGTCGACACCTTTAATGACATTCAGGACGGTGATTCGTCCGTTGAGCACCTTGTTGAGCCGGGCAGCATATTTTAGCCCGAAAACCGACTTGTCGGAATAATCAACAGGTACAAGCAAATGGCTGATTGATGCTTCCATTTTTTTTTGTATTTTTGATTACTACAAATTTATTACTAATAAGATTTTTTGCAACAAAATTATGGCGACTTTCATTCCTGACTCCGAATTGATACTGAACAACGACGGTTCAGTTTTCCACTTGCATCTTCATCCTGAGGATATTGCTGATTATGTTATACTTGTAGGCGACCCTGACCGTGCCGCGCTTGTATCAAGTTTCTTTTCGAAGATTGAAGTAACAGCGCAGAACCGCGAATTCCGCACATTCACAGGTCTTTACAACGGTCAGCGCGTTACGGTGACATCAACCGGCATCGGTACCGACAATATCGATATTGTTGTAAATGAACTTGATGCTGCTGTCAACATCGATTTAAAGACACGCACTATAAAGGAACAGAAACGCAAGTTGAATCTGATTCGCATCGGCACCTCGGGCGCATTGCAGGCCGACATTCCCGTCGGGACACCGGTGATATCTGAAATGGCTATCGGCTTCGACGGCATGCTGAACTTCTACCGCGACCGTCCGAAAGTGAGCGACGCCCGTATTGAAGCCGCGTTCAAGCAACACATGAACTGGAACCCTCTGCTGACATCGCCATATTTTGTTCGTTGCTCAGGCGATTTGATTGACCGCATCGGCTTCGACATGCGCCACGGAATGACAATATCGGCCCCCGGATTCTACGGACCACAAGGCCGCGTTCTGCGCCTGCCGCTGCAAGACGCCGACATCAACGACAAGATTACTGCCTTTGAATACGAAGGACATAAAATAACCAATTACGAAATGGAATGCTCGGCCATTTACGGACTGGGCGCATTGCTTGGCCACAACACCGTTACTGTTTGCAGCATCATTGCCAACCGGTTAAGCAAAGCAGCCACAACCGGCTACAAAAACTCAATTGAGAATTTGATTGAGACTGTGCTTGACAGGATAAGCGGGAAGGCATAAATTGGATATAAGTTATAAGTTTTCAAAGTTTCAAGTTCGTTTAGCCGATTCAACATTTCACTAAAAAGAAGATGACACAAACGGAATTCGACACATTACTTTCGTTGCTCGACGACCCTGATGAAACCGTGAACGCGGCCGTTACGGCGGAACTGGGGAAAATGGGAAGCGACATTCTTCCAATGCTCGAACGCGCGTGGCAACAATGCGACGACAAACGCATATCAAAAATACTTGCCGACACCATAAGCGCAATTCGTGTCCGCCGTATTTGTGACGAAGCGCGCGAGTGGCGCAAATCGGGTGCCCGCGACCTGTTGACCGGCGCAGCCATTTACAACCAGATATTATTTCCAAATGTCAGTCCGCAGTCGCTCAGCAGCAGAATAAACAGCATCAAAACACCGATTTGGACTGAATTGAACGACAATCTGACAGCGTTGGAGAAAGTGCGAATAATCAACCACTTTATGTTCAACATAAACCGCTTTGCCGTTGGCGACGAGCAAACAACACAGTCGTATTTCCTAAGCACACTGCTGAACACAAGCAAGGCCGGGACAAGCACAATGGCAGTTCTTTACGCTATTGTGGCACAATCACTTGGATTGCCAATATATTGCGTCGCCCTGCCCCACAGCTTGACGTTATGTTATGTCGATGAACTTGAAACCGATGAGTTTGAAAACAATGTGATGTTCTACATTGATGTACGCACCCGCGGACAAGCCTACGGCAGCAGCGAGATAACAGACTATCTGCGAAGCTGCAACATCGACCCGAAAACAAGTTATTATAAACCCTGCAGCAACTTGAAAGCAATAGTATATTTGCTATCTTTGCTGGCCGCACATTTCACACGGCTCCGCGACGAACGTGAACAAACGTGTATGCAAATAATTGAGATTCTAACAAATAAACAATAGACAAAAAATGGCAAACGAGATTCAAAACGAACCACAGGAACAAGAAATCGACTTAATCGACCTGATGAGTCGTGCCTGCCGATGGACAGGAAACTTATTTGTAAAAGTATTCAACACTGTTTTATACTTTTTGATACGCAACAGGTATTGGTATTTGTTGCTTTTTGCCATAATAGTGGTAACTTCATTATTCTTTCATAAAACCAGCACAAAACAATATACATGCCGAATGATTGTGGAGACACGCCGCGTGAACGCAAAAGATGTTATAAACTTGATAAACAATTGGAATTACACCAATGATAATAACAATGACAACATATTGTCAATCCATGGTTGCTATCTGCTCGATTATAACAGAGACGGTATAGAAGATAAAATTGAGCCATACTCTGCAATAGAGACAACCGACACAACCATTCTCAACAAAAGACTAACAGGACGATTCGCCGTAGAAGCTCGAATGCACAATGCCGTTTATGACAGCGTACTTGCCGATGTGAAGAACAAAATACTCGATTACATTAGCAACGATGCATGGGTAATTGACCGCAATGAACGCACCATTAAGGAGCAAAAAGCAATGATAGCTCGCATGGAAAAGGAAATGGAACAACTTGACAGTTTGAAAAACGAAGAATATTTCCAAGAAAAAAATCAATACAAACTTGACAAAAACGGTGGACTGATGATGGTAAACGAAAAGGATAAACATCTGTACCACAGTGATATCATATCACTTTTAGCGCAAAAACAAAATATTGAACACAATCTGTATGACGAGCCGTTCCGTGTTGTTCAAGACTTTATGCAACCGATGCAAGAAGACAACAACCTATCTGCAATCACAAGAAAAAATGGAGCTATTATATTCCTTTTTGGCACAATTGTGATTTTGTTTATCGACAACCGAAAGAAGATTAAACCATTAATTGAGAAATCGGCAAAAAGATAGTCATACAAATAACAAAAAAGCCGCAGAAATGCGGCTTTTCTTTTTTAGCACCATATGAATTTATGCTAGCTGCTCTGTTGGCAAATCTGGATGTTTGGCATACATCGAAAGCAACAATGCAACGACAAAGAACATGCTTGCACTGAATCGGTTAAGCATCGACTCAAGCATCATATTCAAAGCAACAATCAACAAACAGCAGAACAAAAGATAATTCCGATTGCGCCAAGCCGATATGAGCGATAAAAGCATTATTATTAACAACATAAAACCACCCAAGACTCCTGCCGTTGCAAATGTTTCGATATACTGGTTATGCTGGTCATATCCCTTTTGGTATGCCTCATCGATACCATCAAACTGATACTCAGAACGTAACACTCCTTTATAATCGCCAATGCCACAACCTGTCAGCCAATAACGATGCAACAACTTGGCGCCGGTCTCCCACATTTGGAATCGAATGTTCACATTCTCTATCGCCTGCGGATGCTGAATGACATATCCGTTATCCATAACTATGTCTTCCTCTGTAATATAACTTGTAACCTGTTTTGAAAGATTTAGGACACGATAATTACATGTCTGGAAAACCCAAAACAATCCGGTTACGGCAACTAATAGCGCTACTGAATGAACCAACTTCCTGAAACGCAGATAGAACACAAGCACCGAAATATATAGCACCGCAAAAAGCGCATATACATTAGTACGCGACGAAAGCAAGAAAATCATCAGTATACACAACGCCAGCCCTGAATATAACAACCATTTGCGATGCGGTTTGCGAAAAAGCAATGCCCATACAAGGACAGCTGCGGCAAACACTATGCACATTGCAAATGTATTGGTATACAAGAATATAGACAGATGAGTATACACAAACTGATTCCGGAAACCGATGTATGGATTGAATATCAAAGAGCCATCGACTATATGGAACGAGCGCACCAATGCGGCCAAAAGGCATATAGCTGATGATGCCAACACTCCTAACACGAAAATTTTAAGCAATTGGATATAATTATCCTTCAGATTATTGGAATACGACAAAGCCATAATTGGCACAATAGCAAACGGAAGGAACGACTGCAAATTCCGCAATCCTTCAATCTTATCGAACGAAAAAAACAAACTTAAAGCATTGACTGCAAAAAACAACAGCATGCAGACTTCTGTCGCAAAAAGAATTTTATCGTTTTTATCACCAACCAAATTGATTCCAAAGACACCTACTATAGTCCATGCAAGCATTACAGCCATGCTGCATGACTGATAAAATGACATTGAGAATATCAACAGAAATGTTAGTACTGCAAAAAACGAATAACGCCTGTTCATAGCAATCATTTTTTAGGAATTGAGAAGACTCCGACTATCGAGCCTATACCATAAGAAAAATGTAACACAAAAAAAGCAGCATATAAATATCTCAATTTCAATTTATCTCCTGTTTTTAAAAGTTTAATGCTGGCTATAGTGACAAATAACAGATAAGCCAAAACCGATAATGCCGCTACAATAGCCGCCTGCCCATAAAAAAACGAAGCCAAAAGCGGTAACACAATCGACAAAACAAAAATCATCGGGACAAAATGACGGATTGAAAATGTTGAAAATGTATGCGTTAACTTAACCGCCTTGACATTCCACAATCCATTTGAATAATTGTTTTTTGCCAAAGCGCGAAATGTGGCACGGGCATAGTAGGTGCATAATTCGTCGGGCAAAAGGAACATTCGCCCTCCGCCCCTCACTATGCGGCTGTTGAACTCAATATCCTGATTCCGTACAAGACGCTCATCGAACAAACCATAACGCACAAAAACGTTCCGACGATAACAACCAAAAGGCACTGTATCAACCTGTTGCACTTCATTTACACCAATCCTAAACGCTGAATTGCCCACTCCAAACCTACTACTCAAAACAGCCTTTATGGCGACCGACTTTGGCGTACGTAGTTTGACATCGGTTTTGCAGACACAGCCAACATTGTCGGCTTCCAACTTGAAAAGATTGTCAACCAACACCGATATATAATTGGGAGCGTAAACAGTATGCATATCAAGTCGGATTATGACATCACCTGCAGCCTGGCTGATACCGATATTTAACGCTGTCGGCACAATAAGTTTCGGATTGTCGATGATATGCAGAAAATCGTATTGCGCGCAATATTCAGCCAAACGCTGACGCGTTCCGTCGGTACTCATGCCATCGACAAAAAGCACCTCCATGCTTATGTGCGGATAATCCTGATTTATGATTGACTCGACACATGCCGTTACGTGTGCAGCCTCATTTCGACAGGGAATTATTACAGAAACCATTGTCATTCTTCACTTTTAGCTCTAAAAACATTGAGCCACTCTCTCGCCTTAACAGGCCAACCGAACATCGAAAAATCAATTCTTCGTATGTCGGAAAGCAGTACGGCCCTATTGGTCAATGCTGAATCCAATTTCGCGGCAATATCGGAAACATTGTCGGATTTTGCGGCATATCCTACACATAAATTATCGAAAACACCGTCGAAGCCCTGCCCAGCAGTGTAAACCACAGGCAAGCCCTGTGTCAAAGCCTCGAAGTACACAAGCCCGAACGTTTCTGATTTTGAAATCATTGCAAAAGCAGCGTTTTGACGGCAAATCTGCATCAACTTTTGCTTGTCGTAAATCGGGCCGTGGAATTTTATCCAGTCGACGTTTTGCTCTATTTGCCTCATTATCTGCTGTTCGCATGGGCCACCACCACCAACAAGATTCAGCGTCAGGCATGGATTTTTCTTGCGCAACTGACAGCATGCATCAATCAACGTCGAAACGTTTTTGTTTCGGTCGAACACTCCTATGTATAATATCGCGTCGGGGTTGCGATTGTCATTTACAAGATATTGATTATCAATCCAAATTTGGTCAATTCCGTTGGTTATCGTAATCAGTTTCGATTGTAAAGAGTTGGCCAATCGGCTGAAAGCCAGTGATTTTTCAAATTGCCGCCGTTGCACAGGCGATACAAAAATCACTTTCCGTGCACTCTTAACTATCTGTTGACCAATACGATACAAATGCGGCATACGTCGCAGATATAGATTAACATCAGTGCCACGGACAACCACCACGTAAGGAATTCGGTGCTCACACCATAGCCTGTAAGCTACCGCGCCATCGGAAAACAAAGTGCTAGCGACAATCAGGTCGGTGTGCTCAATGTCGGCCTTTTGCGTCAGTTGACGATATTTGCATCGGATTTTGTACGGAAACAGCGTTCTGTACATCAGCAAGTTGCCTTCAAAATCAGACTCCACAAGGCGGTAATTGCGACTATCGTATGTAGGACGCAAATCGCGCAACGGATAATTTGGCCGATTGAAGGCGAAAACGGACATATCCATCTGACTATCAGCCTCAACAATCGAGCGACAAAGGTTATGGTGCACCCGCGAGCCAATGTAATCTTCGGTCAGATATAAAACGTTCATAATCAATTTGCTATTGATTTCTCATACTCGCGGACAACCTTCAAAGTCATCAGCGCAACAATTGCGTAGCTGAACAACTCAACCGCCAAATAACAACGCAGAAATCCGTAAATATTATTCACGGGTATAAATATCAGACTGAAAATCAGCAGGAAATAGATTGTCTGCCAAACCGACAAACGACCAATTTTCTCGAACGCTGTGAACACCATATTGAACGGCGACACCACAAATTTGAAGGCGAATGCCCAAACCATTATTCGCACGTAAACGCCTGATTCGCGCCACGTTTCGCCAAAAATCAAGGCTAAAAGCGAAGGTGCCAAAAGGAAGGCCACCACTGCGAACACCAATGCCAAAACAGCCAGCAGTGAGGCAATGCGGCAAAAGTCGTGACGGATTGACTCACGTTTGTTCCGCAATTCAGTGAAACGCTGCACCAGCACCTGCCCCATCGATGTGGTAACAAGCGACAGCGGCATAATCATCAGCATTCGCGCAAGGTCGAACAGGCCGGTGGTCTGCTCATCGAACAGACGGTTGATGAAAATGGTGGGCAGCAGCAGGCTCAAAGCGTTCAAGAACGCCGCAAAACTGTTCTGCAGCGGGAAACTGCGGTATTCGGCCGCTACACTTTTTATGGTCGCCCACGAGAGTTTCAGCCCGCCGACAAACTTGTGCACCTTGATTCCAGCCGCCAGCGCATTGACCGACTGCCCTGCAATGTCGCCGAAAACAAGCCCAGTCTGATTGCCGCAATAGCCTGAAACAGTTTGCGTTACGCCTTCGGCAATGCGGCGCTCAACCTTATTCGAGGCCGACAGTTTAAACTGCTTAATGCGAATCAAATAATAGTTAAGTGCCTGATATATTGCCAATAACAGCAACGACAACGGCACAAACGCAAGCCAATACGAATATTTTTCGGGGAAGTTGATAAGCCGCATAAACGGCTGCTTGAACACAAAGAGCAAAATGGCCGTCAACACGCTAATTATCAACCCAATACCAAACGAAAGATACAACAAATTGTAAGCTTTGTTGTCGTCGGCAGGCAGGATGATGGTTTGCTCGTAGCGTAGCGACGCAATGACCGCAATGATGCCTATAATGCTCATATACACAGCAAAAGCACCAAAATCGGCGGGTGTGTAGATACGCCGCAGAATGAGTTGGAAAAGAATTATCAGCACTTGCGCCAACGCGGTGCCAGTGACCAAATAACTCAAATTCTTGATTATCGTGTTGCCGAATATCTGTTTTAACAAATTCATTTCAAGCTCTTTGCATAAATCATTCTACTATTAGCCGCAAAGCCGAGACGCCACTGCCAGTCAGAACTCGCACCAAATACAAGCCTGCCGGCAACTTCGACACATCAATTGGATTTCCCGCCTCACAATTGTCAGCTCGCAACACAATGGTTCCCAATGCGTTATATATCACAACATCAGCCTTATCGGCACCAGCTAACATTACATAATCGGGGGTCGGATTCGGGTATATTGAAACCTGAGAGTCGGTATCTAACTTATAATCTGCAATATCGGTGTTGTGCAAATTAAATGGCAAAACGCCACGATGGTACATTCCGCCAAAATACTTGCCATAGCCGTATGAACCAGCCCACACTCCTTTGCCATCGGGTGAGACACCAACAGAAGTATATAGGTCCAAATATCTGTAAATATCAGCAAAATCGGTAAACGTACGACCATCATCAACGCTGTACGAAATGCCACAGTAATTGACATCGGTATCAACATAGCCACCTACCGAAATCAACGTATCGGTATTAGGAATATAAGCCACACCCGACGGATAGAAATTAGGTTGCGCGCCAAGCTCGTTCCAACTATCGCCTCCGTCAAATGTCTGATATGCAAGGAATTTATCATCTTTCATTCCCTTTATCACACCAGTTTTAGCATTGCGAAAAGCGAGAATGAAACAATCTGTCAATGGTGTCTGAACCACAGTCCATGTCACTCCGCGGTCTGACGAACGATAGAGGCGGCCTTTGGTTGTGCAGAAAAACACATTGTCGCCAACAACCGAATAATAAGCCACAATTCCGGTTTCGTCAGTCTTGTTTGCCGGAATGTTCGACGACGGTACACGTTTCCAATTGGCGCCACCGTCGGTTGTTGTGTAAATCTCGAAATAGCCGTCGTTGGGGTCGCCAATGCACACGCCATTGCGAGAATCCCAAAAATGGACAATGTTCGGGAACGCCTTGCTGCCACTGAACGAAGCCGATGCCTGTATCTCCCACGAGTCGCCTGCATCGGTTGTATGAAGAATTTTTCCGCCCTTTAGCGTCCGCGAGTTAGTGCAAACATAAACAGCCGCCCAAGCCTCGTTTGCGCTGACTGCCGAAATCATTGATATTGAATAATTTTTGTACCCGGATATTTTTATAGTCTTCCCCTCCCACGACTCTCCACCATCGATTGTCCTGCAGAAATCCATACACTGTCCGCCTTGCTCACCATCGTATGCCGAAGCCCAGGCTGTAAGATTGTCAATTGCAGAGATGTTGGTTATCCCACGATAATCAGTCGAAAATCCGGTTGATTGCAAAGTCCACAACATCGGCACATCAGTGGCTGGCTGAATACCGATAACAGCTGTATTGCCAGTTGAATAGAGACTTGTCCCTAACAACATATTGTCAGGAGCGAAATAGCCATCAAAATCACCATCCCAACCCCAGTTTACATGCAAATAATCGTTACCATCATAACCATCGACAACCCATGCGTGACCTTCGTCTTCCGACATACCCGAATAAAGAACCGGCCTTCCGGCGTCAATTTCCGCTTTTATTAGCGCAATCCAATCATCAGCCGTGTATTCATCTGCGACACAAACCTTCAAAGTTTCATGATTGTAATTAAAATAGGCGCATAGAGCCATCGCCGCAACATACTCTGTCGAGCCGGAACCATCCTCGGTATACGACATATTGACAGCAACGCCAACATGATAAAGCATCTGCTGAACCGCGCGTTTCTCAGCGATTGAGCTACGGCTACGCAGACGGTCGGGCATCTTATTCCATTTATAAGTCGTGGCGCCAAAATTAGCCGACAGCCATCCATATTCAGGGTTTTCATACGGAACATATTTGTGCCAACCGCGCCCTTTTTCAGGCCATTTGTGATAACGCATAATCTGCCCCATTGCCACTGCCACACACCCAACATACGTTGGACACGAATCCATATATGGAGAATCTTGCCCCCAAGTAGAAGTGATAAGCTGAATGGGTTTAATCGTATCAACGGCAACAATTGTATCGACCGGGATAGTATCGACCAAAACCGTATCAACCGAAACGGAATCTACTGGCACAGAATCAATTACAACAGAATCCAGCTCTGCGAACATGCGCCATGCATTCAGCACACGGCGGCTTCGCGCATTTGATTTCTTCTTGATTGATATTATTTCAGCATATCGGTCCAACTGCCCTGCAAACGATTTGTTAGCCGACACCTCGCATACCGGCGAAGTCTTGGAATAGCCCAAAACAGGCTGAACAGCATCATCGGCGGAAATTATAGCGAAGCCACCGTCGGCAGCGACGAAAATGTAGTAAAGTGTGTCACCATTGTATACGCCGACATGTTTGAGTTCAAGCGCTGATGTCGATTTAAGTGTGCTGCCACCAATAACATTTTCAGCTATTTGCCGAGCAAACGACACTCCTATCGGTTCTGAGTTCGCAACACCCGAAATCAATATCGACAATATCAATATGATGATTTTTCTCATTTATAATCAACTATTTATCCCCAAAAGATATACGCCACCGAAATTGCCGCCACAATGCTCACTAAATCGGCCAGCAAGCCGCAGACAACCGCATGGCGCGTTTTGCTGATGCCCACACTTCCAAAATAAACGGCAAGAATGTAAAAAGTAGTATCTGTCGAGCCTTGAAAACAACATGCAAGGCGGCCGGCAAAAGAATCGGCGCCAAATGTGTTCATTGTGTCAATCATCATTCCTCGGGCGCCCGAACCGCTCAGCGGCTTCATAAATGCGGTGGGCAAAGCATCGACAAACTCAGTATTGAAGCCAATGAGCGAGAAAAACGAACCAAGCCCGTGCATCAAATAATCGAGCGCACCCGAAGTGCGGAAAACTCCCACCCCGACAAGTATCGCAATAAGATACGGGATGATTTTGACCGCCGTCGAGAATCCGTCTTTCGCACCTTCTATAAACGCCTCATACACATTTACTTTTCGCCGCACTGCCAATAAAATGAACGAAATGATAATCAAAAACAGAATGATGTTTGCCATAAGCGACGATTGTATTCCAACCTGCTCACGCGGCAAACTGACAAAATACCAAATCAAGCCGCTGATTATCAGCGTAAACACCGCCGAATAAGCAAGAAAAACTTTATTGAACAGATTGATTCTCTGATATATCGACACTGCCAAGATGCCAGCAACCGTACTGAAAAATGTTGCAATCAGTATCGGAATAAAAACATCCGACGGGTCGGCAGCGCCCATTTGCGCACGATAAACCATTATGCTAACCGGAATAAGTGTCAGGCCTGAAGTATTAAGTACCAGGAACATAATCATCGAGTTCGAGGCAGTGTCCTTCTTCGGATTCAACTCTTGAAGCTGGCTCATTGCCTTCAAGCCAAGCGGTGTTGCTGCATTGTCGATGCCGAGCATATTGGCTGCAAGATTCATCATTATTGAACCATTGACCGGGTGGTCGGCTGGAATTTCAGGAAAAAGCTTATGGAAAAACGGCCCCATAACACGTGAGAAAATCTGAATCATACCGCCCTTCTCGCCTATCCGCATCAGACCAAGCCAGAGAGTCATAACCCCCGTAAGACCCAACGATATCTCAAAGCCCGTTTTGGCCATATCGAATGTGCTGCTCACCATTGCCGAAAAAATCCCTGTATCGCCAAAAAACAGCATCCGCACAAGAGCCACAACAAAGGCCACAACAAAAAATCCTATCCAAATGTAATTGAGAGCCATAGTTTTGAATACGAATTTAGAAGTCAGAATATAGAATTTTTGAAATAGTTTTAGTTATCGTTTTTCGCTATCATCGCATCAAGTATCCTCCTCATTTTCTGTCCGTTCCACTGCGCAATTCCCGATTTTCGCATCATAATGTTGCCATCAGCATCGATTATAAAAGTGACAGGCAGTGTATTTGACGATAATTGCTGCGGATAATATTTAACGGCCTGATATATAGGCAAATTCAAATTCTTCCTTTTTTGAAATTTGACAATATCAGAACGTTTTTCGTTACTGATAAACAAGAAGTTGACCTTGCCGGAATAGTCAGCGTAAAGTTGCTCAAACTGTCCCATTTCGGCCACACACGGCGCGCACCACGACGCCCAATAATTGATAACAGTAACCTTTCCTGCAAAATCGGACAAACGGCAAGTATCGCCATTTAGCGAACATAACTGCCATTGGTCGACGCCTTCTTGCAACGGAATAGGTTTGGCAAGCAATGTGGGCTGATAGGCGAAAAGTGTCATTTTCAGCATCATAGTCGTAGTAGCCTTCCGTGTTTGCGGAATCATTATAAGTACGGCCAACAAAACAACCACGGCATTGAACGCCAAGCCGAGTTTCGATTTTTGCGCAAGGTATTTCTCTAAAAATTTCATCGCTGCAAACAAATAAACAAGACTACAAAAATAATTAAGAATACTATATAAGCCTTGAAAATGCTGAAAAGTTGCCCTTGGAACAGATTTGTTCAAACCGACTTATATTTTCATACTTATTTATCTTTGCCGAAAATTCTAAAAACATGAACCTAAGATATGCCATTGTTGGCTCAGGCGCCATTGGCGGATATTACGGCGGACGACTCGCCAACTCGGGATGTGACGTTCACTTTCTGTTTAATACTGAATATGAACACGTTACACAGAATGGTCTGCGTGTCGATTCAGTTAAGGGCGATTTCGTCATCAACCCCATAAACGCCTATCACTCAACGGCCAATATGCCGAAATGCGATGTGGTGCTGGTGGGCTTGAAAACAACGCAGAACCACTTGCTGCCGCAGATTCTGCCGCCGCTGCTCAAACCCGACACGCTTGTGGTGCTCATTCAGAACGGATTGGGGCTTGAAGCGAAATTGGCATCGGCACTGCCCCACCAACCAATCGCAGGTGCGGCAGCGTTCATCTGCTCGTCGAGAGTTGGTAAAGGCCACATCTGCCACGCCGATTATGGTGCAATCACTATTGGAATGTATAATGGTGACTGCCAAGATGTTATCGCACAAATGAAAGTCGATTTTGAACAAGCCAATGTGCCTTTCTCCATTGCCACCGACCTGAACGAGACACGCTGGCGCAAACTGGTCTGGAACATCCCCTACAACGGCCTGACCGTGGCGCTGAACACATCAACCGACCGACTTATGAACACCCCTGCAACACGCGCCCTTGTAACCGACCTAATGAACGAAGTGGTTGACGCAGCCGCCGTCTGCAATGCCGTGATTGAGCGCGAGTTTGTTGAGAAAATGCTGACAATGACAGACCGTATGACGCCATACAGCCCCAGCATGAAACTTGATTTCGACAACCACCGCCCAATGGAAATCGAGGCAATCTACTCGAACCCCGTAAAAACGGCTCTGGCTGCTGGCTACCATATGCGCAAAACCGAAATGCTTGAGCAAGAGTTGAGGTTTATTGCGAGCAAACAATAATATATATGTGTTCGTTTTTGTGGTGATTTTTCGTTTCGCTATATAAAAAGTATTTTATACTTTTATCGGCAGTAAAACCACAAACTGAACACTAAAATGAACACCGCAAGACTCACAACCGTTGCCATTGCAGTTGGCATATCACTGATTACCAACGCACAAGAAGAATGGCGCAATCCACAAATCAACGAGATAAACCGTGCCGAGGTGCACGCCGATTTTATGCCTTTCAGCACGGCCAATGATGCCGCAAAGGGCGATTTCCGACAAGCGGCTAACTACCTGACATTGGAAGGTTTATGGAAGTTTAATTGGGTTGAGCACGCATCGCAAAGGCCGACAACCTTCTATCAAACAAACTTCGACGACAGTCAATGGGGAACAATGCCGGTGCCCGGAATGTGGGAGCTGAACGGCTACGGCGACCCTCTCTACACAAACGTGCCGTACGCTTGGGACACCTATTTCAAAACCAATCCGCCATTTATCGACACCATACAGAACCACGTGGGCTCGTACCGCCGTACCATTGAAGTGCCCGATAAATGGCTGGGGCAAAGCATCTTTATGCATATTGGTTCGGCAACATCGAACATCTATGTGTGGGTGAACGGCAAGTTTGTGGGATACAGCGAGGACAGCAAGGTGGCCGCCGAATTTGACATCACCAAATTTGTTAAGAAAGGTGAAAACCTGATAGCCTTTCAGATATACCGCTGGTGCGACGGCTCGTATCTTGAAGACCAAGACTTTTGGCGTTTCTGCGGCATTGCCCGTGATTGCTATCTGTACGCCGCGCCTAAAAACCGTTTTGCCGACATCGACATTGTGCCCGACCTGACCGACAACTACACAAACGGCCTGTTGAACATTAAAGTTAAGGTGCAAGGGAAGGCAAGCGTGAAGGCAACTCTTTGTGATTCAGATGGTAATACTGTGGCGGAATCGAATCTGACCGCACAGACCGGAAATGTGCTCGGTGCCGTGCAAAAGGTTGATAATGTGAAGAAATGGTCGGCCGAAGAGCCGAATCTCTATAATCTGCAACTGACGCTGACCGATGCCAAAGGCGCTGTTCAGCAAGTTGTGAATCAGCAGGTTGGATTTCGAAAAATTGAGCAGAAATATGATTTGGGACAGATTTGGGTTAACGGCAAACCGATTCTGATTAAGGGCGTTAACCGTCATGAATTGGACCCGGACTTTGGCTATGTGGTATCGCACGAGCGGATGGAAAGCGACATTCGCATACTTAAAGAGATGAATGCCAATGCCGTACGCACCTGCCACTACCCCGACGACCCGTACTGGTACGAACTCTGCGACCGCTACGGACTGTATGTGGTTTGCGAAGGCGACATTGAGTCGCACGGCCTGATTTACACCGACCACCCGCTTTCGAAGAACCCCGATTTCGCGAAAGCGCACCTTGAACGCGACCAACGGATGGTGGAAACCTACAAGAACCACCCGTCGATAATATTCTGGTCGCTGGGCAACGAAGCAGGTTCGGGACCGAACTTTGATGCTTGCTATCAATGGATTAAGCAGCGCGACACGAGCCGTCCCGTGCAGTATGAGCCAAACGGTGTGAACCAATATACCGATGTTTTCTGCCCGATGTACGCAGGTTATGAGCAGATGGAAGCCTACGCTAACGACCCGCGCTCGAACCGTCCGCTCATCCAATGCGAGTACGCTCACGCGATGGGCAACTCGGTGGGTGGATTTATGGAATATTGGGATTTGATTCGCAAGTATCCGAAACTTCAGGGCGGATTCATCTGGGATTTTGCCGACCAAGCACTGCATCGCCGCAAGGCCGACGGCAGCATTGAGTTCACCTACGGCGGCGACTACAACAAGACCGACGCATCGGATAACAACTTCAACTGCAATGGTTTGCTATCGCCCGACCGCAACTACAACCCGCATGCCTACGAAGTACGCTACTTCTATCAGAATATTTGGACGGAAGCAATTGATTTGCAGCAAGGTAAAATCAAAATAAAGAATGAATTCTTTTTCAAGGATTTGAAGAATTACCGCATGATGTGGAATATTGAGGCCGACGGTGTTCAGATTTTGAGCGGAACTGTTGAGAATCTTGATGTTGCTCCGCAGTCTCAAGCCGAAATCACGCTCGACTACAATGCCGAACAACTGCCTGCCAATGGCGAACTATTCCTGAATATCAAATATTTGACAAAAGCAGCCGATGGCATTATACCGGCTGGTGTCTGTGCCGCCTATCAACAACTATCTATCCGCGAGAAACCTGCATTCACACAATTCAGTACAAACGGCAAAGGACCAAAAACACGCTATGCCGACGAACAGGTGATTGTCAGCGGCGATAGATTCACATATACGTTCAACGAAGATGGTTTTATATGCAAGATGCTGATTGACAATGTTAATTATTTGAAAGACAGCTCTGTATTGCGGCCAAATTTCTGGCGTGCCCCGACCGACAACGATATGGGTGCACATTTGTTCCGTCAGTATCATGCTTGGCAGAACCCCAAAATGCTGAAAATATCGGTAAATGCTGACGTTTCAAACAATTGCTCTGTAATCACCTACAAATACGATATGCCCGATGTCAAGGCAAAACTGACACTTACATACACTATCAATGCCAATGGTCAAATACGTGTAAATGAGCAACTAAAGGTGGCCGATGACTCGATTCCGTCGCAGTTGTTCAGATTTGGAATGCGAATGGAAATGCCCAATCAATACACTTTTGTTGATTATTTTGGCCGTGGTCCGGTTGAGAATTATTCCGACCGCAAACTGTCGCAACCCGTGGGACACTATCGCCAAACGGTGGCCGAGCAGTTCTACCCATACATCCGTCCGCAGGAAACTGGCACAAAAAGCGACCTGCGCACATTTGCCGTGACCGACATTGCCGGCACTGGTTTGCTGTTCTCATCCGACACGCTTTTCTCGGCTTCAGCTCTACCTTACACTCAGGAGCAACTCGGTCCGTGGCTGCAAAAGCGGCAGTTCCACTCTACCGACCTGCAACCCAGCAACCTGACTGCCGTCTGCGTTGATGGCGCTCAGTTGGGTTTGGGCTGCGTCAACTCGTGGTGGTCGTCGCCGATTGCAAAATATATGCTGCCACGCGCTGATTATCAGTTTATTATGATTATCACACCAATACGGAAGTGATTGAAGGATTAGGTTAACACGGGCATTGAGGTTGAACCTGTTCCATTTTGGAACTACTTCAATTCTGTTTATACGGGAATCCATTCGTCAATCTCGCCCAAATGCTATCGGATAATATATGTTTTCGTATATTTGTTGCCGATAAAAGAAATGATATGACACTTGCAACAGTAACAACAAAAGGTCAGATTACGATTCCGCAATTAATACGGAATCGCTTGCGGCTGAAAACTGGCGATAAGGTTTTCTTCGAAGAAAAACAAGGAAGAATCTATATTGCCAACGCGTCGCAA
>JAFYYJ010000041.1 GCA_017557605.1 Salinivirgaceae bacterium
AAAGGACGGTATTAGATACGCTGTGCTGAACAGGAAAGAGGTTAAGGTTGTATCACGTCCGTGGTACAACCCATATTCGGGCGATATTGTGATTCCTGATTCAATAGTTGTCGGTAATACTTTTAAGGTTACAAGCATTGGAAGTAACGCCGCCTAAAAACCAACACTTACAAACTCTTTTAATACGCTTACTAACTTACTGATACCCACCAATTTAAAAGCGTATTTTTCTTTTCTCTTTCGTCAGCAATAAAACGCATTTTTAAGCATTTTTCTTGCATTTTTGTTTCTCGTTTTGTTTCTCGTTTCCGAATTTTTGCTATCTTTATAGTGTTGAAAATTTAAAACCTATAACGATGAAACAGATTGTTAAACTGCGAGTGAAAAAACTCGCCAATGGTCAAGGTTCCTATTATCTTGATTGGTGCCAAAACGGCAAACGCAACTATGAGTATTTGAAACTCTACATCGACCTCACGCCGAACCCATCGCGCGAAGTCAAAAAGCAGAATGAGGATGTTGAACAACTCGCGCAGACAATCCGCAACCAACGCGAGAACGAACTAATAAAAAGCCCTTGGGGAATCAAAAAAATCAATCGTTACGAAATGTTTACGGAGCGCCTCGTCACTCTGGGAGTTAACTGCTACGACCAGCGCAAGGTGTGCGAACTCTTCAAAAAGTGTTTCGGCGGTGATGTTCCCCTCGTTGAGATGGACCGCGAGAAGATTCTCACTTTCTACAAATTCCTCATCGATTGCGGCTATTCACAAACCACTATCAAAGGCTTTTGGGATAGAGTGAAAACCACCATCAAAAGCGGTGTTTTCGATGGTTCAGTCAACCCCGATTGTATGCGCGATTTTCCAAAGGTAAAGCGCCCCGCGCCCGTTGTAACCTACCTAACCGCCGAGGAAATAACCAAGTTGAAAAATGTGGAATGGCAGAACAAAGAAAGCAAACGCGGCTTTTTGTTCGCCATCTATTCAGGCCTGCGTTATTGTGATGTGCGAAAACTCAAATGGGAAAACATCACCGCTGATAATTTCCTCGTCTTCAATCAGCAGAAAACGCAGATTGATGCGGCCACGGGTAAAGCCTACGCCATCACACGTCTGCCGCTCAACCGCCAGGCGATAGAGATAATTGGCGAGCGTAAACGGCCACAAGACCGCGTTTTCAAATTGTGTGCAAATGACACAGTAAACATCCATATTCACGAAGCAGCCAAGAAAGCGGGAATCGAGAAAAACGTTCACTTTCATATGGCGCGGCACACGTTGGGCGTGCAGTTGCTTTGCAACGGCGTTGAAATTTACACCGTCAGCAAGTTGCTAGGCCATAAGAGCATCCAAACAACGCAGCGTTATTATTCCAACATCACGGAAGATAAAGCCCTCGACGCCATCAACAAACTGCCCGAGTTCTAAAACGCAAAAAGCGGACTGCAAAAGGTCCGCTTTTTTCTCTTTAACCGCCTAATAATCAATATTTTATAATTACTTGATAATCAATAAGTTAAATAATTGATAATCAGTCGATTGATAGAGTTTTGCGCAGAAAATAGGCATTGCGCAAACTGCGCAAACTGCGCAAAACTCACTGCTTTTTGTAAACACCCTGGCGAACCCTGACAACACGCCCACGGGCTACTAAATCCGTGATATGCCGCCGCGCAGTCGCTGGAAGGATTTGAATACTTTCGGCCGCCTTTATGTAGTCGGCGCGGTCGAACTCATTCGGCAGCACGTCGAAAAGGTTGTCGGCCGCAGTGCGCTGTGGTTGAGGTTGGGAACCACCGAAAGCCGAGGTTTTCGGCAGTCCCATATAGACTGCTGCAGCGTGTTCGATAAGTACGGCAGCAATAGACAACGCCGAATTAAAATCGGCATCGCTGCACGTGATTTGGTTGGCTTTCGGCTGAATGTCGACAAGACGCAGCGCAGTAAGCACCATCGCCACGCGGAACGTTATCAACCCAAGCCGACGAACCGACCCCAGGAACCTCAACCCCAAACGGCCCGAATAGTCGGAGGTCGCTTCGGTGAAGAACTGGTTGAACGTCTTGCTTTGCTTGCTGCTGAATTTGAAACGGGTGAGTTGGCACGCTTTCAGATAGTTGTAGACGTTGAGAAAACGCTGCGCAAAGAAATCAAATTGAGTGTCGAGTGTGCGGCTGCTTTTTGTGTCGAACACGTTGAGCCATTCAATTTTCACGGGCATCGAGTAGAACATAAACCGACTGAAAAGGCCGTTTTCTGCGTCTGGTATCAGTGTTGACACCTGGCGAGGTGTGCCGCTAAAAATTGCCGAGAGTTTTGGCTGCAGCAGTTCAACGTGTTCGCGGTTACGGCGGCGCACATAACTGATGGTTTCGTGGTGGAAAGCCTTTCGGAACCCGTCGCTGTAATTGCCGTGCTCACTCTTGAAGGACTGCGCCAGCGTATCGCCTTCGGTCTCGAAGATAAGGCCAACGCCCTCGTTATCGTTGAGGATTTGAAAAACGCTCGTCGCGCTCGCGTTGGCAGGTATTATGAGCATACGCTGCGGAGGTTCCTGCAGCCGTTCCATTTCGCTCTTGTCGCGCGTACGGTCATATATCTGCATCAGTCTGTTGTACTCGGTCCACGCCAGGCGTGTAGCCTCGCACAGTTGGCGGTGTATTGGGTACACCAGGCGACGGCAAAGAGATAAACGCCCTTTGCCCGACGAGGCTTCGGCCGTGACAAAAAGATAGAGGTTCGGGAACACCTCGCGCTCACCATAAACGCCGTAGAGATTGGGCAGACAGGCCGAGAAGGTGACAATAGAGCCGAGAATAAGAATGTCGGCATCCTCGCTGCCATTGGCGCAGTGCGCAATGTCGCGAAGCAACGGCGGCAGCAGTTCGACAACTTCGGGCTGAATGGTCGGCAACGGCACACGCTCGGCTTTCGCCGTTTGTGTGTCGGCCGCCGTGGGCGATTCAGGCCGCTGCGCATCTGATTCGCCCGAAATGTTTACGCCAGCATTTTTTGCAAGGGCAAAAAATGTGGCTATCGTCACGCCGTGGCCGTGCGACTGCAAGCAAGCAGTAAACTGCTTGTCAGTCTCTGCGGCTGCGTAGTCGGGATAAAAGCGGCTTACACGTTGGTAATAACTGCGACCGCCCTCGCCAAAGGCATCGGCCAGCGCAAAACCAACGTTCCGCCATTCCTCGTATGTCGGCGCAATGTCTACGCCTTGCGCCTCGATTCGGCCGACCACCGACTGCACACGCGCTGCCACATCGTCGGCGCTTATCGTCTGCGGTTCACGCTGCCAGGCTATAGAGTTGAATTTCATATCACGTTTGGGTTTGCGTATGCGTCGGGGTCGTATGGTAGGAAGCAAGCACGGCACACGTCGCGGCCGCTGCGGTCAACCTCAACGCCGTATGTGAATTTTATGTAGTTGGCCACTGCGGTGAAATACTCGCTGTGCGACAGTGTGCACTTGTCAATGGCAATAATCCACTTCAGACCATCGCCCGACGGGGAACGGAAAAGCAACTGTGTCTCAAACATTGTGTCACCAAGCAGGCGGTTTTTAAGTTCCTCAACGTCGGCAATGTGGTCGAAGTCCAGGCACATCAGCCCAGAGTGCTGAATGAGTGCATCGGCGCGGCGCGAGTTGAACGTGCCGCTAAACGTGCAGAAATCGAACACACGGGCTTTATAATCACGCGCTGCTGCTTTGTCCGTTATCGCTCTCAAACACTCGGTTATGGGCTTGTAATACTCGCCCGTGATAACCTCGTAAACGTTTTTGAGCGTTACATTCTTATAGGGGACCAACGTCCGCACAGGTCCGCGGAAGAACGAGAACCGCACAGGTTCCCGTTTGCGGTACTCGTCGCCAATATGCAAATACAACTCGTCGTTGAGTTTGCGCAGCAACTCATCGCCGCCTATTTTGTAGTACAACGCCGCAAAGTCGAAGCAGTCGCCGTTGAAATCAGGCTTTGCAACGTCGAAGTGTCGGGCTATTTTAGAGTTTACAGTTGGGTGGATTTTGATTTGCAGCGTTGGCGAGTTCTCGTTGAATGGGTTTTTCACCATTACCGCACTGCCGTCCGCTTTCCATTGGTAGTTTTCGGGATAGAACAACCGCAAAACGTGCTTGTAAATGTCAACGCCCCAATGTGTTGCCCTTAAAATCGCGTCTTTCATAACCCTCTGCGTTTGCGGTTGATAAACTTGTTCGCTTGCGCTTCAAGTTCTTCTGCTGAAGCGGTTCGGTTTCGTGTGAGGTAGTTCGACAAATCCTCGCGGCGGAAATAGTATTTCTTTCCTGCAGGGCAGAAATACGGTAGTTCACGGTTCTGTGTCAATCGGTAAATGTGAGCCTTCGACACATTCAACATCCTTGCCGCTTCCTCAACACTCAAAATGTCTTTCCCGTTCAGGTTCTGCGTCGATAGCAAATCTACAATCTCGGCAAGCATTTCTTTGATTTCGTTCATTTTACATCGTGTTTTAGTAAATAAAAAAGCCGTGGTTTACACCAGCGGCTACAAATAGAAAGCAAAGAATACCTTGGGTACACCCGTGGGTATACCCAAATTTTAAAGCACAAGTTTCTCGGCAATGCCACAAGCCAACAGCAGCGCTTCTGCCTGGACTGCTTCCATATCGTTACGCTCGAATTTCATTTCGTCTTTCAAATACTTTCGTATGTTGTCCTCGGAGTAGCCCGATAAGAAGCCAATCAAGCGCGCAATACAAGATGCGTCGATATTTGCCAGCGTCACGCCAGCACGCCTAAAAACGGCCATACAAGTTGAGGCAATCACCTTCATCCGTGCTTTTGCGCGTGCGCCTGGGCTCTCTTTTGTCAGTTTGTCAAGTTCATCAATCAGGTTCAGTTCCTCGTTGATAAAGTTTACAATGTCGCCAGCCTTAAGATAAGAGGCCTGTAGACAACGGCATCGAAGTTCAATCAGAGCCGTTTTTCGTTCAATGCTTTTCTCGCCGCCTTGTATCGACATAATCTTATCAAGACGGCAGCGCATTTGTTCAGTAGTTAGTACATCCATAAGAATTAGAATTAATCTGCGTTTAATTTGAAAATCTTGAATTTGCAGAAAATCCACACGTAAAAGGCTAAAAATCTGACAATAGGCCGTTTTGTGTTGGTGAACGTTTTGCGCACTTTGCGCAGTTTGCGCAATCGCTTTTTCTGCGCAAAACTCATTTTTTATTGCGCACCCACCTCAACACAAAATCGTAACTTTGAGCCACTTACAACAAAATTGCTTATGGAAACAGTTACTAAATCGGTGCGTTATCCTTCGCTTTTCCCTTACCAACTCGCACGCCACGCCGAAGTGAGCCGCCGCACTATGACAAAGTGGATTCACGCTCAACGCTTGCAACTCGAAGCCTGCGGCTACTCGCGCAAGCAGCGTATTTTGCCGCCTTCGGCCGTAAAATACCTGTGCGACTATTACTGCATTATTTTGTGAACTTTTAGAATTTGTGCGACGGTGTCGCATAAATCTCAAAAAAGTCCGACGGCATCGGACGAATTAGGTATCGCCTTATCCAACATAGTCGCAATTGGTATGTTTTGTAAAAAAAATATGGCAGGAAAATATTTATTATTAGTTTTTTAGCGCTTGTTTTGTTCATTTTTATATCTTTGTTCAAAATTTTTGAACACGATTCAATAATTGAACACAATATGCAGAAAACAGAGTTGCAAATAGTATTCTATCTGTTGCAAGATAAAGAAAATACGGGAAAAACTTTTCGCGACATTGCCGAAGCAACAGGCGTTTCTTTGGGTGCAGTACACGGTGCCATATCGGCCTTGACCGAACAAGGTTACATAATCGACAATGGCGAACGTCGCGTGATTCGGAAACGAAACTCGCTAATTGCACGATGGGCGCAAAATTATGCTGAAACGCTGAAACCCAAATTGTTGGTTGGACGGTTCACATTTTTGAATGCCGATGTAAAGGCTTGTTGGCGGGAAATTTTGTTGCCTGGCACGTTGAGTTGGGGTGGCGAGCCAGCGGCCGCACTTACTGATAACTACATCGCCCCCGAACGTTGGGACATTTACACCGCCGACAATGCAAATGCCTTGATTTCCACCGCCAGAATGATTCCTTCGCCACAGGGTGAAATATTTGTTTACAAACGTTTTTGGAAAACCGAAGGCACACCTCCGCTTATTGTCTATGCCGACCTTTTGGCTACGAATGATGACCGTTGCCGTGAAGCCGCCGAACGTATTAAACCGTTGATATAGTTATGGAATACACGTTAAAAACCGAGGATTTAAAGAACGACCTGCTTGCCGAAACGTTGCAAGCATTAGCCGAATGTTATGCCGCGCTGCCAGCGGAAGTGTACGTGGTTGGTGCCGCCGCCCGCGACCTTGCCTTTAGGCTGTTGAAAGTGGAACCTGCAACACGTCGCACTCTCGATTTGGATGTGGCTGTGATGTTGCGCGACTGGCGGCAATACAACCAACTGACCGAATTATTGTTGCAACACCATTTCGACAAGTTGCCCGAGAAACAGCGTTTTGTATATAGGGGCGCAAACAACGACAACAAGTATGTGGTTGATATTGTGCCATTTGGTGAAATCGCATACGACGAGCAGGTAGCGTGGCCGCCTGAAGGCACGCCAGTAATGTCGGTGCGCTGCTTCGAAGATGTAATGAACAATGCCGATAAGGTACTGGTTGATAACAAATTCGGCTTCCGTTTGGCATCGCTTGCGGGGCAGTTCCTCATCAAACTCGACACTTGGTACGACCGCCACCTGACCACACATAAAGATGCCGCCGATATGGTGTATATTCTTCAGAATGTGTACATTGCATATGCCAATGCTTGCACTACCGCGCTGCCACCAGAGATTGATATTGATGCAACAAACTTTGATATTGTTGTGGCTGGTGCCGAATGGATTGCCTCGGAACTAAAGCGGATACTTACCGATGAACACCGACGTTTTTATGCCGATGCGCTTGCCGCTGAAGTTGAAAAGGAAGAAGATAGCGAACTGCTCGACCAAATGCTAGATGTGGCTGGTAGCCAAAAATATGCTGTTTTCCACCGCGCATTGCGCCGTATGGTGCAGATAATCAAGCCATAATAGTCACATTATCCTTAAGGTAATGATGATGATGGTTTTGTAGAATCTGTGAGTGTCAATTCCATTGGTACTGCGGTATTTTTAGGCTTTTCTTGCTCGCCACTTTGGGCTTCCGTTGGTGAATCAGGCTTTGCTTTATTGTCCTTTTGGCTGACATTTGCCGATTCCACCTTGTCCGCCACTTGCTCCAATTCCTCAACTTCCTCAACAATTTCCTCATCGTCAACCGCATCTATCTGAACCAATACTGTCGATTGCTCGACGGCTTTTTGTTCGATTGGTGCTGGTTGCTGAACGGGTTTTGATTTCAGCATAAAGAAAAGCCCTGCACCGATAATTATCAGAAGCAAAACTGCTACCGCAATAATAATTCTAACGTGGCTTTTGCGAATAACAAAAACACTATGCGAAACACTTTCTTTCAGATTTTCAGGTTGTTTTGTATCGTCACTTTGTGTTTTGCTTGCCACATTATTTAGGGCTGTAGCGGCGGTTGCAACATAAGGCTTTCCACTCGTAATCTTGCAAAATGTGACCGTTACATTGTCGTACCAGTCGGATTTTTGTGCAGCCTCGTATAGTTTTTCACGGCATTGTGTCAATGATTGTGGGGTAGCCGCAAAAATATCCTGCAAGTTGTATGGCGATATTGGATTGCCGGAAGCATCTGTTTCGGGGCGGTCATAAAGCACTCCGCTCAAACCATCGCTGCAAAGCATAATTATATCGTCTTGAAACACATCGAAATGGCGCGTCTCGGGCTGTGCCGGTCCCGATGGGTCGCCAAGGCTGCGCGTTACAATGTTCCCATTCGGGTGGCCGAATGTGTCACGGTAGGTGAGCAATCCTTTACGCACCAAATCCTGCACGTATGAGTGGTCTTCCGACAGCAGTTCAATACCTGTTGCTGGATTGTAACGGTAGGCGCGGCTGTCGCCACACCAACTCACAGTCAACTCGTTTCCTGCCAGCCACGCCAATATGATAGTACTGCCCATATTGTTGTGTTCGGGGTTGGCTTGTTCGTCCTCTTTTATGCGACGGTCGGCTTCAACAATCAGTGTCTCAAGATATTGCTGGCGTTGCTGGCGGTCGGTAGCCATTGCCTGTGTAACCTTACCAGGCGCAAAAAAGTCCTCTACGGTTTTGGTGGCTATATCTGAAGCAACCTCGCCGGCGTTCATTCCTCCCATACCATCGGCTATGGCCATAATTGTTCCGCAGTCTGACAAATCAATAATTTTGTCTGGCTCGAAATGATTCGTCAAATTGTCAGATAAATTATCGTCAACATAGAAAGAATCCTCATTGCCGTCATTGTAAGCATTCGGATTGTATTTCCCCGCGGGGGAAGTGTATGCCGCTAAACAAATTTTAACTTTCTCTGCCATAACTATCTTTTTTTCTTCAATTTGTTACTATTGCTCGGTGTTGCCGATTCGTTGTTTATCGGTGTCAGGCCGCCCGTTGGTGTCGACGGTTGCTTCAATTGGCCGACAAACGGCGTAACTAATTGCCACAGGCCGTCTTTCTCGACCAAAACGCCGGTAAGCATAAACTGCACCTCGCCCAATGCTGTGTGGCGCGGTGTTACAAATATACCACCTAAAACATTGCTGTATTTCTTACTGCTCAAAATCATTTGTCGATTGGGCTGATTCACTTTGTGATAAAGCATTGTGTCGGAAGCGGTTATGTTGCACGCACGCACATCAATCACAAGCGAATCGGTGCGGTGCACGGTATCGTCCGACACAACCCACAAAAGCCAGCCGCGCTTTGCACCAGTAAGGCTATCTGGTTCAAGACCTTGCGAGTTGAAAGGTGTTTTGGTTGTTGTGTAAACCAACGGCGATTCGGTGCGGCGGCAACCAACGCTGTCGAACGGGAAGCCACGCAAGGCTGAATCGGCCACATATTTGAATTGCGCTCCGGCATAAACGGGCAGGTAGCCTGTCTCGTACTGTGCGTAATTGGCATCGCCCACCCACGGACGCACAAAGGCGTCGGTGTAGCACAGTCCGTTTTTGAGCCGCACGGCCACCGAGAATGTCCGTCCGAAAATGTTGCTGCCCTTGAATCCGTAGTAGAGTTCGGCGTTGCGGTCTTTCACCTTATAGGTTTGCTCCACCACAAGCAGACTGCCGCCAGCCGATTCGGCAATCAGTTTGTTTTCAGCCGATTGAATCTGTGCTTGCGACACCGCCACAATCGCCATTGCCGCCAATGTTGCTGTTATCTTTTTCATAATGAATGCGATTTAGTAAATTTCTGAAATTGGAACGATAAACCCTAACGAGCGGCCTTCGGAAGCCGAAATGACACCCACAACAACCAAATTTCCTTCTGCGTTAGTTACCAATGCAGGACCTCCAGAGTTGCCGCCTTCGATATTGGTGTTGGTGGTCAGAATCTCACCGTTCTGCAAACCAGGCGCTGCCGTGGTGGCGGTGCTTGAAATTGGTGTTATGTCGGTCGGTGAGTTTGCACCGTAGCCGTGCGGGAATCCCAAAATCGAGAGCACCGTATTGCGCGGCAGTTGAGTTGAGAGTGGAGCATCGGCTTTCAGCCCACCGTTGGCGTCAACCGCTACCCACGCCACATCCGACGGGTTGTCGAGTGCGTGAACAATCACCGTACCGTCATCGAGTGTCTCGCGGCTGTCGGCGTTGCGCTTGCATTTGAATTGAGAGTTTTTGAAAGATAATTTTTTACCCGTCGACGAGATAGCCTCAAACCAAACCTCAACTTTGCCACCATTGCTAACCAACATATTGACAAGCACTTTGGTTGAATCGGTTGGGAACATCCACGGCTCAACCACGTGACGAGCCGTAACAAACTTGCCATCGTTTAGCAAGAAGCCTGTGCCTGTCCATCCGGCATCTTCCATCATTTCGGCGCGTCCGTTTGGTGCGGTTATCTTGATTTTTGTTGTTCTGATATAAAATACATTTGGTATACAATGTTCAATAGCCTGATTGACTGACTCTTGTGATACCACTGCTGGCTCCACCGTCGCCACTTGCAACAAACCGGCTGCGGCTCGGATTATGCTGTCTTGGCGGCGTTCAAGTTGTTCTTGTTTCAGCCTCTGCTGCTCCAATTTCCGCTGTGCGGCGGCTTGTTTTTTCTTCAATGCCTCGTTCTGCGCCACCATTTCTGCTATGCGCTGCTCGTCGATACGGCGCAGACTGTCCGAAACACGTTGTTGCTCGGCAATCGTATCGCGTTGAGCGTTAATCTTTTGGTTCGAACTTACAGCCAGCCAAACGCAGCCACAAATAATAACCACAAGAGCGCACACAAGCGCCGTGACGGCAGTCTTGTATGGCCGCAACGCCTGATTCATAAACATTGGTATGCGCTGCGTCAGTCCAATGCTCTTGACGAGCGAGCCTTTGCCTTGCGGCACCACAAAACCGAGTTTCGGTCCGTTGGTCGAAAGTTGGATTTCATCGCCGGTCTGCAAGTACCACTCTTTAGCCACAGGGTGGCCGTTGAGGTATGTCGGGTTGGTTTTCGACAGTTGAATGAGTTTCCAGTTCTCGCCGTCGCGTACAATGGCGGCGTGCTCGCGGCTCACTGTCTCAAACGATTCGTCGAAACGCACCTGGCACTTGCTATCGCGGCCTATTTTTATCTCATCGACAATGATTTTCTGCGCTTCGCCAGCCTTATGGTAAGCCGACGACACCTTATGCTGCAACTCGTAAAAGGTGCGGCCACCGCCACCGAACAGCGACTTCATTCCCGACCCCACTGTTCCTGATACTGTCTGTTTAAATTCTGGCATTGTATTAAAAGTTTAGTGTTTAGACGTTTAGATTTTTAATGCTGATTTAAAATAATTTAGGCCATCGAGCCGAGTATTAGAAGCACCACATTCAAAGCCAGAATGACACCTGCGGCCACATTCCAGCGGTGCTGCTTCTCGTCGAACTCTTTTGCCGATATGCTGTTCTTCTCTTTTTCCCAAGCCCATTTGTTGCCGCTTATGCCGAAAGCAAACATTGCTATCACGTTGGCAAGTGGCACAAACATCACCAAGAACAGCCATCCGTAACTGTTGAACAAGCCCCAAAAACCGCTCAAGAAGAATGCGCCCCAGTTGAAACTGTCAAGGCAATTTGGCGATTCCTGCATCTGTTGGTTCTGTTTGTTTTGCGACTGACCAATATTCACATTGTTGACTGGCGCCGATTCGCGCACAGGCGAATACGATTCGGCTTTCGGAACATTGCGGAACGCTGCCGCTTGCGGTTGGTACTGTGTGGCGCGGTTGTCAACAGTATCATCGTTGTTGCCCATCAGGTTGTCAATCTGCCGCCAATCTAATGTGTACGACGAGGATAGTTTGATATTATCGCCTCGGTAAATACGTGTTGTAACATTGTGAATCCTGTCGTTGTTTATATATGACCCGTTAGTGCTGTGGTCTTCAAACACATAACTGTTACCCGAGCGTGTGATAGTGGCGTGGTGTCCGCTCACCGTGTCAAACATCGGGGCAACCACAATGTCGTTGTCGGGGTGCCGCCCTATGGTGATTCTCGTTTTCATTGCTTTAACTTTTTGCTTTAAATCCTAACTCATCAATCCTAACTCCTGACTATCACTTGTAAAATCTATTTATCAAATTCTCAATCATATACGAGTTCATTCGGGTGAACAGTTCATCCTGCCGTTTCTGCACTGCGTGAATAACGAGCATCAGCACAATGCTCAAAAACAATGCAACCAACGTGGTGTCGAAAGCCACCGAAAGCGCGTCGGTAACTTTTTTTATTCCTTCGGCGGTGGCTGCGTCGCTGGCATAGCCCAACGAAGCGGCAATGCCGATAACCGTGCCAATGAATCCCACCGACGGAATGGCCCACGCCACATAGTTGATAAACGACTGCTCGCTGTCCATCTCGCGGCTGTAAATGCCCACCTGTGCCTCGACAACCGCCAACGCCTCTGCCGACGATTTGCTCAATCGGTATTTTGTGGCAGCCTTTTTTATCAGGTCGATAAGCAGAAAATGGTGCGTGCGTTCAAGATGTTGCATATTGAGTTTCAGTTGGTTCACCTCGTCAACATCGAGCACCCAGTTCTCTTTTTCGGGCAGTAATTGTGCCGAAAAGGCATCGTTTTCGTAACTAATCTTCTGATTGACTGCCAAAATTTCCATCAGTCCGAAGAAAAACAGAAGATATGTTGCGCCCTGAATGAGTCCGGCGGGCAGATTGCCACCAAGCAGTGTCAGAATGCGGCTGTCGGGGTTGGCACTAGCGGCAAGCGCAAGCACCGTCATCAAAACGGCAGTTGCGGCCACGCTTATCAATAGTCTTGTTAATCGGTTATTCATCATTGCAGTGTTATATTTGTTTGTGTAACTGTAAGTGTTCCAATGGTTTTAAACTCGCCTTTTCGGGTAAGTGTCAGTTCGTATGGTATTTTTGTCTGGTTCGCCTTTCCCGGGTGCAGCACAATAAAACCGCTCACGTGTGCCGGGTTGCCATTTGTCCAATGGGCTTTCTCATAAATATTCACACGAATCTGGTAACGCCCTGGTACTATGCGTTTTTGGTAGAACAACTCATATCGGTCGTCGTTGTTTTGGTGCGACAAAACATCTTCCATCAGATTGCCGAAATTGGTGTTCTTGTTTCGATAGTAGCACGTTGTGCCGGTGGCCAAATCTTTGACATACAAATCGACATCGACATTTTCGGGCCACAGGCAAACTATTCCTAATTCGGCGTTGGTGCCGAAAATCTTGCCGTCGGTAACGCCGGTTGTGCCCTCGCAAGCATTGAGCCGCTGTTGTAGTTGCGCCATCTGTTGCTGCTGCTCGCGCAGTTGCTGTTGCAGTTGCTCGTTCTGCTGCCGCAGTTGGCGGTTCTCGTTTTCACTCGCTTCGAGCCGTTGTTGCAGAGCCTGTGTCTGCCGTCTCAACTCGTCAATGGTGTTTTGCAGTTGCTCCATCTGCTGCTGAATCTGCTCGTATAGCGTGCGGTCGATTGTGTTCTGCAACTGCGCCATAATACTGTTCAAGTCGGACATCTGCACTTCCATCTGCTCAATCTGCTCCAGTACGTTTTGTTGCTCGGCGGTCATCTTCGGCACAATCACATATAGGATTATCACCGCCGCCAATGCACCTGACAGCAAATCGAGAAACGAAGTTCCAAATATGTTCAGTGGTTTCCGCATTTTTAAGTTTCAAGTTCTTCAGTTTAAAAGTTTTAAGTTCTTCAGTTTTAAGTTTAAAGTTTAACAGGTTTAACAAGTTTAAAATCCTAATTCCTGAATCCTAAATGTCCAACACCCAATACCTAACACCTAATTTCTAATGCCTAATGCCAAGTGCCTAATGCCTGATTCAATAACCTTCAACTCTCATTTTCACATCGCCAATCGAAATAATATCGCCCACGCTGATAGGAACGCCCCACTCATCAACCTCTGTCGAGTTCAAGAATGTGCCGTTTTTCGACCGCTGCCATTGACCGCGTTTGTTCACCGACGGGCAGTTTTTCTCGCCGCAACTGGCACACACAAACGGATTCCAACTTGTGTAAGCCTTTGGGCAGCCAATGCGCCACTGGCCGTCGCGCAATACAAAACCGTTGCCTTGCCGCTCTATGGTGCAGTGCTGGCGCGAAATGTAGCGCGTGTCGGTCTCATCAATGCTGATAGCGTTTCGGTATTGAGCACCAGTGCGACCAATGGTTACAGCACGGCAGTTGTTGCTAATGAAACTGTCGAGTTTGAAAATCCGCCCATAACCCTCGCCGTGCATAATGTGCAACTGATAACCATTGACTGCCTGACGCAGTGCCACGGCGTTCTCACAGGCGTAAGCCCTCTGTTGGGCGGCGTTGGGCATAAGCCTCAACACATCGTTGGCCGTTTGCAGACGCTCTTTGTATTTCGGTTTCAGGCAACCCTCGATTAGCGGCAGCCACTCGGTGCGGGTGCGCAACGCATCGCGGTTCCAACGCCCGGTGGCTGCATTTGCCAAATAGACGGCCAAATCGTCGTTGCTGTCTATCTTGCCAAACGGGAAACGCCCAGTCAACATCTGATAGGTCATCACGCCAAAGGCGAAAATATCGGTTGTGGGCAGAACGGTCGAATAGCCGTCTTTGGGATTGTACTGCTCGGGCGACATATAAAAGTAGGTTCCCATAACCTCTTTTGGAACGCCACGGAAATCGCGCATCGTCTGGCGGTGGTTGCGGTCGCCACTTATGCCGAAGTCGGTCAAGACTGCTGTGCCATCGGTGCGCAGCAAGACGTTGGCAGGTTTCAAATCGCGGTGAACCTTGGCATTGGCGTGCAAATCGCGCAAGCCGCAAAGTACATCCTGCGCCACACGGCTAATGTTGAGATTGGGTTGCCGCATAGCGTGCTCAAGGTCGCCGCCACCGCAGAACTCCATCACAATGTAGGGATTGCCCGACACCGTTCCGTGGCCAACCGAATGCACAAGATTCTTGCTCTCGATAAGCCCTGTCTGGTACTCCATATCGAAACGCGAACACATACGCTCGGCCTCGTCGCTCATCATTGCCCACACTTTGAGCAATTTAAGCGCACAAGTGTTGCCCGTCCGCTGGTCGGTCGTCTTGTAAACCAACCCGAACGAGCCTTCGCCCAACAACTGCTGTACCCTGTACCGCCCGTCAATGGTGTCACCCGTACCGAAATCGCATCTGTTTGCTATCATTGCCATCACCTAACACCCAATACCCAATTTCTAATGCCTAATGCCAAGTGCCTAATGCCTTATAACTTCCCAAACTCAAACGCCCTGTTGCCCAAAACAATAACATCGCCCGGGTTGATTTTCATTTCGCGGTTCACTTGAACAAATGTGGTGTTGCCGGCGCTGCGGTTTTCAATATACCAGCCATCGGCTTTATGGACAATCACCGCCTGTTCTTTCGACGTTATTGTGTTGTTGTTCGGGTCGGTGTTTTGGCGGTTGAGCACCACATTGTCGCCCGAGAAGGTTATTGGCTGATACTGCACTTGCTCGTTTTGAAAAGCCACTGGCTTAAGCGTGAACGAGTTGGCCACCACTGGCCCCGCACCAAAGCCCATCACTGTGCCGCCCATAGCAGCACCGCCCATTGGCATTTGCGCGGCTTGTGCCTGGTAGCCTTGGTTTTGAACCTGTCCGCCGCCCACTGGTGTGCCACACTGCGGGCAGACGCTTGCACCGTTTGGCACCGGATAGCCGCACGAGCATACATAATGGTTGGCTACCACGCCCTGCTGCTGACCTTGCGGCTGCCACGCCTCGCGCACAGTTGCTTTCATTGGTCCCTCGGGCGCCGACTGCGGCTCTGCCCTTTGTTCTACCATTGAACCCTCAAGGGGGACATTACACTTTGCACATTTCTGCGCTCCGGCCGGGTTTTCCCAACCACAACTTTTACATCTCATAGTTTCTTATTTAGTGATTAATAGATTCATAGTTTACTCGTTACTCTCTACTGACATTGCCAACCGCAAGCCACAATTTTCGCTCGTGTTGCCCGGAAACATTGTTTTTCGGCTCGACACTCGACTTGCCATACGAGAATAACACCAACAACCGCCACGTATAACACGATACTGACCTTTTTCGGGACCAGTAGGATTAACTTGTAAATCTTCTTTTGTATACGGGCCGTACCAGTCTTGACACCACTCCAACACATTACCGCTCATATCGTAAAGCCCTAATTCGTTAGGTTTCTTTCTTCCAACAATATGTCTTTCGTTTGACGAATTGCCTTCGAACCACGCAACATCATCGGCATTGTCGCTTCCTGCATATTTGTAGCCTTTGCTTCGATAGCCACCGCGTGCCGCATATTCCCATTCGGCTTCGGTGGGCAGACGGAAATGTTTGCCCGTCAGCGCATTGAGTTTGCCAATGAATTCCTGACAATCGTTCCAACTGACGCTGACAATTGGCAAATCTGGGGTTGTGTATCTCGACGGATTATTACCCATAACCGTTTGCCATATTTTTATTGTGACAGGAAATTTCCCTATAAAGAATGAACTCACTTCTACTTGGTGCACAGGCCATTCATCTGGTTCTGCCGAACTATCATAATTCGGAATGCTTGTATCTGGTTCACTTTTCAGGAATCCTGTCTTAATTTTGTTTGAGTGCGCACCCATCCAGAATGTTCCACCGTCAACTTCCTCCATCTGCAAACTTTCAATAAACTCTTCCAACTGACGCTTCTTTTCTGCAATTTCCCGCTCTTTGGTTTCTCTGTCTATTTCGATTGGTTTTAACTGAATATCAAAGAGTTTTTCGGCGTTGGGCATTGAGAATCTTGTCTGATAACTGTCGGCGGAATTTTTCAGGCTGACAAACTTCAAAATATAGTCGCCTTGCCGCAGTGGTATCATTTTTATTTGTTCAGTAACCACTTCGCCACGCAATGTGCCGTCGATATAAATCTGGCAATCGACATCGGTGCTGAATTTCAGATTGGGGAATTGGTTTGTCATAGGTTGAGCCGTAGGCACCTCACGTTTTGTTGGTGCGTATGCTGGCGAAGCCGACACGTTTCCGCCGTCTTTCAGTTCGCAAGGATTGATACCATCCAAAATGTTGGTGGCATACTTCAAAATGTTGCTTGCCAATGGGCGTTCCCAAGTGTTGAGAGCAAGGCAGCGTTTAAGTAGATAGTTGAGTTGAGCCGACCATTTGTCGCCCAACTCCGGCACTTCCGCGCCATTTTTCTGCATTATGCCGCCCTGTGCCATAAACGGCAGTTCGCCAGTGGCCATCTCGTAAATGGTAACGCCCAAAGCCCAAACGTCGCTTGCCATAATTGGCACAGGCTTCGCTCCAAATAGTTCTGGTCCCATATAGGGTATGCTGCCTCCGACAGAACTCGCAGCCTCGCGTCCCGATTGCCGCAGCATTGTACTGCGAAGGCTCACACTTATGCCAAAATCGGTGATTGCATAGTGGCCGTCGGTTTTCTGAAGAATGTTGGCAGGCTTAATATCTTGGTGCACAAGGGTAGGGTTGCTACTGTGCATATAAGCGAGACCGTCAGCCACATCGGCAATGAAACGCCAAAGGGTTGGTTCGTCGAGCCGCCCCAACTGTGCTGCCGCACTTGCAGGGCAATACTCCAGCACCAAATAAGGCTGTCCGTTCCATTCGCCGTAGTACGAAGGCGTAAGCAAGTTATTATGCCGCAGTCGGAAAGCCTTGCTGTACTCGTCGCGGAACTCCTGCCGCCCGTTATCGTCCATTGCCACGTAGAATTTCAAGGCCACATCCAGCCCAAGGTAAGTGTCAGTTGCAAGCCAAACCTCACCAAATGAGCCTCGCCCCAATTGGTGCTTCAGTTCGTAATGATTGTCGATTATATCGCCAGTGTTCATAGTGCTTTATTGAATGATTGAATCTATGGCAACTCCCAATATTCAATGCGGATAGTGCATTCAGCGCCAGTGCGTTTGCCAATGTATCTATGTTCAATGCCGACCTTGCACTTTTTACATAACTTATAAAACTCTCTTAAATCTTCGTCGGTATTGTATTTCTCTTTATCATCCTTTATGCAGTATTCTTTCATACCCTTCATTATTTCAGGGTCATTTAAGTCAGCAACACTAAATTCTTCGCCATCTTCATCAATCTCATCTGATTGATACACATATTCAACATAGTCGCCGTGCATTTGGATTTTTGTCATTACAGTACCTTCCTCAACTTTATAAGGACAATCCGCATCACTTGCGGCAACATCCAACTTCAACCGTTGCATATCGGTGCAACTTGTAAATACTATGGCCATTGCTACTATTAGCATTAGACCTAAATGCTTAATTTGTTTCATAATCTTTATATCATTTAAAATGTTCACCTTATAGGTTCCGTTCTTAATGCACCGTCGAAAAAGTACCTATCCAAATAGCCTAAAATTTTATTCGATTCTCCTATACCACCACAACACTCTGGCTCTCTGCAAATAGTTATTATTGAAGCATTTGATATTAATTTTTGAACAAAAAAGTATGCGTTTTTGCAGGGGTTGACATATTCTTCCCAAAATATTCTTTCAGGCCACGCATAGGGATAATCTCTGCATTCTGTTGTAAAACAATCTAAATCAAAATCCAGTACGTATGGGGTTTCTGGGGACAGACTTCCAGTTGCACTTATATAACCAAGTATGCCTCTCACATCTTTGTAATAAGAATGTTTAATTGTTGAGTCACCAATAATACCCTGACTGCCCAATTCATCTTCTAAATGGTTTATACAATAACCTTTATGCTCTATATCATCTTGAGCCTTGTAAATGTGATTTTCCCATTTTAATATGTTATCGTTACATTCATTTCCTATACAAACTGCATTATTAATCAGGTCAAACTCCATTCCCGCAGTTACCCAATCATCATCGTTAGGATTTAAATCAAATTCGACAATTGTCCAAAAATCCCGAATGCCCTTTTTGTCTTTGTTGTTGTATTGTTTTATGGTGTCTTTTGTATTAGGAAAAAGTGGGGCAGCATCATCGTGCTTGTCAAAGTAGATTATGTTGGGTGTCTTTCCTTCAAAAAAATTATCCTCACTCAAACACTTTAACACATTAAGAATCCACCTATGGTCATCATATATGACTATGGTTTTCTTATTATAATCGAATGTCATTACATTCGCTCTATATGATAAATGGCTTTCCATATTCATAAATCTTCATCTCCTTTCCTCTCTCTCTCAACATTGTTTCATTCTTATCATAAAACTAACTTTGTGACACAACCAATTTATATGTGCAGCCTTTCTCTATCTTTAGAGAATAGGTATATTTATGTTGTGTTTTGTTCTTGGTATTTTTTATTATAAGGTATTTAGAACCTCGTGGCACGTAAACCCAATACTCTCCCAAAGAATGTTCTGTTTTGACAATTCCGCCATCTCCTTCAAATGTAAAATCATCGCCCCACACCCACACTTTAATAACTGCGCACACATTTCCATTCTTGTCTTTTATTTTACTTGTTTTTGCAGTATTGTCATTATCGAGTTTTTCAAATGACAATACAGACATACCTTTAGTAGCGCTTTGTGTGTTTTTGTTGCTTGAAGAAGAACTACTTGAAGAAGAATTATCATACCCAGGGCGCACTTTAACCCTGCCATTAGGATACTTTGATTTTTGTGTTACTGTAATAGTCTTTGTTAATGTGCCTGCTTTTACTGTTACTGTGGCTGTACGAGTGCTACTGCTATTTGCATTTTCGGTAATATTAACGCGGAACGAGCCGCTTTTTTTGTCGCTAATTGTGCACCAACTTTGGTTGCTTGTGGCGGTGTAACTGCTTGCATTTGTGGTTACGGTAACATCCCAATACCCACCTGCACCTTCATCGTCAACCAAATTAGTAGGCGAGAGTTGCAGAGTGGTATTAACTTTTTTTGGCTTTTGTGTCATTGTAATAGTCTTTGTCAATGTGCCAGCCTTTACTGTTACAGTTGCGGTTCGGGTTGAACCTGTTGTGTTTTCGTCAACTTCAATTGTAAACGAATCTGCCTGTTTTTCGGTTATTTTACACCATTTTCGGTTGCTGGTGGCTTCAAAACTTGTTGCATTAGTTGTAACTTTAATGTCCTTATATCCACCTTCGCCATCATCGTCGGTTAAAGTTTCAAGAACATTACCGTTGTCTTTATTAATTAGCGTTAGTGTTGGCTGTAATTGTACTCGTTTATCAATAAGCCTGTTCTGTAACGCCGAAGAACGTGGCGTTATCATAAAACTAAATGCCGATTGCTCTAATTCTTTGATATTGTCCAGTGTTGTTTGAGCGGCTGCAAGCGGGACAGTGTTGGTTGCCGTGGCAAGAGTTACCTGATTCTCAAATTGTGTTACTTTGGCATTATAGTCATTCAACTTAACGTAGCCTGCGATAAAAGTGGATAACAATATTGCGGCAATAATTCCAATCACACTCCACACTATTTTTGCCGCATTGCTTTTTGGTTGTTGCACACAGTTTATTTGCCTTGAAAGGCCGCCTGCTGTTATGGTAACGTGGCCTGTGCGACGCTCACTGGTTGTGTTTTCCTCTGCATATATCCACAGCGTTGAATCGTTTGCCGCTTTTAGTGTCAGCCAATAAGCATCTGTTTCGGCTTCCCATTCGGTATTGCAATCAATGGTTGCTTTTTCGGCACACTTTTTGGCCTCAAGTATAACATTGGTCGGCCACACATCTAATTTCACGGTTGGTGTCCGTGGTTGCTCGTCGGCCACTCTTGTCCGTGGTGTTTTGCGTTGCTTTGGTTGCTCATCAATAGGTGTGTGCGGTGTTTTGTGTTGTTGTCCTGGATTGGGCATCAATTGCGTTGCGCGGCCATCGGTTTGTGGCTGTGCTGCAATGTTTGGCGTTTCAGGGTGGTTGATTTTCACCTTTCGACGGTCGGCAGCCCACGCTGCAAGCGTTTCGGCAGTCGGTCTGTCCCAAGTGTTAAAAGCAAGCATCTGCTCAACCACGTTTTTCAGTTTTTCGCTGTAGTCGCCTTCAATGTCGGGAAGTTCGGCACCGCTTTTCTGCATACCACCGCCCAACTCACCGTATGGCAGATGGCCTCCGCTCATTATCTCATACACAGTCGCTCCAAGGCTCCAAATATCGCTTGCCTTCACAGGGTCCGGTGTTTTTGAGAAACGTTCCGGCCCCATATATGCGGTGGTTCCAGCACCTGTGGTGCTGCCCATCATCATACTACGGCGTAGAGTGCTACGGGCTTTTGTACTTATACCAAAATCGGAAATCAAAAATGCGCCATTGGCATCTATCAGTATGTTATCGGGTTTAATGTCCTGGTGGATAATGTCGCGCTCGTGCAGATAGGCCAAACCAGCCGCCACTCCGCCAATAAACCGCCACAACTCTGTTTCATTCATTTTGCCAATGCGCCCCAAGCACGAGCCTTGTGAACAGTATGGCAGCACAAGGTAGGGCATACGGTCACATACACGAAAACCACGGGGCGTGAGCAAATTAGGGTGGTTCAAATTCAGCAACAATCCGAATTCATTGCCAATGGTTTTTACGCCTTCGTCATCCATTCCACCGCCAGGCGCATAAATCTTTAGTGCCACTTGCAAATGCGTGAACTGTTCTTCGGCAAGCCACACTTCAGCAAAACCTCCGCGCCCAATCAGCCGCAGAAGATTGTATTGACTATCGAATGTTGTGTTTGGTTGTAACATAATTGCTCATAGCGCTCATCAGCCCTTTTGTTAAGAGTCTCGCCACGCCAAGGGCAAAAAAAAACGTGGGAATCTCGTTACTCGTTCCCACATTCCAAGGCTTCTCGCATTGCCCAATCGCCGTAAGATACAAGCAACGCGAAAGCCCACGCCTGGCTATATAAAGAAGCAACACCCCTGAAATCAAGGGCATTACAATCCCATACATACCAATGCGAGGCGTTCACAGTTGCGTCATCTTTGAGGCGATTTTCAAAAACTTGCGAGAATTTGGAATGCCAAAGGAAAACGTCAGTAAACGTCCTCAATATGTCCACCTATGCGCAAACGCACAAAGGTTTTCAAATATAGGAAATGTTTTCGTTGGCATATCGCAAGAATTTGTCATTTTTTGACATTAAAGTATGCCTTTGTGTGTTTTCGTTCGTTTGTCTTTGTGAGCAGCGTACTCACTGCGCTTCCCGTCCAGCGTGCCGCTTGCTTCAGCAAGCCCTTTCCGTGTTTTTCGTGTGTTCCGTAGTTAGTTTCTGCGTCCAGTTTGTCCAATCTGCAGTGTGTTCCGTTTCTTCCTTTTGCATTCTATGCAAAAAAGAAAGGCAAGCCTCTGCGCTTGCCTTTTTATAAAATCAATCCTTCTCGCATTCAGCCTTTCAGTAGTTTGAATGCCGCCACCGCCACCACCACACCCAAAAAGAAAACCCAGTCATTCCGTCGTTTAATCACTCTATCAAGTTGTTGCTGTTGTCGGTCAGTGGTTGAGGTCGCTTTTTTAGTCCTGGTTATTTTCACCACACCGCCGCCGTTCTCGATAAGGTCGGCAACAACGCCAGCGCACTCTTGGTCGGCAAGCGTCGGCTCAACAGGCCGCTGCGCGGCAAATCGCCTACGCTTGCCTCTTTCAGCCTTTCGGCCTTCATTTTCCCCACGCTCGTTGTTTGCCGTTGGTTTGTCTATAGCGTCGGTGTTGTTCGCAAACACCTCAATAATCGTTGTTTGCTCACTCTGTGCGGTCGAATCCGTCCGCGCTTCGCTTCGGCCGATATTCTTACCGCACTTGCAACCCCAAAGCAACCAAATTGCCGCCAATGCCAAAAGCCAAATAATAAGCACTTTAGCGTTCATTTTTGTATGTCTGTCAATCATTGTCGGTTGCTTTTAGGTTGTTTTCTAAATTCCGCTGCCACGTCAAAACAAGGACAAGCCTTGTTTGCGTACTCATTGTGTCCGTGCACAGGCACGTCCCCAAAAACGTCACGCAGCACACGCACCGCCACTTTCAGTGCCTCGCGTTGTGCCTCGGTTCGTGTGTCGGCAGGCTTGCCGCAAGCGTCAAGACCGCCAACGTAGGCAATGCCAATCGAGTTGGCATTGTGGCCTTTACAATGTGCGCCGCACATTGTAATCGGCCGACCGTTCACTATGTCGCCGTCAAGCAGCACAACATAGTGGTAACCAATATCTTTGAATCCTCGTTGCTTGTGCCAGGCACGCAACTCGTCAACTGTCACGTTTCGCCCTGCGGTCGTAGCCGTGCAGTGTATTATAATTTCATTTATCGTTCTCATTGTCAGTGTGTTTTAGTTCGTTAAGGTCAATGTCAAAGTGCCGTGCGGTTTTGTCTATCAATATGCGCCGTGCTATTCGTGCCCATTTGCTGTTGTTGCAGGAAGCCTCGTTCTCAAGAATCGAGCATAGTTGCCAAAAGCAAACCGCACCGGCCGCAATGTTCGGCAGCCGCATATTCATTCCCTCAAAAACCACGTTCTCAACTAAATAGGCAAGCAGGATAAGCCCGTAAACCTTTGCCAGCGTAACCGTCACTTTGCCCATTGCACTCGATTTGAATTTGCCGCTCGCTTTGTTCGGCTGCGCCGTACTTGCTCGACGCGCCAAGCGCCACGCGCTCACCACGTCGTACAGGACGGCAACCGTGCAGACACCCATAAACGGCAATGTCGGTTCAAGGTATGCAGCCAATCCGAAAAGCAGTGTGCCCAGGTATTTGATGATGTTTTCCATTGTCTGTCTGTTTTAGGTTCTACAATCGCGCTCAAACGGAAAAGGCGGCTTTCGCCGCCCTTTCGTTTGTCGCTTCTTTGGCTTACAGCGTGTTGTAATAGTGCGACATTGCCGCGCCAAACGCTGTTGAATACTTGCCCGATGACTGCGCAACGGCTTCCCATTCGGCTTTCTTCGTTGCGTCCTTCAAGTCGGCTCGTGCTTGCTGTGCGGCAAGTTTGAACTTCTCTTGAACTTCCAACTGCGCCTCGCTCATTTCGCCCGAGCGGACACCCAAGCGATAGAGGATAGTTTTGCCGTTTTTGTTTCTGAAGCAGTAACGGCCGCCAATCTTTCCTGATAAACCTTCGGTTACCAGATTGTCTTTCACTTTACTCATAGTGGTACAATTTTTTGGTTGAACAATAATTTAGTTGCGGCAAAACTATCGACGGACACCAACCGCCGTGCTCAATACTGTCCTCTAATCGTATATCGTTATCGCCTTATGTCGATGATTGTCCGTTCCGTGAGGTGGCTTTAGCCACCGATAATGCCTGATGCCTTGTGCCTAATGCCTTAAAGTGGTGGCTGCGCCGACGTATGCCCACCCGCCACACCCATATTTGAAACAAGGTGCTGACGCATAAGAGTTTTTTCGCAAAGCAAGGGCAGACACAAGGCTTAAACATAATGTAAACTATCAGAACAACTCGTTCCGTCGGTGCTCCTACACTTGCGTTGTCAGTGATAGTTTGCATTATGTTAAACTGCGCTGCCACCCCTCAACCCCAAAAAAATCCGCGTGGGAGCCCTTTTTATTTCCCACCGCGTGCGTCTTTTTTTGGGGCGTCGGGAGAGCGGTAAGGGTAGTGCCGCAAAAGCCCTCAACAATATTGCACAACCAACCAAGACAGTAAACCGACAAATCCCTGTATACAACGCCTAATGGCAAGCCCATTCCAAAGGCGGTTCGCGCTTTTTCCGCCCTGTCGGCGCTGCGTCCCCAGCCGCACTAACATAGGTCTTGCCGTGTTCACTTCCCTCTGCGCCTCGTTCCTCGACGCAGGGTGAGCCTCACACCGCAAGCGCATTTTTATCGTCCAAGCGCAGCCGCGTCCGTTCCATTCCGTAGGCTGTCAGCCCACAGCCCTGGATGGCGATTTCCAACCCTTCGCATTGGCAGGCCAAATCTCGACCTTCGGTCTCGATTTGGGCAGCCAGTGCACAACCCTAAATCGCTATCCGTGCTTTTCCCACCGCAACGCTTACTTCATTCCGCTACCGCGTCAGCCCTTGCCAACCCTAAACGCAGTGCCGACCTCAACACACCGCACCGAACCGCCCACACCCAACGCGCAAACTTCACGCTCGCGCACGTGTCAGTCCTTGTCAAGTTTTCTTTCTCTCGCACGGCTACCCACTGCCCACGCCTGGCGGCTCGTTCTTTTTCCTCAATTTGCCGACCATCGGAACGCCGTAAGCGGTTTTTGCAGAGCGAACAAACACTCTGCGGCTCGTTCCTCGCTGCAGGGTGTTTTTCGCACAGCAAAGGGTTAGTTTATTTTTCTTTTCCAAGCGCTGCCGCGTCCGCTTCGCTCGAAGGCTTCCAACCCAAGCGCGGCGACGGACATTCCCACCGCACCCACGTTGCCAACCATATCCAACCGCACAACCTCGCGCAATATGGTCAGCAATGTTCGCAGCCCACAGTCCGACACCGAGCCCTCAACGCAAAGCCTTCTCACTACGCTACCTCGTCAGCCCTTGTCGTCGTTCCGATGGCCGTCAATCCAACCCACAGCCCGAGCCGCCTCGCACATTCAACGCGCCCCACGCCGCTTGCCATCTTTGCCCTCGCCAGCCCCCAACCACCCACCCTTTGGGGGCGCGCACGGCGTTACCGTGCTTGCGCCCTGAATGGCGTGCTTCGCACATAAGTTGTTTTCGGCTGGCGAGCCCATTTTTTGAATGCTTGTTTTCTATAGGTAGGCTATAGGAAGCCTATATGAAGAGTTGCAAAACTGCCCGTCAAAAAAGCCAAAGCCAAAAAGGAAACGCAAGGTCGCTTCACGCCGCGCCAACTGCAAGGTCAAGCCCTTCGGGTTTTTGAAAAAAATCTTCCTTTCCTCGCTTCGCTCGAAAAGAGTATTTTTTCCAAAAAACCTTGCGTGACGCTCTGTTCACGCGAACTGTTTTGCGTTCCTTTTTTCTTTTTCTGGTTTTCTTTTTTCCGGGGCCAGTTGTGTCCGTCGCGCTGCGTTCCGCACGCTGCCACCCTCGCGCCGCCGCCGCACGTGCCCACGCACGGCACCCGACCCGCGTCCGCGCACCTGGTTCCGCTTCCATAGTCCACTCACGAAGTCCACGCCGCCACGCACTTGCCGCCGCCTGTTCCTGATTGCTCGCAGGTCCCGACAGGCAACCGACGAACCGGCGCCGCCGCGTCATCGGTCCGCAGTCGGTGAAGTTCGGCCGAATGTTCCGCCATCGATGGGGCACCCATTGCGGAACCAAGCCAAGAAACGAAAAACGTTTCTCGTTGGGTTCGGCCGAGTGAGAAACAAAATCCGTTTCTCGTTGTCAGTCAATAAAAAAGCCGATAGCCACAAAATGGCCATCGGCTCGCGTTGAAATTTTAAATCATCTAACGATGATTAGCCCAAATATAGCGTTTTTTGCGTCTGACAAGCGTTTTTTACTACATTTGCGAGAGAATAATGGGTTTTTGCTGATATGCTTACTAAAGCGGATTAATGCGAATAACACGCTTACAATTATATAAATGGTTCTAAACTGTTCCTCGAAAATTGTAAATGATTGTTTGTCAGTGAGTAATGTTACTTGCATTGGTCAAGAAGCATTCCGTAATTGCAAAAGTCTAACTTCGGTAAGTCTTCCCCAAACAATTAAAAGCATAGGAGAGCGAACGTTTGAAGGTTGTAGTAGTTTGACGGCAATATCCATTCCTGATTCAGTTATTAATA
>JAFYYJ010000042.1 GCA_017557605.1 Salinivirgaceae bacterium
GCGGATAACAGATTGATAACTAAATGAGTTTTGCGCCATAGCACCGGTCGTAACAATAGCCGATAACGCTATGAGCATCAGGGTTGATAATAGTTTTTTCATATCAATATGGCATTGATTAATAATCGCTTACGCATGCATGGGGAATATCCGACTGCAACCTACAATAATACAAATTATTTTAGATATTATGATTCAGAGTTTTAGGGATTTTTATCTGCTCTCTGACACAATAAACAAAAAAACCTCCAAGGCTAATTCCTCGGAGGCTTTCATTTTCTTATGACGCAGAGTTGTTGGCTCTCACCTATTGTTTCTTCTTCACCGGACGTACAGGGAATCCCATGTAGCGGTAGTAGGAGTAATTAACGTAGGGAGAGTAGGTCTTTCCGAAATTCAAATCATTTGCACTATCGAAATAGATACCATAAACCGAGGCAGTCCAGTAGAACCCATTCGTTCCGATATTACCATTGCCATTACCGTCGTACCCGCCTGCTGCAGGAAGGAAGATTTGGTTGCCGTTGTTATTTGATGTAACTAAGTAACCGTTGACATTCGTGCTGTTGTAGTTATTTTTCCAAAGCCATGTGCAATTGTTTATGAGTTCCTGATAATCCGCTTCGGTTGGTGTTGACCAGTCGTAGCCCCAGTTGGCAGCGGCAGCGTCATCGATGGGTTCAAGAGTGTTTTTTCCATCGATGTTATTGTATTTGCTAAATCCCGCACCGTCTGACAGTTTTGTATAGTTTGCCAACGTATAGCCATTTTCCTTGCCATCTTTCCATGCAAGTGGGTTAAGTGATGAGTAGTAAGGCTCCGTCTCGCCCCAAGCAAAGTAATCGCCATACTCCTCAGGCGAGTTTGCACCCAAGTTGGTGGTTGCCCAAAGGTTGCCGCTAGTAAGACCTAAATCGACAAATGTGTGGCTCTCGCCCTTTTGCAAATAACCGGTGTTGTTGACAAACCACGAGGTTGATGTTGTGCCGCTGACAACCGGCTCCACAGCAAACATGCCGCACCAATCGCTCAGAGTTATGCCACTGGCTGCCGAAAGCACCTGCTTGCTTGTTGAATAGCTCGATGGTTTAATGACAGCCACATAGGCGGCAATGTCAAATGCCTTGCAAATGCTGATTTTGTTACTGTAACTCAAATAAACATCGTTGCTGGCCTCAACAACAATGCTTCCGCCCATTTCCAGTGTGCCACTCTCAAAGTATATGCCTTGACCTGTGGTTGCGGTGTTGTTCTTTATAACTCCGCCGATTAATGTGGTGGTACCCGCATGTACATGCACACCGCCAGAACTATTCGATGAGTTATAGCTGATTTCGCCACCGCTCATTATAAAATTACCCTCACAAGCACGCACACCGCCACTGTTCATTACACTTTGGTTAGGATTAGTAGCGTTATGGCTTATTGTTCCACCATTCAGTTCAAAATTTGCTTCACTATAGTTATTTGTAACGCCGGCAGAGTAACCTTCCGAACCGTTGTAACAGATGTTGCCACTGCTCATCTTCAGTGTGCCTTTGTTATAGATTCCGCCAGCCTCGCCCCACGAGTAGTTGTTGTAGAAACCACCTGTGAGTTGTACCGGAGTGTTCTCCGAGCTGTAACCAAGATATGCCTTGGCTCCCGGCGCATTATAGAGGCCACCGCCGTGGTCGGCTGCATTGGAGCAAGCGGTTCTGCTGACTGCCGCGACAGTTGCCGTATCGTTTCCGACCATTGCGCTTCCGTACATAAAGAGTGTTCCCGCGTTGTAGATGCCGCCTCCTTCGTGGTATTCACCGTCGGTAGTTCTGTTGCCGCATACCAGCGCGCCATCGGCAAGAGCAACTGTTGCGCCGCCTGCAATGTTGATGCCGCCGCCATTTTCAGCGTTTCCTCCGGTGATTTTCAAGTTGCGGATTTCGACCGGCACTGTGGTGGCAACGGTTAGCGCCGTACCGGAGCCTTTGCCATCTAACATATCCTGCGGAACACCATCGCCGTCAAAGCCGTTCAATCCGCAGAGAGTTACGCTGTTGGCCTTGCCATTAAGGTGTTCGGCATCAAGTGTCTGCGCGCCGTTGATAGTGCCGCTGATGTAGATGATGTAATCGAGAGCTGGTTTGGCTGTTGTCTCTATCAAACTAACAGCCGCAGTTAAATCGGCAAAGGCGTTGTTGGGCGTAAGCCCCGAATGGCTGTTGTCGCCGTTGGTTCCGTCGATGTAGATGCTGAAGTTTGCTGTGCGCACAACGCGGAAGCCGTAATCAATATCGCGTACCCACGGGTCGAACTCGCTTCCGACGTGAACACCGCATCCGTCAGCGTCGTCACGGTAACCTCCGCCGTGGCGGGCACGGCGCGTACCTTGGCTCGGGCCTTCAGCCGGAGTGCTGGCGGTAACAGTGTTTCGCCTATCCCAACACCATTCCAAAATGTTGCCACTCATATCGTAGAGGCCGAGCGAGTTAGGTTTCTTCAGTTTTACTTCGTGAGTCTTGCCACCATCGTTTCCTTTGTTCCAACCAACCAGGTCGAGTGTATTGCTGCCGCTGAAAGTGGTCTGTGTGCCAGTAAGCTGACCGCCACGGGCAAGATACTCCCACTCTACCTCGGTGGGCAAGCGGTAACCGTTGGCATCGAAATCACACACCGCGTTGTTCCAATAATCTGAGTTCGATGTCGGAACTGTGCCCCAATCGGCAGGTTTGGTGCTTCCGTTTATCGTATAGCAAGGCGTAAGATGTTCGGCTGCGCTCCTCAAGTTGCAATATACAAGCATATCGTACCAGCTAATGCTGTCGACAGGGCGGTTTTCCTGAATTTCGCCAAAGTCAGCCTCTGTGCCATCAGTGCCGTCGAAGTGGCTCGGGTTCGAGCCCATAATGGCTTGCCACTCAGCTTGCGTCACCTCGTGGTCGCAAGCGTAGAGGTCGCGGATAGTTATCTTTCGGTCTGCTATAAAGATGAATGAATTCGAAACTGTGGCCGCGCCATCGAAATATGTTCCTTGCACCTTTACAAAATCGCTCAGCCAGTTGGCGTAGAGTGTTATGTCGGAGGTGATGGCGTTGTTGTAATCGAATGGTATCTGGCAATTGCTGTCGGTGTACCATCCGCCAAAGTTAAGCGTGCCGTTTTTCGGCGTGGGCGCATTGAGCCGACAGCCTTTCCAAACCTTCATCGGCTCCATAGCCGCGCCGCCATTGGTGTCGAAGGTTATGGTTACGGTATCGGTATTAGTTGCCGTGCGTACAACGCGGAAGCCAAGTTGATTTGACGTTACAGACGCATATTGGGTAGCCCTCTTAGACACATTACACCAGTCATTCTCGGGGGAATGAGCCGCATCGTTACATTTCATAGAGCCTCCGCGCAAGATGCGTACGGAACCAATCAAATCCCAGCACCACTCCCAAGCGTTGCCACTCATATCGTAGATGCCGAGGGCATTAGCATTCTTTGTCTTCACATCGTGCATTACGTTTTCGCTATTATAGTTGTGCCAAGCTACTTCGTCAATATTATCGCTACCGCTGTATTGGTAGCTATTCCAATTAGAGCCTCCGCGTGCCAGATACTCCCACTCTACTTCGGAGGGCAGGCGGTAGCCGTTAGCATTAAAGTTGCAGGTTGCGGCATTCCAGGTGGTACTATCTTTAGGTATATCGGCAAACTCAAGTGCGTCCCAATCCGTAACTTCACTAACCGCATAAACCGGCTCAAGGCTATCGCGCAAGCTGAGTTTGTTGCAGTAGGCAATGGCTTGGTACCAAGTAACATTATATACAGGTTTGTTCTCACCTTGGCCATAAGCGTCGCTTATATCTTCATCTTTTAAATCCATAACGGTTTTCCATTCGCTCTGCGTAACCTCGTGGTCGCACACAAGCAAGTCTTGAATGGTGAACTTGCTGCCTTCGATAAAGACAACGGAATTAGCAACAGAGGCCGAGCCGTCAAAATACGAGCCCTTCACTTCAATGAAATCGCTCAGCCATTTGGCGTAGAGCGTTGTGTCGGATGTGATTGCGCCGCCAACAACAAACGGTGTCTGGCAAACACTGTCGGTGTACCATCCGCCAAAGTTAAGCGTGCCTTTTTTAGGTGTGGGCAACTCGTTGTGGCGGTAGCCTCGCCAAACCTTCATCGGCTCCATAGCATCGCCGTCTTTGGTATCGAAAGTTATGGTAACGCTGTCGGTTATTACAGCTGTGCGCACTACGCGGAAACCAACATCCTGATATTTATAGTTAGGATGATTGTTGTGCCTATAAGCGATACCGCATAAAGTATTTGCAAAACTCCAGCAACCTCCACGCCCGGTGCGAGCAACTCCCGTCGATTCACCGTCGAACGGGGTGTCTTCAGTGACAGGAACCACTTTTCCTCCAGGTCCTTCAATTCCATTAATCCAGTCTGATTTGTCCCAGCACCACTCCCAAACGTTTCCGCACATATCGTAAAGTCCGAGCGAGTTTGGTTTAAGTTTCTTCACCTCGTGGGTTGTGCCATTGCTTATCTGCATACCATACCAAGCTACCACACTGATAGTGTCGCTACCGCTGAATTTGTAGGTTGAGAATTTATTGCCTTCGCGTGCCAGATACTCCCACTCTGCCTCTGTGGGCAGACGGTAGCCGTTGGCGTTGAAATTGCAAACCACACTATCCCAGTGGGCGTTTTGCGCAGTGGGCGCTTCGCCCCAGGTTTCAGGGTTGGTGACACCGTTAATTGAGTAGCAAGGAGTCAATCCTTCATTAATACTCAGTTTGTTGCAGTAAACAAGCGCATCGTACCAGTTAACCTGCTCAACGGGGCGGTTCTCTTGTTTTTCGTTTTCGACAGGGTTGCTGTTGAAATAACTCGGGTTGGTTCTCATAACAGCCTCATATTCGCTTTGTGTAACCTCGTGGTCGCAAGCGTAAAGGTTATGTATTGCTAACTTACGGCCTACGATAAAGACGTGCGATGTGTCAACTCTTTGAGAGCCGTCGAAGTATGTGCCTTCAACCGACACAAAATCGGTCTTTAGCATTTTGCCGTCGGCGATTATGCGCCAGTCGGTCGATGCCAGCTTGAACTTGCCAACCTCGGCTGCAAGTGTGGTTGATTTTTTTACACTGTCGGCAAGCACCAGAACGGTGCGGTTGTTGGCGTAGTTGCCTGGATTGATGGTGGCTGCAAGTGTAAGTGTGTCGTCGAACGGTTTGCAGATTGTGACTACCTTGTTGTAGCTGACAGTACCACTGATAACAGCGCTGCCGCCCATGCTGAAGGTCGCGTCCTCGTAGAAGGAGACATCGGTTTTTGGTCCATTGCCTTTAATAACACCGCCAGTCATTGTGAATGGGTATTCGAGGAATACTCCACTACCATCACATGTGCAATTGGTGTAGTTATCGCTAATTTCACCGCCAGTCATCACAAAAGCTGTCGCTGAACGGACGCCACCGCCACCCCAATTAGGATTTCCAATGCTTTTGTTATTGCTGATTTTACCGCCCGAGAGTTCAAAATAACCACTGCTAGTATCCTCATTGTAAACACCTACTCCACTACTGTTTGAGCCATTGTAGGCAATGGTGCCGCTATTCATTTTAAGAGTGCCACGGTTGAACACTCCCGCACCCTCCATGTAGTTATTCGCTGCATTAAAATTATAGAATATTCCGCCGGTGAGTTCTGCCTTTTGATTTTCGGAACTGTAGCCTAAATATGCTTTAGCACCTTTTTGGTTGAACAGACCTGCGCCACGAGCCGCTTGGTTTGAGCGTTCTGTTTCACTGGAGGCCGCCACTTGTTTTGTATTGTCGCCAATCACGGCCGAGCCGTACATAAACAGTGTTCCCAAATTGTAAACACCGCCACCGCAACCGGTTTCAGCATTGGATTCGTTACGTATGCTCTTGTTTCCGCTCACACGCGCTCCGTCGGCTAATGTAACAGTTGCCCCGCTTGCAATGTTGATGCCGCCGCCGTTAGCACCATTAGTTGCATTTCCGCCGGTAATCATCAGATTTTCAATAGTTACCGGAACAGCAGTATTTATTGTAAGTGTTGTGCCTTCATTATTGCCGTTGAGCGTATCCTGCGGAACACCATCTCTGTTAATTCCGCGATTGCCTTCGAGGGTGATACTCGAAGCGTGGTCATTAAGGTCGGCAGGCAGCGTTTGTAAGCCCGTAAGCGTACTGTCGATACGAATTGTCCATTTCAAATTGGTTGGTTCAGCAGCCGCAATGATATCGGCAGCCGCCTCTAATGTTGCCAATGGTTTGGTAATTGTATAACCGTAGTTTTCGTCATTGGCGTCTTTGCTGCCGCTGACATATAGAACAGGCTGCTCAAATATTGCCTGATAAGACGCCTCGCCTGCAACAATCACAATGCGTTCCTTGTCAAGGAGGCCATCGCTCCAGCATGTGAACACGTAACCTTCATAAGCATTAGCGGTCAACGTCAATGTTTCGCCGTAAGCATACCGTTCTTTATTCTCCGAAAGTGTTACCTCACCCCATTTGTCGTTGTTCGGTTCGGCTTTCACAGCGAATCCTGCCTTAAATGCGGCAACCCGATTTTCTATTTGCGTGACAGTCAGTTTGTTTTGCTTTTCTTCGTCACCAAATACATCCTCGTTGCAATTGTCGAAATCCGCCTCATTGTCATACAGTTGGCCGTCGCTCAATTGCAATTTCACAAAATCGCTTCGTTCATAAGTTGCGCCACCTGCTAATATCATACCTTGAACAAGAATATTCTGCAACGTGGTGTCGATGAATGATTTGCCATTATCAACAGCCATCAGCACATTTTGCTCGGTTGTCATAACCAGATTTTCTTCGCTGTCGTAGAATGTTGTCTGTCCGTCCTCAAGAAACGATGAATAGCCTTTATTACGCATCTTTCGCTCGTACACCATCAGTAGCGATGTGTCGCTCTTCATTGGTTGTGTATAGTGTTCGGGGGCGATTGCAAATTCGTTGCCGGCACTGCTGACAATAATCGAGTCCGCATACAACATATTGTCTATCAGATAATAGTTGCGATACTGATAATTGTTGTATTCGTCACAATATTTTAAGTGAAGATACTCGCCATTATCGCTCTGATAGTAGGCGTAGGTAATAGTGTAACTCTCTCCAAATTCGTCATTTCCTTTTAGGGCAATAGCAGCAATCTGACCTGTTGTGTAGATGGTTTTCGGTTTGCTGTCGTCGATAATCTTTTCAACCTTGCCTGTGCTGTTCTGTACCTCCTCCTCAACATAGGTGTTCATTTTGACAATGGTGCTGTCGCGGTTAACGACAAGCATATCAGCCTTTTGTGTCATGCCGATAACAGCGAAAGCCGAAGCCAGACTTGGAGCAACAACCGGAGCAGAACCAGGCTCGGTGCCGGTGGTGTCGGCGGTTTGAGGCAGGTCGTTGACATAGATTCGGGTGCTGTCGCGGTGGATTATAAAGAAGTTGCTGTTACCCTTTTGAGCCGACTGTCCAGCTACAGCGAAGGTGCTTTTAGCAGCTTTTGAAGCGTCGTCCCACTCGTCGATGTAAATTATCGTTCCGCTACCGTCAACAACAAAGGCTGTCTGCACATCCTTGCCCGATTGTCCTGCCACGGCAAAACGGCTCTTGGCGGCTTTCCCATTTTGGTTATCGTCAACATCGATATAGAATGTCGCCTGGTCGCCGTCGATGGTCAGGGCATTCTCTATGCCTTTCCCGCTTTGTCCGGCCACAGCGAATTTGCTTTTGGCGGCTTTGCCTGAGGTATTGAAATCGACATAGACAGTTGAACCATCGCCATCGATGGTAAACAGATTGCCATTAGCCTTGCCACCCGACTGCCCGGCCACGGCAAACCTGCTTTTTGCTGCTTTAGTGTTATCGTTAGTGTCAGCGTTATCGTCAACATAGATAGTTGAACCCGAGCCGTCGATAGTCAGCAGATTATTGACAGCCTTGCCCGACTGTCCTGCCACGGCAAACCTGCTTTTAGCCGCCTTAGTGTTATCGTTATCGTCAACAAACACCGTTGTGCCTTCGGTATCTATGGTCAGAAGATTTTTTCCACCTTTTCCAGACTGCCCGGCCACGGCAAACCTGCTTTTTGCAGCCTTGTTAGCGTCAGTGTTAGTGTCATTGTCAACAAAGATAGTTGCGCCCGAGCCGTCGATAGTCAGCAGATTATTGACATCCTTGCCCGACTGTCCAGCCACGGCAAACCTGCTTTTCGCAGCCTTTGTGTTATCGTCATCGTTATCGTCAACATAAACTGTTGTTCCGTCGGCGTCGATGGTCAGAAGATTTCGCTCGCCTTTGCTTCCCGATTGTCCGGCCACGGCGAATTTGCTCTTGGCGGCCTTCGAATTATCGTTCTTGTTATCGTCAACAAACACTTTAACGCCCGTCTCATAAACAGCAAACAAAAGCTCACCCTCGCTGTCGCGGACCTCAAAAATCGGGTCTTCGGTAGCCTCTTTCGGCTGAATAACAGTGGTGGTGCGGGCTGCGTACATGGTGTATGGTACAGGCTGAATCTGCATCTGCCCTAAGTTCACGTAGTTTTCGGTGCCGTCGGTGCTGACTTCAATCTGCATCATAATCTGCATTGTCTCCCACGGAATGGCCGCAAAGCTGCCGGTTTTTGGTTCTCCCTCGCCAACGTTTACGCTGATGTTGCCATAGGCGTTGGTTTTCACTTTCTGAACCTCCTGGTAGCAGACATCGCTGCCGCTCAATATGCTGATTAGCAACGCAACATCCTGGTTGCTGACAACCTCGCCGTTGTTGCGGATAACCGACTGATAACTAAATGAGTTTTGCGCCATAGCACCAGCCGAAGCAATAGCCAATACTGCTATGAGCATCAGGCTTTGAAGAAGTTTTTTCATAATGTAAAGTTTAATTAATAATTGCTTGTCAAACGACTAACCGAATAATCAATGCATAACTTGCAATTTTACAAATTTTGATTCTAAGTTGCAAATTGAAAGAACATTAGGTATAAAAATGAATATGCGATATTGAACCGGGCATATACGAATATCTCAAAATTTTTCACCTCGGCATATTCTCATATCAACTATTTGCTTACCTTGGCATTTCTCATTAAAATAGGTGATATGGCAACTAACGAAACCGACGGCGCAAGAACGCCCGAGAATGTTGAAAACGTCGAGAATGTAGATAACACAAAGAACGCCGGCAACTCAAACGATGACAGCGGCAAAAAGAAAAACAACCTGAAACGCAAGCTAAAAAAGAAATGGTCGTTAACACGATTCATTTTCAAGTCGTTCGGCTGGCTGTTCGCTATCATTTTGTTGATAGTGATTGGGCTGTTGCTGGTTGCCGAGTTCGCCCACGACAAGGTTGTCAAAATGGCGCTGCCGAGTGTGCAAAACATAATCAATGCGCCGGTCGACATTGGCCAGACCTCGCTGTCGTTCATCCGCTCATTCCCCTACACCACCCTTGAACTGAACGACGTTTACCTTGGCTCCGTTTTCAAAACCAACACTAAAGCCGACTCGCTTGTCTTTGTCGAGAAAGTGTATGTGTCGCTGCGGACCGAACCGTTGAAAAACGGTAAAATCGAAATTACCGAAGTGGAGTTCAAAGGAGCCACAATCAAATATCTTGTTGAAGAAGACGGTACTACCAGTTACGATTTCCTAATGTCGCCGTCCGACACCACACCAAAGGTTGCCGACACCACCGCCATGGGACTTGTTATCGACCTTGAAAAACTGACAATCAGCGACATAACCTTCATCTACGATGACCGCAAACTGGGAGCACACGCCCAGGCCTACATCCCAAAGATAACGGCCAAAGGCGCCTTGTCCGACACTTTGATTCAGGCGCAAGTAAAAGGCAGTGTGCAGGTTACAAATGTCGATTATGAATCAACAAATGCCAAGAACCTGCAAATGGCCGAGCTTAAAATCGATGTCGATTATGTTGGCGAGGACATTGAGATAAATGACGTGTCGCTCTCGCTCGACGACATTCTGATTGCCATTACCGGTTCAGCAAAAATCGGCAACGACATTTATGCCGACATGCACGCCCAGTGCGACAAAATAGACCTTGCCAGCGTGCTCAAATACGCTCCTGACGGCATGCTCGATGAGCTTGGCATTAAAAAAGTTGAGGGCCAACTGAATTTTGCCGCCGACATCAAAGGCAATGTCACCGACTCTGTCCGCTATCCGCATGTCGATGCCGTTCTGGGCTTCAAAAACGGCGCTGTCGAAATGGCAGACATGCCTAAGGTGAAAAACATAGGCATCGATTTGGCCGTGACAACCGGAAAGAAAGACATTGACGAGACTATTGGACTGAATTTAAAGAACTTCCACTTTGAGACCAACAAGAGCAACGGCACCATTAAAGTAACAGCCAGCAACATCAACCGCCCACGTTACAATGTCGACGGGCAGTTCCATGTAGCAATGAGCGAGGTGGTGCCCTTCATCCCCGACTCGCTCGGCATCAGCCGGCTTGTGGGCTCGGCCGACCTCAGCCTCAACACCACCGGCATCTACACCGGCGATGTCAACGACGCTTTTATCGAGAAAGCCCTGCAAAACACCAAAATCGGGGTCAAACTCAATCAGTTGGGCGTCACAATGGATAGCGTGATAACTGTCGATTCTCTCAATCTGAATGTCGGTTACGACAACTACGCAGTCAACATCAGCAACACAAATGTCTGCCTGCCCGATTTCAATCTGAAAGTGGATGACTTTGGCGCCGGCATCAACATTGGCGGCAGCATCTTCGATTTGAACAAAACCAAAATCGACCTCAACAAACTCTACGTCGTGATTGACGACAGCCGCGTCGACCTTGACGCCAAGGTGAGCAACCTCAACAACCCGACCTATGAGGCCGCGCTGGGCGTCAATGTCAGCATCGACAACTTCAAGCAGTTCTTCCCCGACAGCCTTGCTCACTCCATAACCGGCGGCGTTGCTGTCAACGTGAACTCACACGGCACAGTCAACCTTGACAGCATCGAGCAACAGATGTTTGACCTGATTATCAACAACACCGATATTGGCGTGAACCTCAACAATATAAGCGCCGACATGTACGACCCGACATTGTCGTTCAGCGGTTTGGGCGGCAACATAAAAGTGGCCAACGACAGCGTCTGCGTCAACAAAATAGATGTCGACTGGCAGGGGCTTAAACTGCATCTCGACTCGACGGTTGTGGAGAATGTGATAAAGATTTTCGCGCTTGAGCAGAACGAGAACACGCTACGAGTTGTCACCAAAGTGTCGCTCGACGAGTTCGACTACGCCTGGGTTGAGCGCACCTTCCCAACCGACACCACTGCCCAAGCTAAGCCGGAATCCGAGCCAGAGCCGGTGGCCGACATACCCGACGCCGTGCCGCAAGACAGCGTGGCCATTGTGACCGACAGCACCAGTGTGGCCGTTGACAGTCTCAAAGCCGACGAACCATACAGTTTCCTCGCCTTGGGCTATCCGGTTGACGTGAAGGGAATGTTCAAACTCGGACACCTGCAGTACGAAAAAGCTTCTATCAACAACATACAGGCAAAATTCAGCCTCAACGACACAGTTGGCATCATCGAGCACTTGAAAATGGACGCCTTCAACGGCGCAATGGACGCATCGGTGCGGGCCAAATTCAAGTCAGACGAGCTGATACAGGTGTATTTCCGCACCAATTTCGACAAAATGGACATCAACAAGTTGCTTGCCGACTTCAACAGCTTCGACCAGACAATGGTTACGGAGAACAACCTGAGCGGCACCATGACCGCCGACCTCGACGGATATGTTGAAGTGCTTAACATGGGCGACAGCATTCCGTTTGTCCCGATTAAAGTGCTGGGCCGCATGAAACTTGAAGACGGCGAAATAAAGGATATGGAAGTGCTGAAAACACTCGACAAATTCGTGAATATGCGCGAGCTCGACGACATCAAGTTCCAGACTCTTGAGACGAGCCTGTTTGTGCGCCACGGCTACCTCTATCTGCCTCAAACCGACATCAAATCGTCGGCTATGAACCTGTCGCTGATTGTGATGCAGGGAATGGCAAACGACAACTTCGAGTATCACATCAAGATTTTCCCGGGCGAGATAATGCTCGGCAACTCGAAGGGCGTGATGAAGAAGCAGAGCCAGATGAAAGAAAATCTTGCCGACGAGGAGAACATGAAGTCAATCAACCTGGTGGCTTACGACATCAACGGCGATTCGAAATACTGGTTCGATACCGAGACGCGCAAGAAGAAGATGCGCACGCGAATCAAAGTGCAGCAGAAACAGCTTGAGCTTGGCTTCAGCCCCCGACTGGTCAAATACGATTCGGGCGTGAAATTCCAATAACGGATGAGCAGACGCCTTGTTCTGATTATAAGCTGCATCGGCTTGCTGGCCGTTGTTTCCGTTATTTCCTGGTGGGTTAAGAGCAAGCCACAGCGCTATTTTGGTTTCAGCAAAACTGATGTCGCAATAACCTGCAATGCCGACGATTTTGTTTACGGAAGCGATACAGCGCCGCTAACCGTCTATATGTTTGCAACCTACAACTGCCGCCATTGCCGCAACTTTCTGGCTCTCGACCTGCCCTACATCCAGCAACATTACACCGACAGCGGTCGTTTGCGTCTGGTTGTAAAACCGATAGAGCCTGCCGAGAACCCTGACATGATGTCGGCCTTGCAGCTTGCCGCCTGCATGAACCGCGACGGCAACGCCGACGACATTCTGAAACTGCTGCTCTCCGAACCGTCGGCTGTCTATACCGACGAATTCCGACTGCTGATTGACGACATAATCAACAACAACGAGGGGCTGGCAGAGTGCCTGACCGCCGACAATTATTCTGGCATCAAACAAAATAACAGCGACTTTTTTGCGCTTAAATCAAAAGTAACACCTATATTTGTAGTTGATAAGCACCTCTACAAAGGACGTCGCAAATTAGACCGATTCCTTGAAGTGCTTGATTATGAGTTAAATATTATTAAGTAACTTAAACCATTTATGCTATGAAACTCAAAAGATTTATCCTTCCGATTATGGTAGCGTCGGCGCTGACACTTACTACTGCATGTGATAAAGAAGAAACAGAAGCCGGCTGCGAGGGACAAGATAACACTGAATCATGCGACCTTTCAGAAGTCAACATCTGCTACGATGAAGAGACTGAAGAAGCTTACTACACCTACAAAGGCAAATCGTACAAAACTGTTGACGAGGTGATTAACGCCGCTTGTCCGGATGTATCAATAAGCGACAAAGATTTTTTAACCGTTAAACTTTCGAAAAACGCCAAATCGCTTATGATGCGTATCCGCGCCACATACGTTTATTAATTGCTTTAAAGATTTAAATTGTTGGAAAGCCGGGCTGTCAGGTTCGGCTTTTTTTATGCCCACGCAACAACGCACAAAAAAAACGGACTGCCGCAGCAATCCGTTTTTATGATAGACAGAAGCCTGTCAGCCTTAATCGATATTCTTCTTGTCGATTCTCCAGTCTTTGCGGAGCGACACACCGCAGTTCTCGCCCTCGAACATCTTGGCGGCCTCGGCGTCATCGTTAAGCTGCCATTTGAGCCATGCTCCGGCAACAATCGAGAACTCGCCTCCGTGCGGTTGGCGATAGGTTCCACCATGACCAACAGGGAAGTTGCAGGCGGCGATAGGCACATTGTTTATCCGTGCAAAGTCGTCCATTCCGTTTCCATAGGCGATGTCGGTGGTGTCGCCAAGCAAATAGAGCACCGGAACGGTTATTTTCTGCAAGTCGTCTTTAGTCGGCATCGGCATTCCCGGAATAGCTGTACCCGGATTGATGAACGCGCCGCTGTTGCAAATCATAATGGTTTTCAGACGGCTGTCGGCAGCGTTGTTGAGCGTCTGCAAGCCACCGCAGGACATTCCGGCTGCGGCCACTTTGTTGGCGTCAAGTTTCTGATAATAAGGACTGTTCTTGTCGGCGTTTTGAGCCAAGGCCCAATCCAAACCTTCAATCTGTTGCTCCGTTTTCGACATTGCTCCGTGATAAGGCGTTGTGTCGGCCGGGAAGTTGCCAATGGCCACTACAAAGAAACCTTGCGAGGCAATCTCGTTGAGGAAGTTGACGTGCTCCCAAGGCGAATTGGCGCATGCGCCGTTGCCCCAAACCAAGATAGGCAGAGCGTTTTTAGCGTTGAAAACCGAAAGGTCGGCCGGGCGGAAAATGGTGTGCTCGGCAAGCGACGGCTCGGCCACCATAATGGCTTTGTAAGGACCTGTGCCACCGTCTTCAAGTGTGCGTGACTGGTTGTAGGTTTCGGCAACCTGTGAGTTGCAAGCTGCGCAAATCATTGCTGCAGCTGCACTTAATGCTGTGATTCTCAAGTTTTTCATAATAATAAAATTTGATGATTATTTTTTGTTTTTACGAGCTTCGTTCAGGAAGTTGACCACTTTGGCCAGATTCTCTTTCGAGTACATGTTGAATCCGTGTCCGCCCTCTTCAACAGGGATAAAATCGGTTACAACGCCTTTGGCTTTCAGTGCGTTATAGAACGATTCACCCTGGCAGAACGGCACCACATTGTCTTTTTTGCCGTGGCAGACGATGATTGGCGGGTCCGACGGGTCGATGAAAGTTGGCGCGCTCAAGGCTTTGTAGCGGTTCTCGTTGCCTTTCATCGGAACGCCAAGGACAACCTCCTCGGGCGATGTCGGCATTTTCATCGATTCGCCGCAGTCCATGTGCATCAAATCGACAGGACCCGACCAGTCGCAAGCGGCATCGACACTACTACTGAAGCTGGTGAACTGGCCCACGCTGCCCTCAAGGTCAACCTCGTAGCCATCAACGTTGGCAACTTTCTCGTTGCGCGTGGTGGCTGCAAGCGAGGCTAAGTGTCCGCCCGACGAGAAACCCGAAGTGGCAATAAACGATGTGTCGAAATGATATTTGTCGGCATTGCCGCGCACAAAGCGGATAACGGCTTTAATGTCGTTTATCTGTGCCGGATATTTGGCGTCGTTGCTTGAGCGGTGGTTGGGTGTAACAACGGCGTAACCGGCATCGAGCAAAGCTGCGCAAATGGTGTTAAGGTCGGCCATGCCTTTCGAGTTGTTGCTGAACCAAGCACTTCCATAGATGTGGATAACAACCGGATAGCTTGCTTTTTCCTCTTTCGGCAGATAGATATCGAGATTGTGATAAACCTCGTTGTCGCCGGCGTAGTTGATGTTGAGGAATTTCTGCGAGTAACGCATGGTGTCGGTACTGCTCTGGTTGCCGCCAAAGCCTCCGAAACCGCCGCCCGGCATTCCACCTTGCGGCTGTGCAAAAACTGTTGTGGCCGCAAAGCAAGCCGCAACTGCAAAAGTCAATTTTTTCATCTTCTATATTGTTTTAATATGAAACATCTTGTTCTGCGAAGGTAAATAATTAAACGCAAACTAATGCGGCAAACGCAAACAGAAAACGCCCCGAATGGAGATTTTCTAATCCTAAATGGAATATGGAATCAGTAGTTCTGCACGTACGAAACCACGGCTGCGGCGCAGCCCTCCTTGCCCTCGACAAACGACAGCGAGAGGTAGTAAACCTGCGTTTTGGCGCAGAAGAAGTCGAAATAGGCGTACGACATTCCGTCCGACTCGTCGTAGTTGCTGCCGTAGAATTTGGTGAAATCGTAGAGTTTCAGCACAATCTGGTCGGTGCATGCAGAATCGGCCTTAACATTGAACCTGTAATGTGTGCCTTTGTTGAGCAGTATTGAGAATTCTTCTTTCTGTTTTTTTGAAGCTGACACCTCGGGCAGCTTAACGCGGAAATCTTTCAGATAGGTCGCCTTGCCGATTTCTTTCAGCACTTCGTCTTTGAGGGCAAGTCCGCATTGCGCCGATGATGTTTTGGCGCCAATGCTCATAAATGCAAAAACTCCCGCCACCGCGCACAACCTAAATATCGTTTTCCTGATGTTGAACATTACTCTGGTTTATTTCGGCCCCAAAGGTACAAAAAAGATGTTTGTCTGAAAACCTCTTTTTCGGCAAAAATGAAGAAACAATTTACGACGTGGCTGAATTGGAAATTTTGTGATAATTCACATTTTAAGGCTATTTGAATTTTTGTCCATAATATTTAATTGTATAACTTCCGCCAAGGCCACCGTCCTCTATTGTTAAATATATATTATTACCTTCAAAAGTGCCGAATCTTGAATGATATCCTTTGTATCCAAAATGTCCATCGGCAGAGACTGTCTCTTCCAGTGTATCTTCGTCCGTGAAACTTATACAAATAGAAGAGTCTCCGACCATAGTTACCGTTAATGTGTCACACCAGCTATAAACAGAATAGTCTTCTGGCAAACAGAAAGATTCAAATATTACTGCGCAATTGTATTTGCCTATAAAATTGTCGCGATAGTCTTCGTCTTTATTGCAGCTTGCGCAAATAATAATAACCACAAGCAATGCAACCATTAATCTTGCTTTTATTGCAAATGTCTTATTTGATTTTCCTTCCATAATGAATCATGTTTTCTAAATAAGCTGTTATTGTCACGTAACCAGAATTGTACGTATAAAATAGTTTTAAAGAATCATTTGAGATGTATCCTCTTACACTGTCAACTTCTACCGGCATATCCTTTTCATAACCACCGGCAAAATGTCCGTCTTCGGATATACGGATGTTGTACCCATGGTCAACAATTGATAAAATGTGCCCTCGCATCCATCTGTCAGGCCACCATCCAATACTTTTATAATTGGCGGCTTGAAGTCGGATTGACGAGTCGCCTTTTGTAGTTACATAAATGGTGTCGATTATTGTCTTATACTCCTCTCTATACGATACTAACGCTGTGTCAGGGTCTCTCCACTCATAGCCTTCGGCGTATTTCCAATATGATATTTTATCGGAACCGATAAGTATCAAATAGTCATTTATCGATGAGATTGACCCTGTTACTTGACATTGATATGCTCCAACAAATTTGTCGCGGTAATCTGAATCGTCTTTTTTACAACCGGCAAAGGCAGCAAAAACAAATAACATTAATAACAATCTGGTTTTCATTTTTTTCGTTTATGGTGTATTAAATAGTTGTTTTCTATCAAATATTCAGTGCAACTGCACTTTGCATTCAAAAACTAATAAGCAATAATTTTTTCATAATAAGTCCCATTTTCATTTTTAGCTTGAATAATATATAATCCGTTTTTTAGCAACGGTACATTTATGTTTGCTTCCGATTGACAAATGTCGTTATATACTATGCGTCCATTAGAATTGACAATAACGATATGATTCAGCGTGCAATCGTCATTCAAACAAATTGTTATGGTGCGATTGACTGATGAATAAATAACACTGAAACCTGACTCAGCACAAACATCATCAACGCCAGTAAGTTTTTCAATTTGCTGTCTTTCCCATTCGTAATAAGCTTCCCAATCAAACTGGTTAGTGTAATCACAATCTTTAATTGAATAGTGGAAAAAACCGATGACCGAATCTTCATAGCAACGCAATGTACCTAATCCGTCACCTAATGCATCAGAATAGCAAGTGCCATTAAAAATGCCCCACATTGCTCCTATTTTTTCTGCAAATGGGCTTCCGTAAGATGTTCCCATATCGTCATCCACTTTACTATAGAAACGTTTTAATGTATGTCCATTAACTTCTAAAGTGTTTATAGAATCGATAATAATAGTAGATATGGGGGATTCACAATATTTGTTGCCAGGATTATAGATGTCCGCTTTTTCACCAACAGACAGACCAAAGTTGTAAATAAGCCGAAATTCTCCATCAAAATAGTAAAGAACGCTATCGCCAGTTTGCCAGACATAATAGTGCTCCAATTCGGTTACTCTACCACTGCTACCATACAAAAATGGCACTAACTCTTTGACGTTCCGGCCATTAATAGTGGCAGTGTCGGTTGATACAACTTTTATGTATCCTTCATCGCCCCGCATTGACTCCATATTACTATAATACCATGTTGCTCCAATGGGTGCAAATTCAGTTTGCGCCTTAAGCGTTACTGCCGAAGAAACGGCAATAAACAATAATAACAGTTTGGGTTTCATTATATTAAGCATTTATTCCTATTCAAAGTTAGTTATTTTTTTCTGTTGGATTAGTTTTAATCAAGAACAATTATGATTTCTTTCATAGCGGTCATATCAACACCATTGCACTCCAATTTTTCATATCTACTATTACAAGAAGAAGAGCCAGAATATTCCGTATGAATTGTATATACTGCATCATTTGCCCACAAATAAGATTCGCCGCAATAAATTGTTCTTCCGTTTCTTATAACAGTATAATCTTTAGGCAAATAATAAACAATGCTAAAGTAGTCTACTTCAAAGGGACACTCAATTGTCAGGCTCGAATCTTTATACAATCGAATCTCTAAATCATTATAAATATTCTTGTAATCCAGCACTACATCATTACTGTCTTTATCATAAAATGATATATGGCAATAAAGTCGTTCATGGTCATCGCAATATGGAGTTTTTTTGCACGATACAATAACTATAAGCAATATTAACGGAACAACAAAAACGCTAATAAGCAATAACTTTCTCATAATAAGTTCCCAAATTATTGTTAATCAACACCACATAAACGCCTTTCTTTTTCAATGCGACACGAGTTTGAGTTTCCGGCTCGCAAACATCACAATAAACAATTCTGCCGTTGACATCGGACACATTAATGACACTTTGGACACAACTGCCGTGTGTATCGACAACAACAGCTTTATCGGATTGTGAGTAGAATATTTTCACTTCCAAATATTCTTTGTCAATCACATCAACTCGAAGCATAGAGTCCCGCCAACGGTTATATTCCGTCCAATCATACTGATACAAGCTGTCGCAAGCCATATCATCATAAACCTGATAATGTCCAATTTCGGTATCTTCATAACAGCGCAACGCTCCAAAAAGGCCTCCCAAGAAAGTGTCGTCGTAACCGACATAACAATCCGCCCGAAACAACTGAGATGTTGTACCTATTTTTTCTATATACTGATAATAGTAGGAATGAGAATCTGCTGGGGCAAGACTAAACTCTTTCAGCTCTGTTCCGTTTATGTTCAGTGTTTTGATTGATTTTACCATTACGTGTCCGTATAACCAATCCTCACCGCAGACTTTGTTTTCCGGATTATATATCTCCATTGTGTCGCCAACATTCAAGCCGAAATTATAAACAAGGCGGAAATCTCCATCAAAGTAAAACAGTACGCTGTCGCCAGTCTGATATGCATAAATAGTGTCCCAAGGACTTATATCACCTTTGCTCCAATGATACTCCGACATTAAAACTTTCACTTTTTTACCGTCAATTACGGTTGTGTCGGCTGATGTAACTTTTAAAAAACCTTCATCGCCCCACATAGCTTCTGTTTTACCACAATACCACGTTGCTCCAATGGGTGCAAATTCGGTTTGCGCCTTAAGCGTTACTGCCGAAGAAACGGCAATAAACAATAATAACAGTTTGGGTTTCATTTTATTATCTATTTTTAACTTATGTCCTTTGCCTTATGCCTAAAATCTACATCACTCATCCCCAAACTCCATCAGATAAGCCTTGATGAAGTCGTTCAGTTCACCGTCCAGAACAGCCTGAACGTTCGATGTCTCGTAACCGGTGCGCACGTCTTTCACAAGTTTGTAAGGGTGCAACACGTATGAACGGATTTGCGAGCCCCACTCGATTTTCTTCTTGCCGGCCTCAACCTTGTTGGTCTCGATGCGGCGCTTCTCCAACTCCAGATTGTAGAGTTGCGATTTGAGCAAGCGCAGCGCATTCTCGCGGTTTTTTGGTTGGTCGCGGGTTTCGGTGTTCTCGATTGATATCTCGTCGTCCTCGCCTGTGACGGGGTTTTTGAACTTATAGTGCAGACGCACACCCGACTCCAC
>JAFYYJ010000005.1 GCA_017557605.1 Salinivirgaceae bacterium
AACGGCGTAATCTTGGTAACATCAACAAAAGGTAATTTGAACCAAGAAGCAACCGCCACATATAGTGGTTATGTGGGGGCGAAAACCGTTTTCTCGAAATATCCGATGATGAATGGCGAACAACTTAAAAAAATGCGTGAAGTTGCTGACTACAGCGGCAAAGATGGCTCTCTGATGGAGCAAGAAGACAACGCTAACACTGACTGGCAAGATGAAATCTACGCCCCTGGTCTGGTTACAAACCACGACCTTTCAATTGTAGGCGGTACAAAATCGGCAACTTACAGTTTCGGCGGAGGTTATTATAAAGAAGAGTCGGTTCTTCCGGGACAAAACTATTCTCGTCTGTCGGCACGTGCGGCAATCGACCAAAAGGTTGGCAAGTTCCTGCGCTTTGGCTTCACAAGCAGCAACAACTATTCAATTACCAATGGCGCAAACCTTGGCTTATACAGCGTTCTGACAGCATCACCTCTTGTTAGCCCCACTGATAAAGACGGCAATCAACGACGTGTAATGCAACTGCCAGAAGACAAGTATTGGATAACAACACGCAGTACCATTGAAGAACTTGTTGACAACGAGAAATGGGTGAACAAAAACACCGATTATGGCACCTATAATAGTTTTTACGGTGAAATTTCGGCACCATTTATCGAAGGTTTGAAATATCGCGTGAATGTTGGTTTGAACTTCAAATATTCGGAGTCAGGTAACTTCCAAGCCAAAGGTGTTTTCTCTGACAATGCCGAATCTCCCTCTACAGCATCACAAAGTAAAGCAACTACATACAACTGGGCTGTTGAGCACTTGCTGACATTCGACCGCACTTTCGGCGCACACACTATTAACGCCGTAGGTCTCTTCTCGGCTGAGAAATCGCTTTACTATAGTTCGAATATATCAGCCAAGAACCTTCCTTCTGACTATATGCTGTACTACAACATTGCCCAAGCTCCTGTTGAGGATTTGAATTTCAATCCTTCGTGGCAAGGTTATAGCGATTCTGGCTTGAGGTCAATGATGGGTCGTGTAATGTATTCATACGATGACCGCTACATGTTGACGGTTGCTGTCCGCAAAGATGAATCATCACGCTTGGCAAAAGACAACAATGCACACACCTACCCCGCAATCTCAGCAGGTTGGAACGTCGCAAAAGAGAGCTTTATGGATAATGTTGATTATCTGAACACTCTCAAACTACGCGTTGGATACGGCGAGACTTCGAACCAGTCAGTTGAACCTTATAAGACACTTGGTCTGCTCTCGCAACGCACCACAAACCTTGGTGACATTCAAACAAATGGTTACTATGTATCTGAACTTCCGAACCCGAATCTTGGTTGGGAATACTCAAAAACCATGAACTATGGTGTTGATTTCGGATTCTTCAAGAACCGCTTGAGCGGTAGTTTCGAATACTATGTTCAAAAAACTCACGATGTGCTCCTGCGTGTCAACCTGCCGGCAACAACTGGTGTTAATAGCATTATGAGCAACATCGGTAAGACAGAGAACAAAGGTTTCGAGTTGAACTTGAACGGCATCATCCTCGACAACTACAACGGTTTGACTTGGGAGGCCGGACTCAACATGTATCGTAACAAGAACACATTAGTCGCTTTGGCTTCTGGCGTTAAGGAAGATAAAGGCAACTGGTGGTTCGTCGGACACCCGATTGACGTAATATACGACTACGAGAAAGTTGGTTTGTGGCAGGAGGCTGACGCCGACATTATGGCTATTGAGGAGCCGCAAGCTGAACCGGGCGACATCCGCGTCAAATACACTGGTGATTTTGACGCTAACGGACTTCCTGTTCGCCAAATTAATGATGACGACCGCCAAATCATGGAGATGGACCCGAAATTCCAAGGTGGTTTCAATACTCGTTTGAGCTACAAAGGATTTGATTTGAACGTAATTGGCGCATACAAAGTTGGTGGCAAACTCATCTGCTCTCTCTACGCTGCTAACGGCTATCTGAATATGCTTTCCGGCCGCCGCAACAACGTTGATGTTGACTATTGGACTCCTGAAAACACTGGTGCAAAATATCCGAAACCAGGCGGTTTAACCAGCAGCAACAACCCGAAATACGGAAACTCACTCGGATACTTCAGCGCAACATATTGCAAAATCCGCACTATCACCCTTGGCTACAACATGGAAAGCGCCAATTGGAATTGGATGGAAACAGCAGGCATTCAGAGAATCCGCATCTACGGAACCGTTCAGAATCCGTTTGTTATTGCATCTAAATTCCACAAAGAGACAGGTCTCGACCCAGAAACCAACTCTTATGGCAACGAGAATATGGCATCGGGCGCATACCAACGCCGTTTGCTGACAATCGGTACAAACACCCCGCAAACTCGCAGCTTCCTTTTTGGTTTGAACGTTACATTTTAAAAAATTACAGAGATGAAAAAGAACAATATAATAACATTGCTTAGCGCCGCAGTAGCTGTGTCGCTGGGCTTCAGTAGCTGCTCTGACGTTCTTGAAGAGCACCCTCGTGCCATCTTCACTCCTGATTTCTTTGGTACAGACCAAGGAATCAGCGGCGGCTTGGACAACATGTACAACAACCTGCGTAACATGTATGGTCAGGGCTACTACTACAGTGCTGTTGAAACCGGTACCGATGAATTCACATGGGGCGAAAGCGCCGATGCTAACTTCAAAGATGCCGACCACTCTGAAGGCGCAGCCATTCTGAACTCACAAAACAGCCGCGCCGATGTCATCTGGCAGCCGATGATTACCAACATCAACTCGGCAAACCAATTGATTGAATATGGTCAAACCGCTTCACCGGAACTCATTGCTGAAGCATATTTCTTCCGTGCGTTTGACTATTTCTTGTTGGTTCAAACATTCGGTGGTGTTCCATTGGATTTTGGTTCGGGCGAACTCAAACCTAACGACCAACCAGTGCGTTCATCGGTCCGCAACAATGTTGCAGAAGTTTACACAAGATGTATTCTTCCCGACTTGGAATATGCAGCTGACAACTTGCCGGAATCGCCCCGCGCAGCAGGTACTGCCTCAAAAACTCTTGCCAAACTATATTTGGCAAAAGCTTACCTGACCTATGGCTGGTGGCTCGAGAATCCCAAAAACATTCCGACTTATCCTGCAGTTAACGGACAACTGAACGGCCCGCGTACTGACCCCAACGGAAAATCTCCAGCGGATTATTTCCAATTAGCATACAATGTTGCACTTGAGGCCATAAACAACCCTGGCCCTTACGCTTTGCAGGAGACATTCTACGATATGTGCATCGCTTCAAACGAGCGCAATCCAGAGATGATGCTTTGGGCCGACCACACTGAGAAAAGTGAACTATTCAACGGTGGCAGCCTGACCTATGGTTCTGGTGGCGCTCCTGACAACTTCGCTTTCTGGATGTGCAACTGGAACTACCCGACCGTAGTCGCATTTGCAAGCACTGAGTTGGATGAAAAAGGTAAAATGACAGAGCCTATTAACCCTGTTGCCCGCGAGGCAAAACAAGGCTACGGCCGTCCTTGGACACGTATGGCTCCAACCTACAATGTGTTTACTGAAACATTTGCCGACAAAACTCACGACTCACGTTACGATGCAACATTCCAAACTGTTTATCGTGCCAACTGGAACCAAGACGGAAAAACTTATGAGCAAGTTTATTGCGCCAATGGTATGCCAATAAAAATTGGAGACGCCGTTCTCACCTTCCTTGGCGAGGACACCGAAGGCATTGATTATGCTGATGTTGCCACTAATGGCGGTGACAAAGGTCTTGGCGTTATGGCTGGTGAATCGAGCTATGTTGTCGACCCGCAACACTTCAGCCGCTTGCGCTATCCTGGTCCGTTCAAAATCAGCGACCAACGCACCGACTATGATAGCAAGACATCTCTTGGCAGTCCAAATGCTGGCAGTGTCCGCCCATACTACATCGCAAAATTCTCTGAGCTTTACCTTGTAGCGGCCGAAGCAGCCGTTAAAGGCGCAACCGGAGAAAAATCGGCTCGTGACCTTGTGAACGTACTACGCGCACGTGCTGGCAAATGGAGTTACAGCGTGGCTGGAGCAAAAGCCGTCAGCTTCGATTACAGCAAAGAGATGACCGACGCCACTCCTGCCTCAATCGACATTGATTACATTCTGGCAGAACGTTCTCGCGAGTTCTTTGGTGAAGGATATCGTTGGTATGACCTTGTCCGCACACAAACTTGGATTGAAAAAGCCAAGACATATAAGATTTGTGGCTCAAAAGTCACAGATACAGAGCTTGTAGAATACACTCGCGACCTTGACGAGCATCTCTACTTGTTCCCAATTCCACAAGGCCAACTTGACGGATTAGAGATGAGCGAAGAGGAAATAGCAGCTTATCAAAATCCAGGATACTAAATAATTGTGTTAGTGAAAACTATCAGGTGTTTCGGCATCTGATAGTTTTTATCGAGAAGAAAAACAGAACATTTTCATAAAAAGAGTTTTTTCCCGATTAGAGTTGTTTGTCTGCTGCCCGGCAATCACCGACAGCAGGCTTGAAGGGGCTGCCGGTAACAGCCTCTTCTTTTTTTGCTCCAGCATTAAGCCGAAGCTATTGATATAAACAATTCTTCATACCACAGAAAGCAAAAAGGCGGAAGTTGATTCCGCCTTTGCATTTTCTATATCTGAACCGTAATTCGTTACTAATCTCTCACTTCTTCAAACTCCGCCCTATTCTATTCTTAACCGCCTCGCTCAGCGACTCGTAGGTGTAGCCCTTAGGATAGACCGGCTGAAGGAATTTCACGTTTATCTTCGAGAATAAGCGTGGCAGATGCTTGCCGCGAGGAAGAGCCTCGTATGCGCCGCTAATAGCTACCGGAACAATAGGCACGTTCAATTCGGCGCTCAGAATGGCGAAAGTCTTTTTGAACTCGCCCATCATACCGTCTTTGGTGCGTGTGCCCTCAGGGAAGATTATGATGTTGCGGCCACGCTTCAGCACTTCGGCCATTTTTTGAATCGACTCCTTTAACTCATTATGCAAATCCATGACAATCACATTGTTGCGGCGAGCCATAAACTGCAGGAAACGGTTGTTGACGTGCTTCTTCTTGGCATAGAAATAGGTGTTGCGCATTGTGCGCCGTTTGATGAACGAAGCTACAAACAGTCCGTCGAAGAAGCTCTGATGGTTGGGCGCAATAATGCACGGCCCTTGCGGAATCTGTTCGGCTCCTTCGCCGTTGAACCTGAAAATCAGCTTGAACAAGCCTTTACTTGCGTTCTTTATAACTCCCTGGAATATAGATGTTTTGGGCAGTGTGAGTTGCACTTTCTCCTTCAGAATCGACGACCAATTGATAGTTTCAATCTGAAGTTTGGTCTTGTTCTTCTCCACATAATTGGCAATGGCCTCAACATCTTGAAAAGCAACAAGTTCAGCTTCGGTCATCGTCACGCCGTACGATTGTGCAATGAACTCAAGCAAACCAATCTTGCCAAGCGAATCGAGAGCCGCATCGTACTCAATATGATGATTTGCAAGCACTTTCACATTAGCCTGCTCCTCAATGAATTTCTTTATCGACTTATAAACCTCAAAATCAGGCTCTTTATACGGCTTACGGTCTTTCGCCTCCATATCGACAAACTGCTGCAGCTTGTATCGTTGGATTTTCCCGAGGTTGGTACGCGGCAGCTCTTTGTCAATAATCGTGAACTGCATTATGCGCTTGTACGACGACTGCTTGTCGTTGAAGCCGGGGAAGAACTGCTCTTTGAAGAATTTTCTGACATCGGTAATGCCGGCAGCCTGCGCCTCAGCTTCGTTAACTGACAGTAACGCATGCAGCATGCCTTTGTGCTCAATCACAGCAACCTCCTTAATCATTGCCGATGACTCCATAACCTTTTCTTCAAGCTCTACCGGATTGATATTCTTTCCGTTAGGCAGAACGATGATTTCCTTTTTGCGACCAGTTATATAGAGATAGCCTTTTTTGTCAACATAGCCAATGTCGCCAGTGTATAGCCAGCCGTCGCGCAGAATTTCGGCGGTTTCTTCGGGGCGGTTGTAATAGCCTTGCATAATGTTGGGACCTTTTGCAACTATCTCACCGTCGCGGATTTCAAGTTGCACGCTTTCAAGCCGTTGACCAGGTGTTCCGACACGCTCGCGCCCTGGACGGTTGAATGTTATCATTGGAGCGGCCTCGCTCATTCCGTAGCCTTCCAAAACTGTGAATCCTAATGTCTTATAGAAACGGCCTGTTTCAAGAGGCAGCGAGGCGCCACCGCAAACCATTATCTGCACATTGCCGCCAAACGTCTGGTGCACCTTGTTGAACACAATGCGCCCTATGTGTTTGTTCGGCCTGATTGACAGCAGTTTATATAGCAATCGGGCTGGTGCTTGTTCGTATATCTTCAGCTTAACGGCTTTGTGAATCATCTCGTAAAGCCTTGGCACACCGATTATTATGGCAACACGGTTTTTGCTCAGCGTCTCCATTAGGTCGGCACTCTGCATCGACGGTGACATAACAACAGTTGCGCCAATGTTGAACGGCATTATCAGAGAGCCCATAAGCGGCAGAACGTGGTGCAACGGCAACAGTATCAGCACATTGCGGTCGGGTGTATAAATACCAACCCTCTCACCTACCTCAATGCAGTTGGCGCGCAGGTTCTGGAACGACAGCATCACGCCCTTGGGATTGCCCGTTGTACCCGATGTGTAAACAATTATCGCTGTTTTATTGTCGGGATAGTCGCGTGTAATATATTCCGATTCAGCAACCTGTGGCAATTCAATTTCATCAAGGCAGACAAACTCCGGCTTATACTGAAGTTGGCGGCTAGCCTCTATAATGGTTTCTTTTTTGCCGTTGCTATAGTAAACCACGCCCGGACGACTGTCGTTGAGCATGTAAGCCACATCGTCAACCGATGCTGTATGGTCAATCGGAACAACAATCTTTCCGTTGAGCCAACCTGAATAAAAAGCGAAAATCCACTCTGAACGGTTCTCCGACACTATGGCCACCTTGTCGCTTTCAATGTTGCGCGACATTGCGGCATATTGCTGTATAAGTTTCTGTATTTCGGCGTAAGTGTATGTGTGCCATTTGGTTACAATGGCAGGCTTCTGAAGATTTGCAAAATCAATCATCTGTCATTCATCATTTTAAACTTATTTAAACCGACAAAAACTGTGCCGCAAACGGCTCTGCGCGCATTTTTTAAGAACATTTCCGACCGCAAATCCACTTTCGACATAAAGCGCAATTAATCAAGATATTATAAGACAGCATCTTTTTTTCAAACAATTAAGATTTTATCAGATTTTTTTAAAATAAATGGGTTTACTTTGCGGCTCAAAACGAAACAAAATTTTATGCAGTAAATCAGAAATGAAAAATACCTATTTTGATTTGGTAGAACAAAGCTACTACTTCCCGCAAGAGGGTTTCGACCTTAAAGACGGATACTTAGCTTTCCACGGAATATCGCTTAAATACCTGATTGAAAAATACGGAACGCCATTCAAACTTGTATATCTGCCGCGCATCGGCGAACAGATTAAGAAAGCGAGAAATTTGTTCAACCGAGCTATTAACGCCAATCATTACACAGGTAAGTACCAATACTGCTACTGCACCAAATGCTGCCACTTCCACCATGTGGTGAGCGCCGCGCTCAAGCACAATGTCAACCTCGAAACCAGCTCGGCTTTCGACATCGATTTGCTTGAGAAACTCTATCACAAAGGCGAACTCGACAAGTCACGCACAATAATCCATAACGGCTATAAATCAGATGATTACATAAAAAAGATACTGCATATTCAGTCGCTCGGTTTCGAGAACAGCATCATCATTCTCGACTCGGCCAAGGAGCTGCAGCGCATCATTGATATTGCCGGCGACCGTAAACTGAAAGTGGGCCTACGCATGGCCATTGACGAGGAGTCGCAGAGCGCATACTACACTTCTAGACTCGGCATCCGTCACACTGAGATTCTGAGCTACTACAAATCGAAAATCAAAGACAACCCGAACATCGAGCTTAAGATGCTGCATTTCTTTGTTGATTCGGGCATAAAAGACAGTCTCTACTATTGGGGCGAGTTCAACAAGGCCGTGAAGCTCTACTGCGAGCTGCGCAAGCAATGCGACACACTCGACAGCCTCGACCTTGGCGGCGGTTTCCCAATCCGCAACCACCTGGGCTTTGAGTACGACTACGAGTATATGATTCGCGAGATTGTGAAGGTGATAAAAGACGCCTGCATCAACGCCAGCATCCCAGACCCCGACATCTACACCGAGTTCGGAAAATACACTGTAGGCGAAAGCGGAGCCATTATCTTCCAGGTTATTGAACAGAAACAACAAAACGATAAGGAACGCTGGTACATCATCAACAACAGCCTGATGAACACCATTCCCGACGCATGGTCGATTTGCGAGAAGTTCATTCTTCTGCCTATCAACAAATGGGAGAACGAGTACGCAAAAGTCAATATAGGCGGCATCAGCTGCGACCACTCCGACTACTACAACTCGGAGGATATGAACCAAGAGGTGCTGTTGCCAACTTTCAACGACAAAGACAAGGAGCCACTCTATCTTGGTTTCTTCCACACTGGCGCCTATCAAGACTCGATAAGCGGCTACGGCGGCATCAAGCACTGCCTAATACCCGCACCAAAGCACGTGATTGTTGACCGCGACGAGAAAGGCAACTTCATTGATTATGTATTCCGCAACGAACAATCAGTCAATGAAATGCTGAATATTTTAGGATACAACGACAAAATGTAATTCACATAAAAACTTTAAAACTTTTCTGATATGGAAAACAAAGGACCTATATCACAATTCATCAAGCATCACTATCGCCACTTCAATTCGGCCTGCATAGTTGATGCTGCTGAGGCTTACGACGCCCACATGAAAAAAGGCGGAAAAATGATGCTGGCTATGGCTGGTGCAATGAGTACCGCAGAAATTGGTCTGTCGCTTGCCGAAATGATTCGTCAGGACAAGATTCAGATTGTGTGCTGCTCAGCCAACAACCTTGAAGAAGACGTGATGAACCTTGTGGCTCACAACCACTACTACCGCGTGCCTAACTACCGCGACCTTACTCCGGAACAGGAGCACGAGTTGCTTAACAATCACTACAACCGTGTTACCGACACTTGCATCCCTGAGGAAGAGGCTTTCCGCCGTTTGGAGGACCACTTGGTTGAAATCTGGAAAGATATGAAAGCCAAAGGCGAGCGTCTGTTTGCATGGGAGGTTATCTACCGTCTGTTGCGCAGCGGCGTTCTGGAGCAATACTACGAGATTGACCCGAAAGACAGCTGGGTTCTGGCCGCTTGCGAGAAAAACATTCCTATCATCGTTCCTGCATGGGAAGACTGCACAACAGCAAACATCTACACCGCACACTGCATCCGTGGTGAGTTCGACGCTTCTAAATCAATGATTAAGAACGGTATCGAGACAATGATTTTCCTTACCAACTGGTACAAGGAGAATGCAACCGGCGCTGGTGTAGGCTTCTTCCAGATTGGCGGCGGTACTGCTGGCGATTTCCCAATCTGCGTTGTCCCAATGATGGAGCAAGACCTTGGCTGGAAGGGCACTCCGCTATGGTCGTACTTCTGCCAGATAAGCGACTGCACCACATCGTATGGTTCATACTCAGGCGCAGTTCCAAACGAAAAGATTACCTGGGGAAAACTTTCGAAAGACACGCCAAGATTCATCATCGAATCGGACGCCACAATAGTAGCACCGCTGCTTTTCGCTTATCAGCTTGGCTGGTAAAAGGACTGCCGCGTATGGCAAAAAAAAATCCCGGCTTTTCAGTCGGGATTTTTTTATGTCATTTCATATTAGCAACATCCACCATTGCAACTGCAGCCTTCATTGTTGCTACCGCATCCGCCTCCGCAACCGCCACAGCCACCGTTTAGTTCTTCCGGTTTGGGGTCGCGCACCTCAATTATCTTTCCTTTGAAATGCAAGTCGGCACCAGCCAACGGATGATTGAAGTCCATTTTCACAGCCTTATCGGTTGATGACAGAACAACACCGTGCAGACGGTTGCCTTGCGAATCCATCATCGGAATGGTGCTACCCACAGCAATCAGTTTCTCATCCACTTTACCTTTCTCATCTTGGAAGACATGAATTGGCACATCAACAATGGCCTCCTCGGTAACCTGACCGTAAGCCTGGTCGGCTGTCAGAACAAAGTCGAAAAGCTCGCCTTGCTCCTTGCCTGCAAGGTTCTTCTCAAAATGCGGCAGCATCCGCCCTGCCCCGAACAGAAATGTCAATGGGCGGTCTTTCTCACAAACTTCTATCAGTTTGGCATCAGCGTCATCGTATTTCAACTCGTATGTCACTGAAACAATTTTTCCGTTTTCTACTTTCATTTTCGTATCATTTTAATAATGCGCAAAGAAAAGAGTTTTTCCGACTCCAACCCTATCACCTTGCAATTATAATTGGACTAAAAACAAAAACGGCCTTTCCGGTTTTGGAAAGGCCGCCCTGATTTACTGATTATCAATTATTGAGCTTTGCTAAGCTCCTCATTTATAGCTTTATACTTATCAACATACTCCGGATGCGAACTTTGCAGCTTGTAGTAGCACTCTTTCAGCACCTGCATAGTCGATTTATCTTGCGGGTTGATAGAGTGAGCTTTCTCGAAGAACGGAACAGACTCGTTCATTTTGTCGTAAGCTGATTGAATGGCTGCATCGTACTCTTTCTGCTTGTTCATCGGAATGTCGTTGGCTTTTTTCGAAATCTCAACAGCCTGGTTGAACACCTGAATTCCGCGGTTATACCATGGGTCGAAATAATTCGGGTCTATTTCGATGGCTTTTTCATAAGCTTGTTTTGCCTCCTCTGGTTTGTTTATTTTATCGAGCAACGAGCCTTTTGCAAAATGGTAAGTTTTGTTTTTGGGGTCTTTCTCAATAGCCTGGTCCAGATAGCTAAGGGCCTTATCTGCCTGATTCTTATAGATGTAATGGTTAATAAGCTCAACCATTATGCCTTTGCTGTCTTCTGGGGCTGTTTCAATACCACGCTCCAATGTTGCCACAAATGCTGCGGTGTCACCCAATGTTCTTTCAATATTGGCCAGCGACACAAACACTTGACCTATATTGTAACGAATGTCAATCGATTTGTTGTAATAGTATTTGGCTTTGCTGTACATCTTGGCCTGCTCGGCAACCCATCCGGCATTGTATATCACCACCGAGTCTTTTTTGGTCGGTTCAACAATACTGTCTATCTCAAGCGATATTTCGAAACACTCAAGAGAGCTTGCATAATCTTTCTTGTCGCTGTAATCGATAGCATTGTTGATGACAACACCCGACAGAGAGACGAATGTCAATTGGTTTTTAAGTTGTTTCTGCAAAGCACCTTTGGTATCAAGTGCCATAGCTTTGCGGTACGATTCCATTGCTACCTGAACCGGTTTGTCTGACAAAGCTTTTACATTCGGGTCTTTCGACTCGGCTATTCCCATATACACATCGCCACGAACCATCCATGTTTTAGCCTGCTCTTTGGTTTTTTCGTGCTGAATTGCCATTTCAATATTTTCCTTTGCCTTGGCAAATTCTTTTTGTTTGACAAAGTTGGTTGCGCTAACCACTTTTCCTGATTGTGCCGCAGCTGTTGTGCCAATAGCGGCCATCATCAACAATAATCCTAAACGTTTCATTATAATTTTATTTTAAAGGTTTTTCGAATGAACAAAGATAGTTATCCTATTGATAGTTGCGCTAAAGGTGAGGATTTTTTTGTTTGAATATCAAAAAAAAAACAGCCGCAACATAATGCTGCGGCTGTCTCGCTATCCAAACTTTGCTTTTTTATTGTTCGCTTTGTGTTTCGGCTTCGCCGTCGTTTGCAGCGTCGCTCTGGCCTTCAGCTGCATCTGGCGCAACCTCATCCTCGTCTTGATGCGGAACCACCTCAACGGCGGCAATGGCATCGTTAGGACGCAACTTGATAAGTTTGACACCCTGTGTGGCACGGCCCATAACCCTCAGCTCGGCAACCGTCTGGCGGATTGTCAGACCGTTCTTGGTGATAATCATCAAGTCGTCGGTATCGACAACACCCATAATGGCAACCAAATCGCCAGTCTTATCGGTTATGTTCAGTGTCTTGACACCCTTGGCGCCTCGACGGGTTATGCGGTAATCGTCGATGTCGGAACGTTTGCCGAAGCCGTTCTCCGACACTACCAAGATGTCGTGCTTCTCCTCGCCCATGTTGACAACACCAACCACCACATCATCATCGACAAGCGTAACACCCTTGACTCCTGTTGCGGTGCGTCCCATCGGACGAATGTCACTCTCGTTGAAGCGGACAGCCTTACCGCTCTTCACACCGAGAATAATCTCGTCTTTTCCTTCGGTGAGTGCGGCTGCCAGCAACTGGTCGTCTTCGCGGATGTTGACCGCATTAACACCATTCTGACGCGGACGAGAGTAAGCCTCAAGCGACGTCTTCTTGACAATACCTTGTTTTGTCACCAATAATATATAGTGGTTGTTAATGTATTCGGCATCGGTGAGCGTCTTCACATTGATGTAAGCCATTACGCTGTCATCAGCCGAGAGCTGCAACAGGTTCTGAATGGCGCGACCCTTCGATGTGCGTGTGCCCTCGGGTATCTCATAAACCTTGAGCCAGAAGCAACGGCCAAGCTTAGTGAAGAACAGCATTGTGCTGTGCATATTGGCGCTGTATAGATGCTCAATAAAATCCTCGTCGCGAGTGCTGCCACCCTTCGAGCCTACTCCACCACGACCTTGTGTCTTGAACTCGGTGAGCGATGTGCGTTTGATGTAGCCCATGTGCGAAATTGTTATCACAACATCCTCATCGGCATAGAAATCTTCAGGATTGAACTCGCCTGCATCAGGAACAATCTCAGTACGACGTGCATCACCATATTTTTCCTTCATTTCGATGAGTTCGTCCTTGATTATCTGCATACGCAACTCCTTGCTTTCCAAGATTGCTTTCAGATGCTCAATCTCCTTGCAAAGCTCATCGTAGTCGTTGCGCAGCTTGTCCTGCTCAAGATTTGCCAACGAACCAAGTCGCATATCGACAATGGCTTTGGCCTGAATCTCATCTAAGCTGAAACGCTCCATAAGTTTCGGTTGAGCCTCTTCTGAGTTTCTCGACCCGCGAATAATGGCAATCACCTCATCAATGTTGTCGCAGGCGATAATCAAGCCCTCAAGTATGTGAGCACGTTCCTCAGCTTTACGCAGATTATAGCGAGTGCGGCGTGTAACCACATCGTGACGGTGGTCGATGAAATGAACGAGCAATTCCTTAAGTGTCAGCGTGTAAGGACGCCCGTCAACCAAAGCCACATTGTTCACGCTGAACGACGATTGCAACTCTGTGTATTTGTAAAGTTTGTTCAGAACAACTGTCGGCATCACATCTTTGCGCAAGTCGTAAACAATGCGCATACCCTCGCGGTCCGACTCGTCGTTCAAGTTTGTTATGCCGTCAATCTTCTTTTCGTTTACAAGGTCGGCGGTGTGCTTAATCATCTCGGCCTTGTTCACATTGTATGGAATCTCGGTTATGATGATGCGCGACTTGCCGTGCTCGGTGTTTTCAATTTCGACTTTTCCGCGAATAACGATGCGGCCTCGGCCTGTCTCGTAAGCCTCGCGGATGCCCTGCATACCATAAATAATACCACCCGTCGGGAAGTCGGGGCCTTTTATGTAATGCATCAGTTCCTCAAGTGTTATGTCGGGGTTGTCGATAGTGGCGCAAAGTCCGTCAACCACCTCGCCCAAATTGTGTGTCGGCATATTGGTAGCCATACCCACTGCGATACCCGACGCACCATTGACCAACAGGTTTGGTATCTTTGTCGGCAGAACGGTAGGCTCCTGACGGCTGTCATCAAAGTTGTTTACCATATCAACTGTTTCCTTGTCGATATCGGCAACCATCTCCTCTGCAATCTTCGACATGCGCACTTCTGTGTAACGCATGGCTGCGGGGCTATCACCGTCTATCGAGCCGAAGTTACCCTGGCCATCGACAAGTGTGTAGCGCATCGCCCAATCTTGAGCCATACGCACCACGGTACCGTATATTGACGAGTCGCCGTGCGGGTGGTATTTACCCATCACATCGCCGACGATTCTGGCCGATTTCTTATAAGCTGCGTTTGAATGGTTTCCCGCCTCGTCCATGCCGAAAAGCACACGGCGGTGCACCGGTTTCATACCGTCGCGCACATCGGGCAGTGCGCGTGAAACTATAACCGACATTGAATAATCGATGTACGATTCTCGCATCTCCTTTTCAATGTCGACTTTTATAATATTCTCTCCTTCACCCATTTATGTTGTTTTTATTTAGTGATTCATATTTTTTGAAAAGCGCATAAAAGTAGCATTTTGCACCAACTATACCCCGAAAAAGCCATCCGAAAAAGCAAGAAATTATCAACTAAAAAAAGGTATGGTTGTTGATAACGAAACTGAGTTTTTTTGTCATTAAGCAAGATGCGCACACTCTTTTTTTTAATTAAATCCTTACATTCGCCTTGTTAAAAAAAACATCAGCAATGAGTTCGAAATTCTCACAAAAAATCAATAACATATTGATTTACAGCAAAGAGGAAGCTATCAGACTGAACAACAGCTACATTGGTCCTGAGCATCTTTTTTTAGGCATCCTGCGCGACGGCGAGGGTATTGCCATTGATGCGCTGAATGCCGCCGGTGTTGATTTGCCGACGCTAAAATCGGACATAGAGTCTCATATTCAAGAACATACGAAGACATCGGTAGCCAACGACAACCTTCCTCTGCTAAAAAGTTCGGAGCATATTCTGGCCATCATATTTTTAGAGGCACGCGCCATGAAAAGCGACACCGTCGACACGGGGCACCTTCTGCTTTCCATTCTGCGCAACGAGTCGTGCATCATAACCACTCTGCTCAACGAACAAGGTATAAACTATCAGAAAATCAAATCAATAATAACACAGCCTGCCGGTGAGAAGAAAAACAGCAAGGTGAAAAACCTGTTTGATGACGATGACGAAGACGAAGATGTTCCGTTCAGAAAAGAGCCTGACAAACCGACTTCACAAGGCGGCAGCCACTCCAAAAGCAACTCCGACACACCGGTGATTGACAGTTTCGGCATCGACTTGACAAAAGCCGCCGAAGAGAACCGCCTCGACCCAATTGTTGGCCGCGAGACTGAAATTGAGCGACTTGCGCAGATTCTGAGCCGCCGCAAGAAGAACAACCCCGTGCTGATTGGCGAACCTGGTGTGGGTAAATCAGCAATAGCCGAAGGCATGGCCATTCGCATAGTGCAAAAGCGCGTGTCGCGGATTCTGTTCGGCAAGCGCATTATTGCCCTGGACATAGCCTCTATAGTGGCCGGCACCAAGTACCGCGGCCAGTTCGAGGAGCGTATGAAAGCGCTGCTTAACGAGTTGCAGCACAACCCCAACGTTATTCTGTTCATCGACGAGATACACACCATTGTTGGCGCGGGTGGCGCAAGCGGTTCGCTCGATGCCGCAAACATGCTGAAACCTGCTTTGGCGCGTGGCGAGATTCAGTGCATCGGCGCAACCACGCTCGACGAGTACCGCCAATACATTGAAAAGGACGGCGCCCTTGAACGCCGCTTCCAGAAGGTTATGGTTGAGCCGACGTCGGCCGAGGAGACTCGCGAGATTCTGAACAACATCAAAGCCCGCTACGAGGAGCACCACAACGTAACATACAGCGACGAAGCGCTTGACGCCTGCGTGAAGCTGACAACCCGATATATAACCGACCGTCATCTGCCCGACAAGGCCATCGATGCCCTTGACGAGGCTGGCTCGCGCGTCCACATATCCAACATCCACGTTCCCAAGCAGATAACCGACTTGGAAAAGAGCATAGAGGAGATACGCGAGAAGAAAGTGGCTGCCGTAAAGCAACAAAAGTTTGAGGAAGCGGCCAACTATCGCGACAACGAGAAGCGCACCATTGAACAGCTTGAAAATGAGAAGAAACAATGGGAAGAAGACCTTATTAAGCACCGCGAGGTGGTTACCGCTGACAATGTGGCCGAAGTTGTAGCCATGATGACCGGCGTACCCGTTCAGCGCATTGCGCAGACTGAAGGCAACCGCCTGCTCAAAATGGGCGAAGAGCTGAAAGGCAGCGTTGTTGGTCAAGACGATGCCATTGCAAAGATTGTCAAGGCGATACAACGAAACCGCGCCGGTCTGAAAGACCCGAACAAACCAATCGGCACGTTCATATTCCTTGGTCCGACTGGCGTTGGTAAAACACAATTAGCCAAAGTGTTATCGAAATATTTGTTCGACAGCAACGACGCTCTAATCCGCATCGATATGAGCGAATACATGGAGAAGTTTAGCGTTTCGCGACTTGTTGGTGCGCCTCCGGGATACGTAGGTTACGAGGAGGGCGGCCAACTGACTGAAAAAGTGCGCCGCAAACCATACTCGGTGGTTCTGCTCGACGAGATTGAGAAGGCTCACCCCGACGTGTTCCACATTCTGCTGCAAGTGCTTGACGAGGGTCGATTGACCGACAGCCTTGGCCGCCGCATCGATTTCCGCAACACCATTATTATAATGACTTCGAACATCGGTTCAAGGCAGTTAAAAGATTTTGGCACCGGCATCGGCTTCTCAACAACATCGCGCCAAAATGCGTCGAACGAATTGGCTAAAGGTGTGATTGAGAAGGCTTTGAAGAATGCTTTCGCACCTGAATTCCTGAACCGAATCGATGATGTGATAATGTTCAACCAACTCACTAAAGACGACATCCACAAGATTATCGACATTGAGTTGAAAGGACTGTTCGAGCGCGTTGCACAAATGGGCTACACTCTTGAGATTAAACCAGAGGCCAAAGACTGGCTGGCCGACAAGGGCTACGACGCGCAGTACGGCGCCCGTCCGCTGAAACGAGCCATTCAGAAATACATAGAGGACGAAATGGCCGAGGTAATTCTGAAAGCCGAAATCAGCAACGGCGACAAAATTGAATGCGTCTACGACAAGGAGAAAGACTGCCTGACATTTAAAATAGGCAATAAGGACAAATCGGCAAAAAAAACTGAAGAATAGTCATTTGCTTACTCAATAACGAAAAAGCCTTCCGCATGCGGAAGGCTTTTTCGTTAAAATCAAAATTCAACAAATCAAATCTTTACATCAAATTCCGAAAGCATAGTACGAAATGCTGCCATTGGGGTAAACACCTTCAAGATAGATTCCGCCAGTGGTGTTTTGCAGAATCAGACGCAAATCATCGACAGAATAAATAGGTTTGCGGTTGACCGATGTTATTATAAATCCCTGTTTGACACCAGCCTGCGCGAATTTTCCGTCAGAAAGCGCGACAATCTCCACGCCACCTTTAATCCTCAGGCCCGAAGCCGTTTGTGGCGTAACCGTGCGGATGCTGGCGCCCAAAAGTTCGGTTGTCTCGCCTGCTTTCTGCAACGATGTGCCACCTTCTATGTTACGCAATGTCAGCATTATATCCTGTGTCTTGTTGTTGCGCATAATAGTAATATTCACCTGCTGTCCGGGACGGTACTGCCCTATCTGCTCCTGCAATTCCGACACTTTGTTCACCTCAACTCCGTTTACCTTCAAAATCACGTCGCCAGCCTTGATACCTGCATCCTGCGCCGCACCTCCATTGGTGACTGCGTTCACATAAACACCCTTCAAAATGGTCACTTTATTTTTTTGCGCCATATCTGAAGTTACATCGCTGATACTGATGCCGATAAACGCACGCTGTACCGTGCCGAACTCCATTAGGTCAGATACCGTCTTTTTGGCAATTCGCTCGGGCACGGCAAACGAATAACCCGAGAAAGTACCTGTCGGACTGGCAATTGCAGTAATTATGCCCACCAGCTGTCCTTCGATGTTGACAAGCGCGCCACCACTGTTTCCGGGGTTGACAGCCGCATCAGTCTGAATAAACGCCTCAATAGCTGAGCTTTTGTTTATAATATTGATACTGCGGGCTTTAGCGCTAACAATGCCGGCGGTCACTGTCGATGCCAGATTGAATGGGTTGCCAATAGCCAGTACCCACTCTCCCACTTGCAACTTGTCGGAATCACCCCACGGAATGAACGGGAAATTGTCGCCCTCAATCTTAATCAAGGCGATGTCGGTTGTTGGGTCTGCACCAATTACTTTAGCGGTAAAAGTGCGTTTATCATCAAGCGTTACCTCAAGAGCATCAGCACCTTCGATAACATGATTGTTGGTTACGATGTAGCCGTCGCGCGAGATGATAACACCGCTACCCGAGGCCACTATTGGCATCTGCTCCTGGTAGCTCGGCTTGCCAAAAAGAAAGTTGTAGATTGGGTTCTCGTAAGCTGCTTGCTGACTGCGTATTTTTACGTGAACCACCGCATCAACCGTGCTGCTTGCCGCCGTGCGGAAATCCACCATACCCGAATAATTTACCTGCATTGGCCGCGCCACACGCTCGGTTGAATCACCTTGCTGATATTGAGCAACTTCGGAACCATCATTGCGATTGACTAACGCATAAGTAATGGAGCCACCCAAAACAGCGGCAACCATCAAACCAAAAAACTTTTTCTTATCCATAGCTTTAAATATTTAACGTTCTTTTTCCGAAAAACAGACAAAGAAACGGCGCTTTTTTCAAATTGTTGCAGTTAAAAACGGGTTTAACTTAACATTAACACATTGATTGCCACACAACAAAGTTTAAAACCGAGAAAAAGTCGAAAAAATGAAAATAAGCGTGCCAATATGTTTGATTTAAAAAAAAGTTGGCTTACTTTAGTCCGATTAATTTTACGTTATGGACAGCCATAATAGCGATAACAATTTTGCATTTGATTTATTCGAGGATATGCAACAAAACAACCTCAACTATATCTATAGGGGGGTGTTCACGCAAAACATAACCGACAACATTCTGCTGCTTACCGAAGCATGCATGAACAGCGCCGGCGAGGACTCGAAGATTATCAAACGCGTTTTCACTATTCTGGTCGAAGGCCTGCAGAATGTAACCCGCCATCAGGGAATTGACGGCGAGGAATCATCGCCAAACCAGTCTGGTATCTTTATCATTCAGAATCAAGGCGATAAGTATTACATAACGACAGGCAACCCCATTCAAAAAGAAAACATACCGACGCTCATAAAACAGCTCGACAAAATCAACAGCCTTGCTCCCGATGAGTTGAAAGCCTTCTACAAAGAGGTTTTGAACAACAACATCATATCGAACAAAGGCGGCGCCGGACTTGGACTGATTGAAATGGCTCGCAAATCGGGCAACAAACTTGATTTCGATTTTTCGGATATAAACGACAGATACTCATATTTTTACATGGGCACCACTGTCTTGCTCAACGATAACGCCACGCTAGAAACGTCGGAGCATTCAATGGAGGCCATCAAGCAAATCCACAAGACAATAAACGAGCAAAACATTGCCTTGATTTTCAATGGAATGCATACCCAGGACAGTCTGTTGCACATTATATCGATAATGGAGGAGCACTTCAGCAATGTGGAGATGAAAAAGAGGAAAAACCTGATTTATGTCATCATCGAAATGTTGCAGAACACTGTGAAACACGGATTTAAGCACGACGGACACTCGACAAAAGCCGTGTTCTTCATCAGCCACAACAACTCCACATATCAGTTCAACTCGGTGAACTACATACCAAACGAGAAAGTAGCCAGTGTGCTGGACACAATTGTAAAGATTAACGCAATGAGCGACAAGGAGTTGAATGAATCGTACGACAAGAATCTTAGCGAGTCGGTTAGCGACACAAGAGAAGTGAAGGGATTGGGACTTACCGAGATAAGGCTCAGAACCCACAACCCCATACAATGTGTAACTTCAAAATACGACGACAAACTGTCGGTGATATTCATACAGGCCACAATCTAAATGGAAATCTACAAAGTTAGCGGCAACGAAAGCACCCCCGACATCTGTCTCGACCAAAAAAGGGGAATATTCATTTTTAACGGCTGCTCACTTCCCGAAAACGCAACAATCATCTACGCTCCAGTAATAAAGTGGTTTGAGGAATACATTAAGAACCCTAACGATGAAACTCTGCTCGACATCCGGTTCGAATACATCAATTCGTCGTCGATAAAACAACTTGCCAAACTATTTGTTCTGCTAGAAAACATCATCACCAAAGGCGGCAAATTGCAGGTCAGGTGGCACTTTGCGGCCGAAGACCCCGACACAAAAGCATACGGCGAACATTTGTCAAAACTGGTATCGTACCCCATAGTATTAGTTAGCGACTAAGCCAAACAACTATCGCTCAAATGTTTGACTACTACTCATATATTATCCTTCCGTTTCTGATTTTCTGCGCACGCGTAACCGATGTGAGCATTGGCACAGTACGTATCATTCTGGTGGCAAAAGGGTATAAGAAACTTGCTCCGCTAACCGGCTTCTTCGAGACGCTGATTTGGATTGTCGCCATCAGCAACATCATCCAAAACATCGACAACTGGGCGTGCTACATAGGCTATGCCGCGGGATTCGGCACTGGCAATTTTGTGGGAATGATAATTGAGGAGAAAATGGCCCTGGGACACGAGCTGATTCGTATAATAACTGCAAATAACTACACAGCCTTGGCCGACAGTCTGACAGAAAATGGCTTTGGCGTCACATACACAAACGCCGAGGACAAAAACGGGCCTGTCGGTATTCTGTATGTGATAACAACCCGCAAAATGGCCAACAAAGTGGTTAGCATTGTGAACGAGCAAGACCCCTCGGCTATATACACCATCGAGTCAATCAGGCACGTGAACAAAGACATCTATTACGGTCAGGAAAAAATCAAAGACAGGAAACTGTTGCTGAAATACAAATAGGAAGTTCAGCTATTTATAATGGCGCAAACTCCGGATTCACTGATTCCTTAATACTGATACACTCCATCTCGACAAGCCACGTTGGACGGCACACCGCAGCCCAAACTATCACTTTAGGTATATTCGGGAATCGTTCTTCATGCATCTGCTTGACAATCTGATAATCAGCAATATCGCGCAGATAAACAATCATCTGCACCACATTCCCGAAATTGTGCTGCCGCTCGGCAAGCAAAGCCTCAACATTCTCCCACATGCGTTTGGTCTGGTTGCGTATATCGCCCACATTCAGCACGTTACCATGATTGTCGATGCTGGCGGTGCCGCTGATGAAAAGCTGCTGGCGGTCGCCGTATGTCATGCAGACTCCGCGCTCAAAGGTTACGCCGTACTCATACGTCGGGTTCAAGTGCGAAGGTGCGTACAAATAGCTCATTTGGTTCTTTTTCAAGCCCTTGACTGCGTAAGCATCAAGCATAACCTTAACACCAGCATCGGCATGCGAGCCTTGAATACCGGTACTTGCAATGTAATGCGTAGCGGGAGTCATGCCCATTTGCTCAAAATTGTCGCGGCGGCCACGCACCACGCCTGCGTAATTAGTGTCAATATCACGAACAAAGAACCATGTGCGCACACAGTTGTCGGCAATATGGCATTTGTGAAGCGCCAAATCCCCCTCATAACCCTCAAGCAAAGCCCGTGTCTGTTGTTCCGAGCTTCCTCCCGACATGTGCCGATAACCCGTCCAATAATGTGTGCAGTCGTTGTGCTTGTATGAAAATGTGCCGTTGCCATCACGCTGCGGAACGGAAATGCCCTCCTGCAAATAAACCCACAAAGCCACCTTTGAACCGTCGAGTGGCTGCTGCTGCACTATTGAAACCGCACAAGGTGAGAACTCCGACACCAAATCCTCAACAGTTGCCGCCTGCTTGCCCGCATCGCTTAAGAAATAACGCTTGAAAACCGCATGAGCACGGCTACCGAACCAATTCCCCTCAATATCACGCAATGCCTTGTGCAAGCTGTCAAGCTGTTCGCAAAACGAACCTGCCAAGCGTGTGCTGTGCAACATTATATTATGTTCGCTGATTCCGCTCTCGGCTCGGAAAGTTGATATTTCAGCATTAGCGCCAAAATCTGAATACGTATGTGTGTCAAATTCTATCAATCCGTTTTCCCTTTCCATTTGAACGGTCAAATTTAATCAAACTATCGGTATCGCCTTTCGGAACTTTTCTTTGTTACGCTTGATTTATGACTGAAGACCTTTAATTACTTGACCGCTATCATAAAAAAACACGGCGAATGACTATTGTGCGATATGGTTTTTCGAGGCATATTTGCAATGCCTGATAGGGCAAAAGAAAGTAGTTTTTTTTCATAAGGTTTGGGTTAATTGATTGAAAGGGGAGTTCGCTCCCCTTTCAAATTTTTATTTGCAGACAATCAACATTATCCAAGTCGGCCACTTGGCAATTTCAATCTCTTTTATACAGTGTGGAAAAAGCTGAAATTGACAGCTCCATAATGCTTATGCTGGAAAAACTGCGGCATAGCCGAAAAATCGTTGGCGGCCGAATGCTCCATAATAAATATGCCTTCGGGATTTAGCATTTCAGCACTAAGCACCATCTCGGGTATCTGCGGAAGCTGCGGCAAGTCGTATGGAGGGTCGGCAAAAATCAAATCAAACTTCTCTCCTACATTCTTCAAATACTTTAAAACATCGGCACGCAAAACCTTAACCCCACTGAATTTCAAATCGGCAACAGTTTTTTTTATAAAACTGAAATGATTGTAGTTCAACTCTATGCAAGTAACATCGGTGCATCCGCGCGAGGCGAACTCGTATGTTATACCGCCCGTTCCGCCAAAAAGGTCGAGCACCTTAATTTCTTCGATTGTCACCAGATTCTCGATAATGTTGAAAAGGCTCTCTTTGGCCATATCGGTTGTGGGACGCGCCTTGAAATTACTTGGCGGCACAATCACCCTATGCCTATATACTCCGCTTATTATCCGCATTGGTAGAGGTTTATCATATTGGTGAAATAATGCGACGGCACCTCGTTGAAGCCATATGCATACTCGAAATGCGACGGACGGACAAAATAGCTGATATTCTTTATGTACTTCTTCATCGACTCCATAATCTGATTGTCCGATGACAACATTCCGCACACCGAAACCGGTATTGTCAATGGCGGCAACTTCAGATTATCGACTGCATTCAGGAAGAAATAATTGAAATCGGCAACCGATTTGTAACTGAACGTGTTGAACAGCACGATGTCGCGCCCGTCAATCAGAACAAAGTCGAAAATAGCCGGATAGATGTTCACCAACACTCGCTTTCCGTTATCTTCCATTTTGCTTTTCAAAGTCAGCTCCTCAATAACCGGCACCGACTGATGATAGAACTTGGCATTGGGAAAACGCGTCTGGAAAAAACCGCTTAACACACTTGGCACACTGAATATAACATACGTCGAGTTACCGAATATGTAATTGGTGTGCAGCTCCTGCCCCGCTTTTAGCTCCTGATTGAACTTGAAATAATCACTCTGGCTACCCTCGGAATAAAAAGCCGACGGAACAAAGGTATAATCTGGCGTGGCATAAAGAATTTTAACATGATTGAAACGGCATTGCAACAACGGCTCGCTATCAATAATCTCACCTATCAGTTTCACAAGTGTGCGGTACGATGTTATGCGGTTGAAAGCGTAATGCGCCAGCGCCACATATTTATTACACGTACGGTCGAGCACCGAAAATGAAAATCCCTTCAGGAAAACCTGAAGGGATAGATGATATTTATCAACATCGGTATAATCAAACGACTTGTCTATGAAATGGATATTCTGCATATCCCCAGACATTTAGTTATTCCCAGTTGCCGGCACCGTTGTTAACCTCGGTAATCGAACCAACTTTCAAGCCTTTGTAATCCAATCCGTCGTTAAGGTTGATTATCTGTTGCTCGTCCATACCGGTAAGTATGTATTTGCTTGGTGCAGAAGCCTCAAACACTTTCACTTTCAGCTTCGATGCGGTTTCAATCACACCTTTCTTCAAGGTAAACTCACGACCTTGAGCGTAAGGTATGTAGCGCAACGAATCGATTTGATAGTTTTTCGGGAACAAAGTATCGATAACGGCAATCTTGGTTGTGTCGCGGATAATCATTCCCTTTGCAATAGCCTCTTTTTCAGTTATCTGACCAAGCAATTCCTCAGGAATCTCACCAATCTTACGCACAACGGCTATCTGACCGTTTTTCACAAAATCGATAAGAGTGTCGAAACTTGCGGTGTAGTCGCCGTTCATTTCCTTAAAGGCACCCTCGGCCTTGCGTATGTCTTTCAGCCTTTGGATTGTTTCAGCGTAACGTTTCTGTTGTTCCTTCTGGAAAGTGATAGGTTCGTTGACGCTTTGCACAGTAACATAGAAGAGATATACGATAAGTAATCCCAACAAAACTTGAATTGTAGCTTTCATTATAATATAAATATTTAATAATTAGTCATTTACCAAGGAGACTAGAACTCGCTTGACAGCTTAACCCACGCGAAATCCGTCGCCCAAACGTGTGCAAATATAAAATTAATTTTAGGTGTGTTCTACTTATTATTCGATTTTTGTTGCGCAACTGTGTTTTTTCGGCTTCACTCCTTTGGCAATCACGTTTGTTTTGTTTTTGTTCGCAGTATGATAAATGACATCGGCAACAAACTGATAAATGAGTTGGGTGTAATTCCGACGGACGACCAGAACAACTTGATTTCCAAGCTGTCAGAATTCGTTGCCAGCTATTACAGCCCCGATTTCCGCGACCATGTCTTTATAATACGCGGATACGCCGGCACCGGCAAAACATCGATTGTGGCGGCTATGGTAAAGGCTCTTCCGAAAGTTGGACTCAAATCGGTGCTACTCGCTCCCACCGGACGCGCCGCCAAAGTGCTATCGCACTATTCGGGGCATCCGGCGTTCACCATTCACAAAAAAATCTATCGGCAGAAATCATCAACCAACGGCTTTGGCGACTTTGTGCTCGACAAGAATCCGCACAAACGCACCATATTTATAGTAGACGAGGCCTCGATGATTTCGAACAACGCAGCTGAGAACTCGGTGTTCGGCTCGGGCAAGTTGCTTGATGACCTTTTCGAATACGTTTACAGCGGCGATATGTGCAAGATAATACTTGTAGGCGACACCGCACAGCTCCCTCCCGTCGGACTTGACATAAGCCCAGCACTCGACAGCAAAGCCATAGATGACATAGGTTTCAGTGTCAGCCAAATAGAGCTGAAGCAAGTTGTGCGACAAGCCGGGCAATCGGGCATCCTGCACAACGCCACCTACCTGCGACAAGCAATAGCGGCCGGCGAAAAAGGCTATCCGCAGCTCACCACCAAAAACTTTGCCGACGTAAGGCGGATAAAAGGCGGCGAGCTGATTGAAACTATCGAAAACTGCTACGACAAATCGGGCATCGAGAACACGATAGTGCTGTGCCGCTCTAACAAAACCGCTAACCTATACAACGAAGGCATACGCCGGCGCATTTTATGGCACGATGAGGAGATTGCCCGTGGCGACCTGCTTATGATTGTGAAAAACAACTATTTCTGGCTGTCGGAAGAAGAACAGAAAACAACACCGTTCCTCGCCAACGGTGACATTGCCGAGATAACACGCGTTGGGAAATACAGGGAACTGTACGGCTTCCGCTTTGCCGAAGTCGACCTTCGCATAATAGATTACGACCTCGAGATACACACATATATATTATTAGACACACTGACATCGGAAGCGCCTGCACTGACAAGTGAGCAGAACATGCGGCTGTTCAACGCCGTTATGGAGGACTACGCCGACATTGGCAACAAACGAGAGCGCATCAAAAAAGTGAAGGAAAACCCGTACTTCAACGCACTGCAAGTGAAATTCTGCTATGCCATAACATGCCACAAGGCGCAGGGCGGACAATGGCAGAATGTGTTTATCGACCACGGCTGGCTGACGGAGGATATGGTGAACACCGAGTTTATGCGCTGGCTCTACACAGCCTTCACCCGCCCAACTCAGCAGCTCTACCTTGTCAACTTCAGCGACAATTTTTTCAAGAGTGAATGACAATTGCCGCAAAAAAGCTTATTTTGTACAATGTAGAGTATAAAGTTAAAATTCCATTAATCTATCAATCAGTTAATCAATAAATCAATCAATTATGAGCAAACCAAGAGTTCTAATAGTCGACGATATTTTAGTGAACAGGATGCTGTTGTCGGACATAGCCTCATCGATAGGATGCGAGTGCTCGACAGCCAAAAACGGCAAAGAGGCCTACGACATGATAATCGAATCGGATTTTGACATGGTGCTTATGGACATTGAGATGCCTGTGATGAACGGCCTTGAGACGACAAGCGCTATCAGAAAAATCGAAGGTCGCAAATCGCAGATTCCGGTTATAGCACTGACTGCCCACGACCCTGCCGACTTTTTCAGCGAATTTTCGGCTTGCGGCTTCAACGAGCTGATTACCAAACCATATCTGATTACAAAAATCCAGAAATTAGTTAACGATTTCTGCAAATAAATACGCCAAGACACAAGACACAAAATCTCATCAAATAACTAAATATCAATATATTGGTGTTAAAAAAGAAAATTTTACGCTTTTTGTTTCAACATTATAATTATTAGCCTATATTTGCCAACACTTTTCAAGATTTTTTAATTTATTGATAATAAAAGATTTTAGCTATGACAAAAGCAGACATCGTTAACGAAATCTCAAAGAACACAGGGATTGAGAAAGTAACAGTTCAAAAAACTGTAGAGGCATTAATGGATAACATCAAATCATCGTTGGAGAACGGTGAGAATGTTTATCTGAGAGGATTTGGCAGCTTTGCTTTGAAGAAAAGAGCAAAGAAGACTGCCCGCAACATTTCGAAGAACACTTCTTTGGTTATTCCGGAGCACTTCATCCCCTCGTTCAAACCAGCTAAAACTTTCAAGACAAACGTAAAATCGAACGTTAAATAACAACTTTAAATATTACGATTATGCCAAACGGTAAAAAACATAAAAGGCACAAAATGGCGACTCACAAGCGCAAAAAACGCCTTCGCAAGAATCGTCATAAGAAGAAATAATTTTTCTCTAAGATGAAATAACAATAAACCTTCTGAGCAACCTCTTAAGGTTTATTGTTTTTATAGACATTAGGTTCCAAAAATACGGCAGCGGAACAAAAGATACAAAACCGCCGTAATCCGTGTAAAAGATAAGAAAGGTGAGCAAGGAATTGGTAATAAACGCAACCCCTTCGGAGGTTGTTACTGCACTTGTCGAAGACAAGGTATTGGTTGAACTGAACAGAGAGAAGAATAACAACAACTTCTCTGTCGGCGATATCTATCTGGGAAAAGTGAAAAAAATAATGTCGGGATTGAACGCCGCATTTGTCGATGTCGGCTACGACAAAGACGCTTTTCTGCACTACCTTGACCTTGGCCCACAATTCCGCTCGATAAACAAATACGTGCTCAGCTACATTGAGCACAAGAATCCGCTCACATCGATAAGCAATTTCGACATGGAGCCGGACATCGACAAGCACGGAAAGATTGGTCAGGTACTGCATGACGGACAGCCGGTGCTGGTACAGATTGCCAAAGAGCCGATTTCGACCAAGGGGCCGCGCCTGACATCGGAAATATCAATAGCCGGGCGCAATCTGGTGCTGATGCCTTTCTCCGACAAGGTTTCGGTGTCGCAGAAGATACAATCGAAAGCCGAACGCGAGCGTCTGCGCGGCATCATCCACAGCATACGCCCAAAGAACTACGGAGTGATTGTGCGCACCGTGGCCGAAGGCAGCAACATATCGGACCTTGACGCCGAACTGCGCAGCCTGGTTGAGAAATGGCAGAACGCCTTCCAAAACCTGAAAAACGCTTCACCGAAGCTGTTCATTGGCGAGCTCGACCGCACAACAGCAATGCTGCGCGACTTTTTCAATCCCGATTTCAACGAGATTCACATAAACGACCCGAAGCTGTACGAAGCCACCAAAGAGTATATAAGAGGCATTGCGCCCGACCGCGAGAAGATTGTCAAACTCTACGACGGCGCGCAACCAATTTTCGAGCATTTCGGGCTGGAGAAACAGATTAAATCGCTGTTCGGAAAGACCGTAGCGCTGCAGAAAGGCGCTTATCTGGTTATTGAACGCACTGAGGCTCTGCACGTTATAGACGTCAACTCGGGCAACCGCACACAAAACAGCACCAACCAAGAGGAGAACGCAATTGATGTGAACATGGTGGCTGCGGCCGAGATTGCACGCCAGCTTCGCCTGCGTGATTTGGGCGGCATCATTGTCATCGATTTTATCGACATGCACACCGCCGAAAACAAGCAGAAACTCTACGAATACATGAAGGAGTGCATGCAGAACGACCGCGCGCGTCACCACGTGCTGCCGCTAAGCAAGTTCTGCCTGATACAGATAACACGCCAGCGTGTGCGCCCCGAGACAACTGTGAGCACATTGGAGAAATGCCCGTCGTGCAACGGCTCGGGCGAGGTTACTCCCACCCTGCTCATCATCGACGAGTTGGAAAACATCATACGCTGGGGAATGCAGAAATACAAGAACAAACCTATCACACTGGCCGTTCATCCGTTCATTGCCGCCTATCTGAACAAAGGTCTGTTCTCGATTAAGCTGCACTGGAGACTGAAATATCTGCACCGGCTGAAAGTAAAAGCCGCCAACTCGCACACTTTCCTCGAGTATGCGTTCTTAGACAAGAACAACGAGAAAATTTACTTGTAACAGTCATTCACCGATTTAAAGACATAAAAAACGGTCGCACCAGAGAGCTGATGCGACCGTTTTGTTTTATCGGCAATCGGCAGTTGCCGGCTATTTTTCAGCTTTGTTCACACGCCTTGCCATTTTAACAGCACGCGGATTGCTGGCTTTATAAAGCTGATAGTGAGCCAATTTCTTCTCAAGACGTCCATTTTTCTTGTCGGCAAGCAGCATGGCGCTAATCTCACCCGGAGTGTAGGCATTCTCGTTGCCCTTGCATACAGGCGTCTGATTCGGGGTGTCGGCATACTTGGCCGGACGTTTGGCCTTGCCGCTTTTGAAGTTGTTCTCAAGCTCGTCTTGCATGACACCATTGACAAAGGTAAGAGGCTTGCCGTCTTCAGCGGTTATGAAGTAGAAGTTGTTGTCCTCGTTGCCCTCAGCTATCACGCCATAAGCATCGGCAATAACCACCAGATAATATTTACCGTCGACCGACTTTGGCATTTGGTAATGAATCTGGAATCCATCATCACCATACTCCTCGTAACCGACCATTTGACCGGCCGCAGTGTTGGTATTGTTCCACCATGCGCCCGCAAGTGCGGTATTGTCCTCATACTCATCGTTGTCGCCCGGCTCACCAAACTCATCGGTATAATAATCGTGATAGATAATCTGATAATCGTTGGCGTCGAAGGCGTTGTAGTACATATAGACCACCGACCAGCGCTGCGAGGCCAAAACGGCCTTGTCGCCCGAGTTGAATACGCTGTAGGTGAAATAGCGTGAGTTAGGGTTGTCCATATCGTCGGAGTCGTCATCGTCCCAGTCAATGGCGCTATAGGCCAACAGGTCGTAGCCCGATGTCAAATCGGCTTGGGCAATGGCACCGGCGCTTGCCGAAACCGAATTCTCGTTTTGAGCCACAAAAGCGGCAAAACAGAAACTCTTGATGAAGAAATTGTAATCGACCCAAATGCTACCTTTGTCGCCCCACGAGGTGCCCCACGAGTTACGCACGCGGAAAGCCTGGCGCTCGTTGTCATAGCCCGACAGAACCATTGCATGGTAGGCGTGCTGCATTCCCTTCTGCAGGTAGGTGTCGTAACTGATTATGGCTGAGCTGTTCCACTGCATGAAACGGTCGCCCAGCTTGGCTCCTATCACCACCGGACGGCCCTCGTCAAGATAGTATTTGAAGTTTTCGACAGTCATACCCTGCTTGGCGTCGCTGTCGGCAATCTTACGGTAGTTGGCAAGTTTGGCATTGGCCGCGCCTTTAGGCGAGCGTACGTTTTTGCAGTCGAGCGATGTGTATGGCACATCCTGTAGTGAAGCCGCGCCTGTCGATATAAGAGCTGTAAGCGCTGTCTCGAAACTTGTTCCGTCGCAGCCTTTCTTGTTCGATTTCGATGTCACGCCTGCCCACAAATCGGCCGGGCTTGTCTGATAGGCCGGGCTTGAGAGCTGTGTCGAGGTCCAGCCTTTGTCAATACCGTCAAGGGCGGTTTTCATGGCATAGCCAGCGGCCCATGCCACGCAAGTGCCGTACTGTCCCTGGTCGCCAATGGGCGGGTATTTGCTTTCGAGGCTCACCGCGTCGGCAAGCGTCTCCTCATCGACATCAACAACCACAATATCCTGCGGTATATCCTCAAGATGCTCGTCGTCGAACAGCCAACCGGTAACCAATTCGGCAAGCAGGTAGTTCACAATTTCAGCAACCTCCTCTTCCGTACAACTTTGGAATGTCATTCCGGAACAAAGGATTAGCGGGGTCATCGCATAACATAAAATGCGTTTCATCATCTTTTTCATAATCACCTATTTAATTATTTGAATTGAGTTAGATAAGTCGATAGAGTCGGCCTGAACAGCGCGGCCGTAGAACACAACGTTCTCAAAATTAGGCTTTTTGGCGAACTCGGTCTTCACAAACTCGGCATCGCCGCCAAAGCGCGACATCAGCATCATGCATGAACCGCCAAAAACCGTGTAGTTGAACATGGCGCGGCCGCCCGTGCGAAGCAGCGACAAATCGGCATAGCCGTTGCATTTGACTGAGTTGAAAAGAAAACTGTCGTCGACTGACAGATTCTGCAGCCTAACAAAACCTGCAAACTCTGAATTTGACATGTTGAGTGTACCGCGCACCTTGGCCGCCTGCATCTCGAAACTGGACTCTGCCTTGATGTATGAGAAGACGCCGTTGGCGGTCCAAGCTGTCATTCCGTTGAATGAGACCGGCTTGCGGAAGGTTGTTTTCTGGAAATTGACCACGCCCGAAACCTCAATATTGTCGAAGTTGACGGTGTCGCGAAAATCGCACTCCTGGAATACAAGATTGCGCCCGAAACAGGTCTGCACCTCGGCTCCGCTCATATTGGAGGTTGCCGTTACCTTGCCCATAAAGACACAGCCCGAGAAAAAGACAGTGCTCTCGATTTTGGTGCGCAAAACGGTGCCGCTGAACAATTCGGGCTTCAAGGCGTCGGCAAAGTTCAAATCGCCGAAAATGACCTTGTTGGCCATTTGCACAGGTTTGCCCTTTTGTATCATCTTAATGATGTCGGAGGCGTTAACGTTCTTATTATCAGCGTGTGTACACGATACAAAGCATACGCACATACAAGCAATCAGTAATTTTATTTTTCTCATAGAGAATCCGTTTTTGTTAGAAGAACAAATGTATTAGAAAATCTGAAATATTGTTGCCTTGTTATGACAAACAGAAAGCCGGGCGCCCCCACCTATATTGCAAAAAAACTGCCGTGCTATCTCTAGCACGGCAGGGGATTTTATTGTTCATTCAAGATATGTCTCTAACTTGTGGGACCATTAATAGAAATCTCAATTGTACAATCTTCGCCTGGCAGAGCAAAAATCCATTTTTGGTTAGTTCTATCTCCGTTTTTAAACAACAAATACATTCTGTCGTTAAGAAACTCATCCGAGCCTGTGCCAAAGCCATTATTTTCGGTGTCGGAGTCATGCCAACCACTATTATATCCTTCACCATTTACCTTTATTAAGAAACCGTCGCCAGCATCTTTTTTGATATTCAAGAAGATAACGCTGTAAGCCGGCATTTTATACACTTTCTCAATAGGCTCTGGTTTTGTTCCTTTTGATTCAAACACCATATCGAAGAGTTTAATGGTTGTTCCGACAGCACTATGATTAGCTTGAGCATATTCGTACATTTTAACGGTTACGTTTATCATCGGCACATCAGTTTTTTTGGCGTAAGCGCTCAAATCGGGTGCTGCCGGGATTGTGGGTCTATCGGTCAAATCGTTGTAGCTGCCAGTAGTGGCAACGGTGGCAAGGTCGGCTATCTTTGAATAAACGTTGAGAGTGTCGTTTAGTTTAGCCTTGGTTGCGTATGTCGCGGCCACATCGGCTGTTTTTGCATAAACTTTGAGGGTGTCCTTTAACTTGGCTGTGGTGGCGTATGTCGCGGCTACATCGGCTGTTTTTGCATAAACGGTAAGGTCAACCGATTCAGTACTTCCACCGCTCAAAACATAATTTTCGAAAGTCTCCTTGGTAACATAATCGTTTGCCACACTGCTTTTAAGCGCAAAGTTGTTGAGTGTGTCTTTAGTGGCATAACCGCTCAGATTTACAGTTGTCGGAATTTCGGTTTTAAGTGCGTAAGTAGAAAGCAATTCCTGAATATCGGCTTGTTTCAGATAATCAGCCAAACCAAGAATGGTGCTCAAATCGCTCGCTTTCAGACTGCTGAGCAATTTCACATAGTCGATTTCGCCAGCCTGCTCGGCATAGAGAGCGTAGGGCACGCTGAGCAACTGAGCTGTGCCGGTGCCATATGGTGTTACAGTTTCGAGGTTGTAGATAGCCTCAGGCAGGTTCCATTTGAAGTCAGAGAATTTCTGGCTGCTCTCGCCTTGGCCGACAACAAGTGTCAAAAGACCGTTGGCGTTAGTTTTGGCGCTGTGTTTCTCGGTGTAGGTCTGCACCGGCAAACCTTTTATTTCGGCTTTCAAAGTCAGAGTTACGTCAACCGTCTGGTTGGCAACTAAGGCGTTCTGCGCGTCACGCACAACAGCCTGATAACTGAAGCCCTGCGGGGCTTGGGCAAATGTTGCCACCGATAATAGCAGGGCAGCAACGATTGTTGTAATTTTTCGCATGATTTTAATTATTTAAATTGTTAGTTATTAATTATTTAATTGTTATAATTATAGTTTTAGTTATCGTCTTCGTTATCGTTTCACAATCCTGAACGTTTTCAACGCCTTGTTGCCGTCATCAACACGCAGCATATAAACGCCCTGCGCATAGCGCCCCATGTCGATAGCGGTTTGCGGCTCGACAATGTCGGCGGCGGCTATGGTTCGGCCGTTGGCATCGGTCAGTGTGTAATGCAGAGCGGCTGCATCGGTGTCAACAACACTCAGTGTTAGCCAATCGGCTGTCGGGTTAGGATAAACCTCGGCCTCAAGGTTGATTTGCGTGTTTTCGATACCATTTACAATAGAAATCTCGTAGGCTTGCTGCACTCCCGGAGCCACGCTTCCGGCATCAGACGATGCTGGTGCCACAAAAGTCTGCCCAACAGTGAAGCTCACAGTGCCAGCCTCGCCACCAGCTGTGGCTATGGTTGTCTGCGCTTGGCAATGCGCCGTGCAAGCAAGCAGGGCAATTGCCGGAATTAATTTTAGCATTTTGTTTTTCATAGGCATAACAATTATTGTTTAATAGAATTATTAAATTACTATCTGTTTGTTTTTAGGCTTGAGCACGGCAAATTTAGATTATTTGCGGATACGGCGATAAAAAAATGAAGCCGAATGGCGGGAAAACGGGCAAAATCTTATCAACAGCTGTTAAATGTCTGATATAAAATTTTTTCTCAAAACTTTTGATTAATTTCGCGGCTCAAAATTCAAGTAATGAGCACATTTACCGATTTCGGCCTTAACAGCAATATTATCAAGGCTATAAGCGAGTTAGGATTTGAAAATCCGACACCTATTCAAGAAAAGACAATACCGGCAATCATCAGTTCAACCGACGATGTTATCGCCTTGGCGCAAACCGGAACCGGAAAAACAGCCGGATTCGGCCTGCCCATTTTGCAGATGCTCGACACGCAGGCCGACGAGGTTCAGGTGCTCATACTCTGCCCCACCCGCGAGCTCTGTTTGCAGATAACCAACGATATCACAAAATTTGCCAAATATATTGACGGACTGGCAATTACAGCCGTTTACGGCGGAGCCGGCATCATGCCGCAAATAAAGCAGCTGCGCAGCGGAGCGCACATTGTGGTGGGCACTCCGGGCCGCGTGCTCGACATGATAAACCGCGGCGCGCTGAAGGTTGAGCATATCAAATGGCTTGTGCTTGACGAGGCCGACGAGATGCTCGACATGGGCTTCAAAGATAGCCTCGATGACATTCTGAGCACCACGCCCAACAGCCGCCAGACTTTGCTGTTCTCGGCCACTATGCCCGACGGCGTGCGCGACATTGCTATGAACTACATGCACAATCCTGTTGAGATTGAAGTGGGCAAACGCAACTCGGGAGCCGAAAACGTGCGCCACGAATATTATATAGTGAAGGCCGCCGACCGCTATCTGGCGCTCAAACGACTGGCCGACATCAACCCTAACATCTACGGCATTGTCTTCTGCCGCACCCGCACCGAGACCAAGGAGGTTGCCGACAAACTGATTCAGGACGGCTACAACGCCGACGCCCTGCATGGCGACCTTGCCCAAGCCCAGCGCGACGCTGTGATGAACCGCTTCCGCAACAAATCGCTGCAGCTGCTCATCGCTACCGATGTGGCCGCCCGCGGACTCGATGTCAACGACCTGACACACGTTATCAACTACAACCTGCCCGACGACCCCGAAGTGTATATCCACCGCAGCGGACGAACAGGCCGAGCCGGAAAATCGGGCGTGTCGATAACCATTGTCCACACGCGCGAAACCCGCAAAATCAAGAATCTTGAGAAACTTGTGGGCAAACCGTTCGAACTGAAAAAAGTGCCCAACGGCGCCGAGATTTGCGAGAAACGGCTCTACACCCTGCTCGACAAGATTGAGCGCGTTGAGGTGAACGAGGAGGAGATTGCCGCATATCTGCCGCAGGCTATCAAAAAGTTGTCGTGGCTCGACAAAGACGAACTCATAAAACGCTTTGTATCAGTGGAGTTCAACCGGTTTATTGAGTATTACAAATCGGCCCGCGACCTGAACGTTGAACCGGGCAAAAAAGAGAAAGGCGACGACGGCGAACCCAAGGAGCGCAAAGAGCGCAAACGCCGCAACGACGAAGACTACACCCGTCTGTTCATCAACGTGGGCACCAAGCGGGGACTGTCGGTTCCGCGCCTGCTCGGCCTCATCAACGACGCCACACGCGACAAGAGCATCGACATTGGCCGCATCGACCTGCAGCGCAACTTCTCGTTCTTCGAGATTGAAAACGACGCCGTGCAAAAGGTGCTGAACGCAATGGCTACAACCACTTACGACAACGAGCCGGTTGAGGTGAACACAGCCGCATCAACCGACGGCGAAAACCGCAAGAAAGGCAAAGGCGAGCGCCGCAAGCAACGTGACGAAAACGACGAGCCGAAAATCAAAATCGAAAAGAAGAAATTTACCGGCAAGACACTCGACGATTTCAACTTCGACTTCTTTAACGAGAACCGCGAGCAGCGTAAGAAAAGCCACGGCTACGACTTTTCGGCCTTCGACCCTGATTTTGAGGAACATCGGAACAAGAAAAAGAAGAAAAGCAACGACGCACCGGTCAAAAAGAAAAAGAAGGATAAGGAGCGTAAAAAGCCTTTCAAAAACCGCAAGGACATCAACCGAAAGCACGGTCGCAAATAATTGGCACACAGCGGTATAAAGCCGTCACAAAGTAACACCTATCCCCCACTCGATAAACTCGGCACGACCGCCGTTGGCCTTAATCGAGACATTGGCAAAAATATTTTTCTGCGGATAGAAACGCACTCCGGCGCGCTCGTAAAAAGGCAGCGAATACTCATTAACGTGCGCCACGTAGAAGCCCAGCCCAACATTGATGCGCAGGCGGCCGGCTATCAAATCGGAGTTTGCAAAAACTGCCGGCGTTGTCAGATATTTGAGCGGAACCGGCTTATCCTTAGGATATTTCTCTTTCACATAACCATTATAGAAAACATCCAAACCAAGCCCCAAGGTGCGAGTGTAGCTCATCCGCCGCGATAGCGCCATGGAAAGTGTTGTGTTATAGAATCTTCCCTTGTTTTTCGTCTCGCAGATTCCGGTAGCGCACATAACATTGAACTCATAACGCTTGGTGATTTCTGGAGTGGCAAGCTTATGAAACTCCAACTTTCTTTTTGAAGGAAGATACGAAGCTATAATATTGACGCTCAGCATATTCATTCCCCAATTCGGCATTTTCATTCCACCGTTCGAAAAGTGGTGGAACGACAATCCGCCGCCAAGTTCCCAACGTTCGGTAAGCTGATATTTGTAGCGGGCCGAGAAGCCGACAAAAGCGTTCAAATCGCTGCCAATGGCAAGATTATCGGGGTTGGCAACAGAATCGAACTCATTAAAATGGAACGACAGTCCGAGGCTCCAGCTTGTCGAGACTACCGATTTGCTACCCCGGTAGGCCGGAATCTCCATAAATCCGAACACCGCCAGCGGGTGCCCAATCTCTTTCTTCTGAAACTCCGAAGCATAGAAGCCGACACCCATAAACGGATATTTCAGCTTCTGTTGCCAATAGTTGCTACCTGTGGTCTGTGCGCCAAACCGCAGCTCGCCAGCAAAAAACGGCTTGTCGCACATGGGTTTCATCTCCTCGTGATGAGCCTGTATGCGACCTGCTACACTAACAAACTCAATTTTAGGCACTGCCCTACAGCTGTCGGTCTGTGCCGAAGCGGAGCCTGCGCATAAAGCAAAACAAACTGATATGCAAGCTATTATCGACCTCATGATTTATCCTTCTCCCATATTTCGAGGTCGCGGATGTTGCTGCCGTCAATAGTGAAACGCAACATTGTGCGCTTCTTGTGAAAACCGTAGATTCCGGCGGCTCCCGGATTCAGATTCAGGCATTGCATCTGCTTGTCGTACATTACTTTAAGAATATGAGAATGGCCGCTGACAAATAATTGCGGACGCTCTGCCTGAAGCAGACCGCGCACCTTGGGTTCGTAATGTCCCGGATAACCGCCAATGTGCGTCATCAGCACTTTAACCTGCTCAACCTGAAACAATTGCACCTCAGGCACAACCTGACGAACTTGCGCCCCGTCGATATTGCCATAGACGGCCGTGGTCGGTTTAAATTGCTGTAAATCATCAAGAAGTTGAATATTACCAATGTCACCGGCATGCCAAACCTGGTCAACGGGCTCAAGAAAAAGCCGCATCCGCTCATCGAAGCATGCGTGCGTATCCGATAACAGACCAATTCTAACCATATCCGCAAAAATAGCAATTTGCCGATAGACGCTTGACCAAAGGATAATTTTGCGTTTATTTGCGAAAAAAAAGCGATGCACATTTTCTACACACCATTGATTACTGACGGAAAATGCACCTTGTCGGAGGAGGAATCGAAGCATTGCGTAAGGGTGCTGCGGCTTGCCAACGGCGACTGCGTGACGCTGATTGACGGCAGCGGCGGCTACTATGAGGCCGAAATTGAAGACGCCAACCCAAAACGCTGCACCATAGCCATAAAAAAGAAAACCGAAAATTACGGCCAGCGCAACTATAAGATACATATAGCATTAGCACCGACAAAAAACATCGACCGCTCCGAGTGGTTTGTCGAGAAAGCTGTCGAAATGGGCATCGACGCAATTACACCGCTCATCTGCCAACGCTCCGAGCGCACATCCGTCAACACCGACAGACTTGAAAAAATCATACTGTCGGCCATGAAACAATCGGTCAAGGCATACAAGCCAGTGCTCAACCCTCCCACTCCGTTCAAGAAATTTGTGAGCGAACCGCGCACCGGGCAAAAGCTTATTGCACACTGCATTGAATCGGACAAGGTGTCGCTGAAATCAATGGTCGGAACCGGTAGCGAATACACCGTTCTGATTGGGCCGGAGGGCGACTTCTCACCCGAGGAGGTTGAGCTGGCCATGCAAAACGGCTACCAATGCGTCCACCTGGGGCCATACCGCCTCCGCACCGAAACGGCCGGAATAGCTGCCTGCCACACAATCAACCTGATGAAACAAGAATGAAACGACTGCTCGCCTCTATAGCATTTATTCTGCTGGTTTTCAGCCTTAGCGCGCAACCTGTCCGCATAGCTTTGCTCAAATACAACGGCGGCGGCGACTGGTACGCCAACCCCACATCGCTGCCAAACCTGATTGAGTTCTGCAACAAAAACATCGGCACCAGCATTAATCCGGAGCCAGCCACAGTGGATGTCGGCAGCCACGACATATTCAACTATCCGCTCATCCACCTAACCGGCCACGGCAACATCATTTTTTCGGATTCCGATGTGCAGAACCTGCGCAAATATCTAATGGCCGGCGGATTCCTCCACATCGACGACAACTACGGCATCGACCAGTATGTGCGCCGCGAGATGCACAAGGTATTCCCCGACAAGGATTTTATCGAGCTGCCTTTCAGCCACGACATCTACCACACTGCATATCAGTTCGATAACGGTCTGCCCAAAATCCACGAACACGACAACCAGCCTCCGCAGGGATTCGGCATTTTTGTCGACGGGCGGCTTGTCTGCTTCTACACACACGAGTGTGACTTAGGCGACGGCTGGGAGGACACCAGCGTCCACAACGACCCGCTCGAAAAACACCTTGAAGCTCTGCGCATGGGCGCCAACATTGTGAGCTACGTGTTCAGCCACTAAATTTACTGACTGAATAATTGATTAATTGAAGGACTGAAGGATTTTTCAGAAACCGAGCACAGGTGTTATGGCCTCCTCGATGAGCAATCCGATGCAGCCTTTGGTTTCGGGCGCGACATCGCTGCGGTTGGGTGCCGATATGATTAATTCGACATGGGTTGTCTTGCGGCACGAAAACTCAAGAAAAGTATTGAAATCCTCATCAGAATTGTCATACAGTACACTATTGTCGTCGCGAATCTGGAACGACACAATACCACTGTAAAGCGAATCGGAACAAAGAGTCATGCGGTAATCCTTGCCGCTGAAAATCTCGAAGAGAATGCAACGACTATCGCCTGGTTTAAGAGCAAAACTTGTTGATTTACTGCTTACTGCGTAATGCACATAAGGATTATCCTGAAGCGGGCAGCAGTTTGTTCTATGGAAATCGAAACAGTTTTGTGCGGATAAGCTCAAAGCCGCAACAATACACAAAACCGATAGCCCGACACGTAACATCAGAAACCTTTAGGTGGCGTAATCATGTGCTCGACAAGAATACCGACGCAACCCATTTCCGTGTCTTTGCGGACAAATATCAAATCAGAGTTGTTTTCGGCATCGGCAAGAGCGCTGTTACCGGGTACCTCTATCTCGACAAAAACCTCGCGCGTCTGTGTAACTGTAAATTCAAACTCTGTGGCAAAATTGTCTTCCGAATTGTCGTACAGGGTATTTTCGTTTTCAGCATCGATAATACGCATTATGATGCCTTCGCCCAAAACACGGTCGTGGCAGAACGACACGCGGTAGTCGCGGCCATTGTAGATGTTTATTCTAACACGCGAAGTCTGGCCTTTGACAAACAGCGCACTGCGCGACTCGTCAGTCATCTTATAATATACATTTTCGCTTCGGCTGCAGCTATCGCGCTGATAACCAAAACATTTACGCATCGAATAATCGTTGGTTTGCCCGAAGCTAAATATCGGGAGCATAAGCAACAAGGCTAATGACAATTTCAGTGTTTTAATATTCATTTCACCAATTTGAAATTACACATTTGCGGCAAGTAGAACCTGCCATTATCAAACCACAAAATTATATCTTTTAGAATAAAAATTTGAAATCTGACACAATATTTGTCAAGGGCTTTTAACCGTTTGTCAATCAGTCGGAACAGCCTGTTTTAGCCGAATTCGCTTAGATTTTCAAGCAATTGTTTGCTGACAATCTTAAAGTTTTTGCCTTCAATATTGACAATTTTATCGTTGTGAAGCTCTTTCAGAATTCTGATAGCGCTCTCGGTTGACATTCCGCAGAAATCAGCAATATCGCGGCGAGTAAGCTGCATGTTGAACTCGTCAGCATGATAGACTTCCTCTGCAAAATACAATATAGCATCGGCAATTCGACCATTCAACTGCTTCTGTGTCAAGCTGATGATACGTTCAAGGCTATCGCCAGTCTCCTGGTTGAGTTGTGCAATAACCTTCTCGGCAAAATTCTGGTTCTCGCGGATGAGTTTCTTCACCACATCGGCATTGATTGACATCACCGACGACTGCCCGAGGCTTGCAACCGTGAAATGATATGTTCCTTTGTTATATAGCGACGAAAGGCCAATTATCTCGCCCGGCCTGACAAAACGCATTATAAGATTCTCATCTTTATACTCCTTGTACGATTTCATCATTCCGTTCTCCACAAAGTAGAGATTTGAAGCGAAAGCGCCTTGTTTACAGATAGTTTCGGCCTTGTTGTAATTCAAGTGTACAGTGTTACTGACAACCAGTTTCCATTGGTCATCAGTCAGATAATCGAACCAAGGCGAAAATTGTTCCTTACTGAGTAACATATATCATTTTTTTAGTTGAGCCAAATTATAAATATTTTTCTAAAAAAGCAATTGTGTGAAAGTAAGCATACTTTTCTGAAAAAAAAACACATTTCGGCATAAAATTGATTTTTGCAGAAAAAGGAGTGACAAATGATATACAAATTGACAAACTGAATTATATTTGTAAACGTATATGGCGACAGTTGCCGCAATCAGATAATCAGTAAAAAGACAGTTATGAAAGACGAAAAATCCGCTATTCTGTTGGTTGACGACTCTTCAACAAACAACCTACTGCTGCAAACCGTCTTGGAGAAAAACGGGTTTACAACTGAAGTGGCTTTCACTGGTAAAGACGCACTTAAAATATTAAAGAAGAAGAAGATATCCATTATCTTACTCGACTTGATGATGCCCGGAATGTCGGGGCAGGAAGTGCTTGAGGCTGTGAAAAACAACCCTGAGACAGCACAGATTCCGGTTCTGGTTGTCAGCGCCTATAACGACAGGACTGAAAAAGAACGAGTTATGGGTATGGGAGCCAATTTCTTCTTTGAGAAGCCACTGCGCCTCAACGAAGTGGTTGACAAAGTGAAAGAGATACTCGGCTAACCGCTGCCGCTCACCCAATGAACTACCTGCAAGCTGAAGGCATTACAAAATCGTATGGCGACAACGTGCTCTACACCAACATCAGCCTAAGTGTTGAGAAAGAGCAGCGTGTGGCTATAGTGGCCAACAACGGCGCGGGAAAAACATCGCTGCTACGCATTCTGGCAGGCGCCGACACACCCGACAGCGGCAGCGTGACAGTCCGCAACGACCTGCGGATTGGATACCTTGAGCAAGACCCTCAACTGAACACAGAACTCACTGTGCTTGAGGAAGTTTTCGAAACATCAGACACCACACTGCAAATCATCAAAGAGTACGAATTAGCCTGCCTTGACAATAACGCCGAACGCCTTGCCAACGCCACAAGCGCAATGGACGCCGCCAAAGCGTGGAACTACGAATCGCGCATCAAGCAGATTGTCTCACAACTGAATATCAACAACTTTGAACAGAAAGTCGGGCAACTGTCGGGCGGACAGAAAAAGCGTCTGGCGCTTGCCAAAACACTGATTGACGAGCCCGACATTCTGATTCTTGACGAGCCGACCAACCACTTGGACCTCAATATGATAGAGTGGCTCGAAGCGTTCTTGAACTCATCGAAACAGACGCTGATAATGGTAACGCACGACCGTTACTTTCTCGACCGCGTGTGCGACATCATCTACGAAATCGACGACAAACAGATATTCAAATACCGAGGCAACTACTCCTATTTCCTGTCCAAACGCGAGGAACGCATCTATAACCAGAACAGCGAGATAGAGAAGGCTCTGCAACTCTACAAGAAAGAACTTGAATGGATTCGGCGAATGCCGCAGGCACGCGGAACCAAGGCCAAATACCGCATCGACGCGTTCGAAGACATCAAGGCCACGGCCTTCAAAAGCACCAAGAGCGAGTCGATGCAAATCGACATAAAAGGCTCACGGTTAGGCACTAAAATCATCGATTTGTTCAGCATCGACAAGCGTTTTGGTGACAAGGTGCTGCTCGACGATTTCACATACCAATTCCGACGCGGCGAGAAGATTGGCGTGGTGGGCCAAAACGGCATCGGCAAAACGACGCTGCTGAACATCATCACAGGCAACGAACCCTGTGACCGCGGCCGAATCGAAATCGGGACGACCATAAAAATGGGCTATTACCGTCAGGAAGAAGTGCGTTTCGACCCCAACAAGCGTGTTATTGAGGTGATTCAGGACGTGGCCGAGGACATTGCCGTTGGCGACGGTCTGCGCCTCTCGCCCACTCAATTTCTGAACTATTTTCTGTTTCCGCACTCAATGCACTACGCCTACGTGAGCAAGCTGAGCGGCGGCGAGCGCAAGCGCCTCTACTTAATGACGGTGCTTATGCGGAACCCCAATTTTCTGATTTTGGACGAGCCAACAAATGACCTCGACATTGTGACACTCAATGTCTTAGAAGATTTTCTGTCGAAATATGACGGCTGCGTGCTGATTGTGTCGCACGACCGTTTTTTTATGGACAAGGTTGTTGACCATTTGTTTGTGTTTGAGGGAAATGGAAAAGTGAAAGACTTCCCTGGCAACTACACGCAGTACCGCGAGTGGAAGAGCCAACAAACCAAAGCCGAAGTGGCCGCCGCAAAGCCCGAACAGCCGCAGAAAACCAAGGAACGCCCCGAAGCCAAACGCCGAATGACCTTCAAAGAAAAGAAGGAATTTGAGCAACTTGAGGCTGATATTGAGCAACTTGAGACCGAGAAAAGTGAGATTGAAGCCGCACTGTCGGGCGGTGAGAGCGACGCCAAGCGGATAACCGAACTGTCGGCCCGCTTCGATGAGATTTCGCGCCTTCTTGACGAGAAAACTGACCGTTGGATTGAACTAAGCGAATTCGCCTAACCATATGCCTATGAAACTTGAAGAACGATACGACAACGTTATAAGCTGGTTCAAGGCCAATATGCCAACTGCTGAAACCGAGCTCCACTACTCCAACGCATTTGAGTTGCTGGTGGCCGTAATTCTTTCAGCCCAATGCACCGACAAGCGTGTAAATATGATAACACCAGCCCTATTTACCCGCTATCCCGACGCGCAGACTATGGCTCAAGGCTCGGTTGAGGACATTTTCGAGTTGATAAAGAGTTGCTCGTTCCCGAACAACAAGGCGAGCCATTTGTGGGGAATGGCAAAAATGCTGACAGAGAAATTCAACGGCATTGTTCCCGACGACATTGAACAATTACAGCAACTTCCCGGCGTTGGCCGAAAAACCGCAAACGTGATTCTGTCGGTTATTTTCAACAAACCAGCTTTGGCCGTTGATACACATGTGTTCCGTGTGGCGGCACGCATCGGCCTGACTAGCAATGCAAAACGCCCCATTGACACAGAGCAACAACTTGTGAGCCACATAGCCCCGGAACTGCTACCAATAGCCCACCACTGGCTTATACTGCACGGTCGTTATGTTTGCACCGCACGGAAACCACATTGCTCCGAGTGCGGACTGCACGATTTTTGCTTATATTTCGAAGAAAATCAGAAGAGATGAAACCGAACAGAATAAGAATCGCAACATATTCATTATTAATAATATGCCTACTATTGGCATCGTGCGCGACACAAAAAAAACACTATAAAGGCTACGCTCCTTGCCCCTGCGAGAATAATCATTGATTAACTCGGCAAACGGTGAACAAATTGCGCATTTTTATTCCCGCTTATCGAGTTCGATATTAATTGTGTTTTTAACTTTACAAGCCGAAAAAATAACATTTGATTGATATGAGCGCAAAAATCGGTTTTGACAACGACAAATATCTGAGCATGCAGTCGGCGCACATTGAGGAGCGCATAAAGGAATTTGGCGACAAACTATATCTGGAGATTGGTGGAAAACTCTTCGACGACTACCACGCATCGCGTGTGCTTCCTGGCTTCCAGCCCGACTCAAAAATGCAGATGCTTTTGAAGCTGAAAGACAAGATTGAAATTGTCATCGCCATTAATTCCGAAGACATTGAAGCCAACAAGATACGGGCCGACTACGGAATAACCTATGACGAGGATGTTTTGCGCCTGATTGACGAATTCAACAGTGTTGGATTGTTTGTCGGCAGCGTCTGTCTGACAAAATTCAACAAACAACACTCAGCTATCCGCTTCGAAAACAAACTAAAATCGCTCGGTATTGCATCATATCACCACTATGTCATTGAAGGATACCCAAATAACATAGGACTGATTGTTTCTGATGAGGGCTACGGCCGCAACGAATATATCCAGACAAGCCGCCCGCTTATTGTGGTGACTGCTCCTGGTCCCGGCAGCGGCAAACTGGCCACATGCCTGTCGCAGCTTTACCACGAGCACAAACGCGGCATCAACGCCGGATACGCCAAATTTGAGACGTTCCCTATTTGGAACATTCCATTGAAACATCCTGTCAATCTTGCTTACGAGGCTGCCACCGCCGACCTTAACGACGTCAACATTATCGACTCGTTCCACTTTGAGGCCTATGGCGAAACTACAGTCAACTACAACCGCGACGTGGAAGCGTTTTCGGTTCTAAACGCCACGTTTGAAATGATTTACGGGAAAAGTCCGTACAAGAGTCCTACAGATATGGGCGTGAATATGGCCGGCTACTGCATTGTTGATGACGATGTCTGCAAAGAGGCCTCGAAACACGAGATTATCCGCCGTTACTACAAATGCCTTTGCGACCGCAAACGCTACGGAGAGAGCAAAGACAACCTGACGAAACTAGAATCGCTGTTGTATCAAGCGCACATAAAGCCAACTGATTATAAGGTTGTTGACGCGGCACTCAAAAAAGAGGCAGCCACTGGCGGACGCCCCGCTGCAGCCATTGAGTTACCCAACGGCACCATTGTTACCGGCAAGACAACCGACCTGCTCGGTCCACTCTCTGCAGCATTACTGAATGCCTTGAAGGAACTTGGCAACATCGACCAGTCGTTTAACCTCGTATCGAGACTTGCAATAGAGCCTATTCAAACGTTGAAAACCGAATACTTGGGAAGTTCGAACCCGCGTCTGCACACCGACGAGATTCTGATTGCGTTGTCATCGTCAGCCGCACATAACGAGCTGGCGGAAAGAGCAATGCAGCAATTGCCAAAGCTGAAAGGCTCCACAGCTCACGCTTCCGTAATGGTCAGCTCTGTTGATGAATCAACATTCAAAAAATTGGGGATAACTCTAACTTACGAGCCTAAATTCGAACAGACTCGCAACTACCACAAGCATTAAAAGAAAGGAATGCTATCGCTTGGGGAATTTTGGGAAGAAGGCGATTTGCTTATAAGCACTTATTGTGCTTATTTTCACAAGAACAACGTGTTCAATACGTTCTGACACTCGGTAAGTACGCGTCCTCCAAGTGCTCGACACTTACAACGTTACCATTATCGTGAAGGACATTTATTATATCGAAACGAGCGTTCTCTTGCCGATTAAATTGACAAACATAGCCATCGGCAGCTTTAATAATTAGACTCTGCTTCCTAATGCTAACGGCCTCACTTGGCGACACGATAAAACCAACCGAACGTGTTTTCACCTCAACAAATGCTATGGTATCATCTTTTTGAGCAATAATATCCACTTCAAGATGACCAACACGATAATTGCGCTCCAGTATTTTGTAGCCTTTTTCAATCAAAAGATTGGCAGCAGTATTCTCACCAAGTTCACCTATTTCTCTTTTGGTCATTTATTGGGTATTCGGGGATTGATTAATCGCAATTGCAAGTTGCTGAGGCATGACTGCTAGCGTTTGGCTCAACTTTCTCCTTCACCTCCACAAACGGCAAGAACGACAAGAATGCAAACAACGGGAAACTGAAATGGCTGCTGCCGCTGAACATACTGAAGAACATGCAACACAGATACATTATGAAAAAGATGCCCAACTCCTTGCGCCGCTTCCAATAGAGCCACAAACTCATTATCAAGAAGATAACATACACCACTCCGCCAATAATTCCCGAATAAAGAAATGACGAAATAATTGGATTGTGAGGAAAATCATGGCGATTGGGATTATTATAGAACTTTTCTCCATACCATTCCAAATACTTGAATCCCTGACCAAAAATCTTTTGTTGCGTGGTGTAGCGTGTTTGCCAAAGTTCAAGAGCGTATCGCCAGCGGGCTGTGCGGGGGGCTGTAAAATAGTTTATCGAATCCTTCGAATAATATTTGTGAATCACACTATCGGGCAGTTGGTCGACATAACGAGGAAGGCCGGTAGTGTCATCACAAGTCATACAGATATCTTTTACTTCAATCGTGGAGCCGGCTTGTAATGCATTCAAAAAACAAATTGGATTCATTTGTTCTTCTTGAAATTTATAAGATACCGAACATCTATACCAAATACTGTCAATCGGTTCTATCATTTTAGGCAAATTACGCTTATAGCCATCACCTTCATATACCATCCAACCTACAAAAAAAGGATTTGACGGACCTTCTAAAACTCTATAAACAAATGATATCTTATATGTCACATTATTATGATAAACAATTGGACGACCTTTATAATACACTTGCCAATAACCATTAGAGCACCCCCTTGAAATTCGGATAACATTGTTTCCACATTCATCTTGAATTAATCCAAAATAAAGGCAATCATAATCAGTTCTAATCGGTCTCCAAGCATCAAGTCCATGCCTTTGTAAATCACCATTAAAGAACAGATTGTTAGTATCGGTCATAACTTGTTTGGAATAATACTTTCCACACTGTTTTATATTGAATTCCGGAAACGATTCTTCTCTATCTAGAAACGTATGCAATTTGTAATACCTGTTTTTTAAATTAATCGGCATATCTGGGAGGTATTCAAAAAACGCCGAAGCGGCAAACAAACCTATTACAAATACTAGCAATAATGAACTATTATAAAGAAAGACCTTTCTATATTCACTTTTTTTTAACACTGTGATTATTACCAACAAAATCAAAACAAGAGAAACATACAAGACATATGCTCGACGAGAAATACTTGCACCAATATTGATAATTGATATTAATACAATAATAAAAACCGAAACTTTTTGAATTTTACGTTGCTGAAATAACCATGCCGACAAAACTAGAACTACAATAAAAAGCGACGAATAGAAATTATTATCCCTAACCAACGGGAAACCATCACCTTCAAAAAACACGTTATAAAACGATAATGATATTCCTACCATTGATAACACGAAGCGTATAATTGCAATGCAACCAGCAAAAACTATAAGCCTCACAATCCATTTCAAAAATGCATCAGATTTATCATCGGCATAATATAATTTTGAGAATAGTATAAAATATACCATAAATACAATGTTCACGCTTTCTTTTACAACATTGCTTAATGGCGAAAAATGTATAAAAAACAACAAGAGCACCAACGAAGGCAACAACATCATCTTATTATGAGGTCTTACAACACCTTGTTTAAACAACATATACATCGTGTACAAGAAACACGGTACAAGTGTTAGAAAAAACAAATACTTATAGCCTATAAACACTGTGCGGCAAAAAAATAATGCCATACAAAGAGGCATTATTTTTTCAATATGTTTTGATTTTTTATTCTGCATGGACAACCTAAATAAACTCTTTTCAGCATACTAACCATTACTTTCTGCTCATGCTTATCTATAATTTAGTTTAACCCGTTAACAAATAAAATTGTATAATTCCAACATTTACAAATGTCTCACCAAATCCTTCGCCTTCTGATACTCCTGAGGATTACCAATATCTATCCACGTGCCGTTTAGCGGATAACGGATAACCTTTTTATCGTCCAAAATCAACTTTTCTATCAAATCCGTCGCATTAAAAAACTGATTATCAGGAATCTCATTCAACGCACGGCGTTTGATGAGGTATATGCCAGCGTTGGCGTAATAATTGTATTGCGGCTTTTCCAACAGACCTTTGATGTCGCGTCCTTCCAAATCCAAAATGCCGTATGGTATTGATATATTGTACGGCACAGCAGCAACTGACATTTCTGCGTCGTTCGACTTAAAATGAAGATAAAAATCCTCATAATCAATATTAGTGAATAGATCACTGTTCATTACCAAAATGGTGTCGTTATAGAATGTATCCACAAATTTCACAGAACCTATCGTGCCAAGGAATTTTGGCTCTCGGAAACAATTGACCTTAATACTGTCGCGGGGAGCGGAAAAATGCTCCTCAATCTGTTCTTTCAAATAATTGACTGTAACAGATATATGCTTGATTCCATATGAAATCAGACGGTCAATGTTATGGTCGATTATAGATTTATCTCCTACAGGGAGTAACGGCTTCGGAGTTTTTTCTGTAAGAGGACGAAGTCTTTCTCCCTTACCTCCAGCCATCAATACTGCATCAATCGGTAGTCTTGTTTTATATTTATAGAGGTCAATGATATCTACAATGTGCATATTATCATCAAGAACAGGAACGAGTTTCATTTGCAACTCTTTTTGCCGCTTGATTTTCTCTACATTGTCAATATCATTTAATGACATATACTTGAATTGTCGGTGCATTACTTTTTCTGTCTTATCGTTGACGGAAGCACCGGCAATCAACGCCCGTCTTGAATCTCCATCTGTAAGAGTTCCAACCATACAATTATTGTCATCAACGACAAAAAGTACCATAGGACCTTCTTGAATAGCGTTAATTTGCATTAACGCTTTCAGAAGTGTCTTATCTTGATGGATTATATGTGTTTGAATTACCATTCAGATTATCTTTCGACTTTTTTAAGAACCCATTTATCCAATGAGTTCTTTTCAAACAAGTCTGTATTATAAAGATTGTCCATTATCTTCCAAAATTCACGTTCTGAATAACCTAGGAACTCACAAAACTCACGAACAGAACGTGGATCAAGATTACCATCATGCGCATCAATAAGTTTGAATCCTTCTTCACGCGATATCATACCATATCTTACCATACGAGACGCATAGTCTGTAGCAGATGCATGTCCAAATTTTGGATACTTTAACCATGAATGTACCAAATATGCCGGTGTATCAACCTGATCAAATTGTTCCACATGATGTGTTCGAATCCATTCGTGAGTCAGGTCATGGAAACCAAATTTCTTTGCAAGTTCGTAGTTCTTGAAACTATTCCATGGTGTAAAATAACTTATGTAGATAGGATCTAGTTTGGCGAGTTCCTCTTGTGAAGGGGGGGCGAAAAAATTAAGATCTTTCTTACTAATGCCACAAGCCTCAATAATCTCTTCATCTGGAATACCGCTTCCAACGCCATTATTAATCTGATCTCGTGCGGAATATGTTTCAATACCATCTACACCACCATATTCCCAGCCCACATTTTCACCATAAACTAACAGGGGTGTATTAAATTTCAATGCCATCCAGAGAGGATATGTATAAATATAACGATCTACAAAATATGTCGGTTTTCCATATTTTTCAAAAGTATATTTCATAACCTTTTTTTGTGCCTTAATATTCGGATTAAGAATTACCAAATCACAACCAAAAGCTTCTGAAATATTTTTAATATTATGTTTACCTGCTTCCGTCATAGGAAAGTTATCCGCGGCAGAAACCAAAAGTGGATTCATGTGCATAACTTCTTTCATCAAGTAAGTTTGGAAATGAGAATCCTTACCGCCACTGACTGCAATCATACAATCATAACCATTGGGTCCATTCATTCCGCGATATTTGGCACAAATAGTTTCAAACTCCTTCCAACGAGCATTCCAGTCTACTTTTGCTCGATGTTCATAACTGCGACATGCGGAACATACGCCTTCTTCATCAAACTTGATACCGGGTCGTGTATCCGGCATACAACACTTTTTGCAATACTTCATACAATAAAATATTAAAGATTTGTATTTATAACTATTTTTTTTCTCTCGTTATCATTTCTGCCATTTTCCAATCCCACATTGTATCTAAATCGAAGGACGACAAATCATCCATTACATATTTTATCCTTTTTTGCATTTTGTGCATATGAGTTGTTTTCAATACTGAAGCGTTCATTACATAAATGGCTCCATTATATTCATACACTTTTGGTGCATCTTGCCTTCTAAAGATATTGCCATCACCTTTGCAAATATTCAGAAATCCTTCTCGATTTTCTTCGAAAACACAATAATAAGGGTTAGCTGCACATTCCTTAACAGAGACAACCATGTCAACATCTTTCCTATAAAGTTCTAATGCTTCTTTCACCTGTTGTGGTGTACGGAACGGAGATGTGTTTTGTAAAAGAACAACTCTATCATAATAAACACCTTTTTTCTCATAGAAATCGAGTGCGTGAAGTAACACTTCGTAAGTGCCCGCAGCATCTGTTGCCAATTCTGCAGGGCGCACAAAAGGTACTTGAAGCCCGTATTGTTCAACAACAGAGATAATCTCTGCATCATCTGTCGACACACAAATATCAACGTCTGAACATATTGCTCGGGCACAATCTATCGTATAATAAATCAGCGGCTTCCCATCAAACAACTTAATGTTTTTTCTGGGAATACCTTTGCTGCCGCCCCTTGCAGGTATGATTACAAGTGTATTCATATATCGTAAAAATGTTTTTTCACAAGATTATCCAACGGATATTTTGCAATGACGTCGAATATGTTTTGCAATGTGTCTGCCTTTTCGTATGGATTTTTGGCGGTGGCGGCTGCGTGTCTGAAATCATTTGACAATGCTTTTTGCAGTCCTGACTTTATGTCCTCGAATGTTGCCGCTACATCAACAACGCTTTCGCCTCGGGCGCGTCCTTTCTGACGGTCGCCGATGTTCAATGTCGGAATCCCAAACGACGGTGCCTCCACCAATCCGCTCGACGAATTGCCGATTACTGCCGTGGCATATCTCAACGCCGAATAATAGCGTTTTTTGCCTAACGAGGTTACTGCCAACGCCTTGCCAGCGTGTTTGTTGACATAATCTTTCACTTTTGCAACAATTATCCGGCCGTCGGTATCGGAATTTGGCAGCGTAAACAGCAACTGATATTCATCGTTGATTTCCTCCAACGCCTTCAACAAGTAGTCGCACTGAACCGCCGCCGTGGAATTTTCCATCGTGACGGGGTGGAATGTTATCAGCAAAAACTTTTTGCCAAGGCTGAAATCCAAACTTTGTTCGAGTTCTAAGAGCGGCATTGCGGCTTCGTTCCTTATATTGTCAACGCCAAGCGAACCCACATAAAACACTCTGTCAGGCTGTTCGCCCATTTGAATAATGCGTTTGCGGTATTCTTCGGTGCTTGTGAAATGCAGGCAACTCATTTTGGTGATTGCGTGGCGTATCGAATCGTCGTATGCGCCCTCGGTGATTTCGCCGCCGTAAAGGTGCGCCACCGGTATTTTGTAAATCAGGCACGACTGCGCCGCCGCCAACATCTCATAGCGGTCGCCAAGAATCACAGCCAAATCAGGTTTCAAATCCTCCAAGGCGTCGGCGAAACCAATCGTCGCCAATCCCATAGATTTCAACGTGCCGTTAGCGGTGTCGGACGAGAGAAGCATCTCCACTTTCTTGTTGATTGCAAAACCGTCCGCCTCTATCTCCTTGTATGTCAATCCGAACTCTGGCGAGAGGTGCATATTGGTGGCAACTATTTGAATCTCCAAATCTTGCGACGCCTTCACCATCTGCATCAGGCGGCTCATAATGCCGTATTCTGCGCGTGTTCCTGTAAAAAAACAGATTCTGCGTTTCATAATTCGATGAGTTCGTCTGTTGCGAAATCGCGTTTTGCCTTCTGTCCCAAAACCTCCTCCCAACGCATCGGCGAAATGCCGTCGCTGGGACGTTTTACGGTGAGGTTTTCGGTGGTGAAAATGTCGCCTTGCTTGATGTTTGAAGCGGCAACAATGCTTTTGCGGGCGATTGCGATGTTTTTGCGCTCCGATTCCGAAACTGTCTTATGCCCGGAGCCGAGAGCAAGTTCAATGTTTCTGATTGCCGAAACCATTGCTTTGAGTTCGTGCGGTTCGAGCGACGCCTTGTGGTCGGGTCCCTCCATATTTCGGTCGAGGGTGAAATGTTTTTCGATGATTTCTGCGCCCAACGCCACCGCCGCAATCGGAACTTCGATGCCGTTTGTGTGGTCGGAATAACCAACACGCACTCCAAAACGCTCTTTCAACTCGTTCATTGCCAAAAGGTTGACATCCTTGAACGGTGTAGGATATTCTGTATTGCAATGCAATATTGATATTTTGTCCTTGCTCAATCCGTTGTCCATCAACACCTTCAACGCCGCGCTGATATCTTCAATTTCGCACATTCCCGTCGAAAGTATCACCGGCTCGCCAAACTGTGCAATCTTTTTCAGATACGGATAGTTTGTGATTTCGCCAGAGGGAATTTTCCAAAGTCCGATATTTATTGAATGAAGATAATCAATGCTTTCAAAGTCAAAAGCCGTGGAGAAGAACTTGATATTTTTTTTGTTGCAATATTCAATTAATTGATTGTGGTCGGAATCTGACAACTCCAACTTTTTAAGCATTGACAATTGACTGTCATTGTCAGAATTATTAAGATTTTTCTTTTGGTAATCGGCTTGTTTTGCGGACTTTGAAACCAATTTTTCTGATTTAAAAGTCTGAAACTTAATAATATCGACACCTGCTTCAACGGCTTTGTCTATCAATTGCTTGGCAATTTCGATTGACCCATTGTGATTGACACCTGCCTCTGCAATTATCAAAACGTGCTTCATTTCTCTTTAATTTTCAAAATGGCAGGATTGCCAGAATATAATCCTTTGACCTTGATTGATTTTCTCACAAAAGAACCAGCCCCAACAATAATGTCATCATTTATTGTAATGCAATTAGACAGTACTGATTGACTACCAATAAAGCAATTATTCCCCACGTCACATTCACCGTTTACCATCGTTCCTGTCGAAACGTGACAGAAATCGCCAATCTTCACATCGTGCTCGATATTTGCCAAAGTATTTATTATACAATTACTACCGACACAAGCCCCAGCATTTACAAAAGCTTTATGCATAACCACTGTTCCTTCACCTATGGTTGCGTATTTGCTTACATAGGCATCGGAAGCAATGATAGTTGCCAATTTTCCTCCTACATTTTGTACTAATTGTGCAAGTTTATGACGCAAAGTTGATGACTTGATTTGCCCTACTGTAATCACAAACTCCGCCTTATCCACATACTGTGGAATATCATCATCTACACCAATAACTTTATAATCTAACACCCGTGTGCCAACCAATTCTGGCTTGTCCAAAATTCCCAATATAGTATATCCAGCACTTTCTGCAACATCTATTACAGACTTGCAATGTCCGCCGCCACCAATGAGGATGAGATGTTTCATTTTTGTTTTTCGCCTAATAGTTTTTGTAAGACATTATGCATCACAATACCACCTATAATACTTAAAACGAACATCAACATCATCCAAGAAATGAGTCTAAACACGCCTGAATGAATAAAAGATAAACGATATATAGGAAGCATAACAAAGACCATCATTTGTATCAAATATATTTCATAAGAACTTTTGGCAATTTTTTCTATAAAAAAAGACAGTTTACTCTTGTTAATACTTCTATAAACATACCAAAGAGCATACGTTAACAAAGTTGGAAGGTAGAAATAACAAATCCATCTATGAGTCGCCCATCCTGAATTATAAAACAAAGGTTCTAAATCCACCTTCCAAAAACTAAAAAAAACTACAGCTATAATACTTAATATTGATAGCAAAACATTTCTAACATTTAGTATTACTCCTTCATTAACCCAAATTAAAGCTAATGGAATTAAAAATAAATATCTAATTGCCAACAATCTATATAAGACATCCGGCAGATTAATTAAAGAAAAACAACACTCACACCCGACACTAAAGAAAAGGAACAGCCATGTCAGCTGTCTTCGTGTAAGCTTTTGAACCAAAGGATACATTAACACAAGGATAATCGCCACTTGTATGTATATCCAAAAATAATAAGAACCAGGGCCATAACCTCCATACACAACACTGCTGATTAACACATCATATGCTGATTGACCAGAAAACCAAAGCCTATACAATAATATAATAATTTGAATTATTACAAAAGGCACCACAATCCTTTTCAATAAAGGTGTCCATTTTATTGTAGGTTTTGTTCCTCTCTTATATGCATGAAATACTTGTATTAGAATAAACATTGGCACTTGCATATCGGCCCATACTTGAAACAAGCAATAGTTCCATAATGAAGACGGAAAGCAATGTGCAATTACCACGCATATAATTGCATAGGCTTTCAAAAAGTCTATAAATGTATCGTATCCTGTTTTATTAAATACTAATCGCATTTTTTATTTATATGACGAATCTAGCTTGGTTAAGCCTCTCTTGTCTGCAATTATTCGTATTCTCTATGCCATTATATTCTCATATCTTCACACTGCTCGGTATGTTCACAACCCTGTCGGCGAAATAAATCGTATTCTCCAAGCCGTCGTTTTCGCAGTTTTCAAACATCGGCAGACGGTTCATCAACTCCCAAATCGGGCGGGTCATTATACCGTTGTCGTTGCTGAATTGCAGGAACTCTTGCTGCATATCCTTGTCTTTCAGGATTATTGCGTTGAGCCAATAATTGCTGCGGCAACCGTCGGGTTCACTGAAAAACTCCACGTCGGGAACATTCTTGAAAAATTCCTTGTACGCCGCTGCGGTCTGACGTTTGCTTTCGATGTATTTGTCAATATTCTCCAATTGTGCGCAACCGAGGGCGGCATTGATGTTTGGCATACGGTAATTGTAGCCGATGTGGTCGTGTCGGAACTCCCAACGGTGCGGAATTTTTGCCTGCGTGGTGATGTGCTTGGCATACGCACCGAGTTTTTCGTCATTGAAAAGCATCATTCCGCCGCCGCCAGTAGTGATGGTCTTGTTGCCATTGAAACTCAACGCCCCTATCTTGCCGAATGTGCCTGTGTGTTTGCCCTTGTAAAGACTTCCAATACTCTCGGCGGCATCTTCAACGAGTTCAATATGATATTCGTTGCATACAGCCACCAATTCGTCCAAATGGACGGGATGTCCGAAAGTGTGCATCGGGACACACGCTTTTACGCGACGCTGTGTATTCTTGTTAAAACATTGATTGTCTTTGATTTCAGCGTTCTTTTCGAGCCAATTTCTTACTGCCGCCGGCGAAAGTCCCATTGTATCCCTGTCAACATCAATGAAGACGGGAACAGCACCGATGTAACTCAAAGCGTTGCAGGTAGCAATGAAAGTCAGGGCTTGTGTCAAAACCTCGTCGCCGCGCTCCACGCCCGCCAACATCAGCGAAATGTGCAGCGCATTAGTGCCGCTCACGCAGACAACCGCCCTTTTGCAGCCCGTAAACCTTGCAATGTCTTCTTCAAATCTGTCAACGAACTTGCCTACGCTCGACACAAAAGTAGTGTCGATACATTCGTTGAGATATTTTTTCTCGTTACCCGCAAACACCGGCACCGACAGCGGGATGAAGTCGCCGCCGCCATACCATTCGCGGATAAAGTCAGTTATTATTTTGAATTCCATTTTTACATTTTTTGGTCGAGGTTCTTACCCTTTTCCTCGTGTTGGAAATTGGGAATAAAACCTTTTATTGCGTCAACAACCTGACCTTTGGTAAAATCGGGTTTGCTGAAAATGTTTTCTAATTCTGTGAAGAAACTGTCAACTTCATTCATTGGACGACGTGTGGTTTCCTCAACGACGCCGAGTGCCGAAAACCTCTGCATATTGATTTTTTCGCCCGGAACATAAAATTCCTCGTAAGCCTTTTCGCCAGTGGTGTCGCTTTTGAAATATACAACAGGGTATTTGTCGGAATCGTATGACATTTGGTCGGCATATTCCTTGGCGGCGTTATCATTCTGACATTCAATCTTTTGAAAGCCTTGTGCCTTTACGAAGTCATCGCAAACCGACGAGAAAGTCAGCATTTGGTCTTCGCCGAGTTTTGGGAAGAACACTTCCCCACCTTTGCCAAGAATGCACGCCAACATACATATTTGACCGCTTTCTTCGGGCGAAACGAAATATCTTTTTACGTCGTTTGGCGCGGCGAGAGGCTGTTTCTTTTGCAAACGGTGAATCCAACCGTCGGGCAACGAACCATTGGAGAAAGCGACGTTGGCAAACCTTGCCGTAGTTACCTTGAAATGAACGTTGTACGCCATCACCAAATCTTCCATAATTCGTTTGCTTGCGCCCATAATGTTGACGGGGTTTGCAGCCTTGTCGGTGGACACGCAGAAAAAATGTTTCGGCGGATACACGCAAAGCAAATCCATCAGTTTCTTAGCCTTGATGTCGTTGTTTTCGATGAGAGCCTGAACGGAGTATTTGTCTTTTTCGCTTCTGACGTGCTTGTGTGCCGAAAAATTGGCGACAATATCAAAACCTTTTTCTTCTCTGAAAATCCTCTCAAAAATCGGGTCGGCAAAATTCAGAGTGTAACACCTAAATTCGTCGGGACAAAACAGCCCCTTCGTAGAACGCACGTCCCTGACAAGTTCCGCCAAGCCGTTTTCATTCAAATCGACAACGACCATACTCTTGGGTTCAAACCTCAGCACCGCCTTTATGAAAGACGACCCGATAGAACCCGCACCGCCGATAACGCAAACTTTTTTGTCCTTGATTTCACGGCTCAAAGCATCTTTATTAGCCTCAATATCAGGCAAAAACATACTTTGACTGCGAAACGTTACGCTATCAGAAATGAATTTGGAAAGATTGAACATTTTGATAATTACTAATTACAAGGTTCTAATTATGCATTACTCCTCCGTACACCTTTCACCCCTTTGTCAAAGGTGGGGATGGCAAATTTAAATTGATTATGACCGACTACGTAAAACTCCCATTAACCTTTCTTTGTTCTTATAAAGGAAAAACATCGAACTTCCTCCAAGAATAACTAACACTATAATTCTTGCATTGGTAAATTCATATAACAATAGCGACAAAACCGAAAATACACCAGAAACCACAACCATCATAATAATAAATTTTGTGCTATAACAATGATGCATTCTTAAGCGAAATACCAAAATATAATGCAAAATTAACAAAATAAAATAACAACACATTGTTGTATAGGCCGCAGCTATATAGCCATATTGGGGAATAAAAATGCTATTTAAAAGTACATTCGTTGCAGCAGTCAAAGCCGTGCATATAGCCATACCTAATGTTTTCTTTTCATATTGTTCTATATTAACATAGAGACTATACAAAAACACAAAAATACACCCCTGAATTACTGGTGGGATTACGTATTTAGCGCCAATATACTTTTCACCTCCTAGTACATATAAAATCTCTGGTGCAAAAAGCATAAAACATATAGATATCAAAACAAAAATACTTACATAAGGTTTAGAATGCTTTTTTATTTCTTCATAATCTTTATTATTAAGTCTTTCACCTAACCATGGTGAAAAGGCCGTATTCATCGCCGTCCATATAGCACTAACAATAAATGCAACATTATACGCCATACTATAGTATGCCGTATCATTTGCACTGCATATTTTAGTAATCATGGTTCTGTCTGAACTATTTAAAATAGTAGCTGATAACATATGAAATATGAATGGTATGCACATGGGGATAGAATACTTAATATACTGTAGTTTTCCCCCCCCTCCTTTTCTGATAAAATGTCCATACAGAATAACCGCAATCACTATTGAAGGTATTTGCCCACCTATTATTCTAGCTAACGCATTATCTTCAAGAATCCAAATAAAGAGAAAAGAAAATAATACGTTGGATACCGCAAGTACTATACTTAATAAAGCTACTATCTTATACTTGTATCTAAATTGTTCAATTTGGATAAACATATCATATGCAGGATGAACCAACGTGGTAATACACATAATGACAATGCATTTTTTATCTAAAACGAACAGTTCGGACCAAAATGAATTTGACAATAATAGAACAGTTAGTAATAATGTGACACTCGAGCCCAAAAAGAGATTTGTTTTCACATACGAGTTTAATTCATTTTCATAATCAAATCTGGCTCTAATCAAAGATGCAGACAAGCATAGAGAACCAATTACAGTTACTATGGCAAGCCATGCATTAAAATTATTAACTATTCCATATTCCTCGATTGATAGTATTCGTGAAAAGACAGGTGTTGTTAAAAATCCTATTCCCTTTAGAATAAAGCTACTTAGCGTATACCATATTGTTGCTTTTAGTACTTTATTTGTTCTCATTTATATTTCCTCTCAAGACCTTTTCCAGTTGCATTTTGTTTACACTATCAATTAATGTATTAGGGGTCAAATTTTGAAGAATAATTTTATTTTTATTACAATAATCTGAAATCAATTCATATCTTCTAAATACCATCGCTTGATCTTCAAACAAATGACTGATACCTTCTGCCAATATCCATTTCCCCCAGCTTTTTTTTTCGTCATCTGTATCTTTATAACAATGGTCATCATTTGTTTCTCCAGTCATAATTAAATTTATGAACGGCAAAATGCCTGTTTCTTCACAGCCCAAGAGATTGATTTCATCAAATCCCATATATATAGCTATCGCTATAGCATACTGTATTACTTTATTAAACGCAGGCATAATTTTATCTATTTGAATACGGCCTATACTTTTATAATGATTATACCCATGTAAATACCTTACATTAATATTCTTATCAATACCTTTTTTTTTTATTTCATTTGCATTTCTATACGGAACAAACAATATCAAATCCCTATATTGATATAGTTTCTTTATCTTATTAAGATAATAATCTTTTTCCAATCCACTATTGTCATTTGATCGGAAAATAGCGTCATCTACCATCACATGAAAATTTGAATTCAATTCACTAAATTTTTCATGTTCCATAAGCATATTAACAGTAAAGACATATTCATCTTTTAACATTCTAAAATCTAACTGATTAAGCGATGGCCCATTACCTAAAATAAAGCATCTCTTACCTTTATATATATTGTTTAATTCTAAATTTGCTTTTATATAATTCGGCTGTCGCGTAATCAAACGATAGCAGTATGAACGAAAATTAAGAATAATTCTCCAAGATAAATCTGAAGTATCTTTTCTATCTAAATATTTGTTTATTATACTATTTATCATTTTTTCTCTCTATTTTTTTAAACTCGTCATAATTTCTTATATAATCATCAGGCTTATAGAAATCCGATGCTGCAACGCAGAGAACCGAGTCCTTTTGTAACCACAACATCTCTCTCCAAGTACACTGGTCAATCACAACTCCGATGCTCGGGTCCGAAAGTTCAATCTCTTCTCTTCCATTTTTGTTCTCAAGAATCAACTGTATCCGTCCATATGGGCAGAACAAAAGCTGTTTCAGTTCCTTGTGAGCATGAAATCCACGTCTAACGCCTTCTGGCACTTTAGAAATATAGTATATACGTTTGATTTCAAACGACACTTCGTGTGTGGCTTCAAAGAATGAGAGTTCACCTGCATCAACCGTTGGGATAGTCTTGATATGAATAACCTTACACCCTGCAACGTTTTCTGGAACTTTAATCTCATCGCCTTTGAGTACTGAATACCACTTAAGGTTATCAATGCCTTTGTATCTTTCCAACAATTCCTCTGGAATATCAATCACTTCATGAAAATTGTGCTTATCATAGAAACGAATAGCACGTTCATTCTCTCTTGAAACACACCAATAAACACTATCAAGATTTAGCTCATTAAATGCCTTATCAATAATAGCTTCCATTCCGAACCATGAGTAGCCCTTACTCATAGCTTCTTTCCGAACTGTTATTGCAAACTCAGCATTTCCATCTTTAATGTTCTTGAGACTCACCGTTCCCATATATTCATCAGTATCAGATGCAATAGCCAAATGAATATTCGTTTCAGATATGCTTGATGCTATGAACGACTTACAATCTTCAATTGTTTTACTGGCAAAGTTTCCACGAAGCTTTCCTACCACACTCTCGTCGTGCATCCATGCAAGCATTAAAGGTGCGTCTTCAATTCTCAACTCTCGTAAATACATGACAAACGTCTCTCATTAAAACTCATTAATCGAATCGATTACGTACTGTATTTCTTCGTCAGTCATTCCAAAATACATCGGAATACTTAGTTCTGTTGCACTGATCTCCTCTGCGATAGGAAGCGCACCCTTTGGAATATTCATATCCTTGTAGCAATCCTGCAAATGAATTGGAATAGGATAATGCTTGTTCGTTCCGATACCTTTATCATTCAGATGCTTTTCAAGAGCATCTCTTTCTTTGCAACGAATGCCATAGATATGCCATACAGGGACTGAATAGTCTGGGACAAACGGTGTAATCACCTTTGGGTTTCTGATGCCTTCCGTATACAACTGAGCAATCCGTCTGCGTTCCACATTCATCTTATCAAGATGAGGAAGCTTTGCGACTAAGAACGCAGCCTGAAGTTCATCAAGTCTGCTGTTATTACCTTTGTATATATGGTGATACTTATAATCGGATCCGTAGTTACCCAAGGCACGAATCTTATCAGCCAACTCTTTATTATTAGTCACAGTAGCACCAGCATCACCAAGAGCGCCAAGGTTCTTGCCTGGATAGAAACTGAATCCTGCTGCGTCGCCGAATGTGCCGACCTTCTTTCCCTTATAAGTTGCGCCATGAGCCTGAGCACAGTCTTCTACAACCTTAAGTCCATGTTTATTCGCTATGCTCATTATCAAATCCATATCGCAGGCTTGACCATAAAGATGGACGGGCATGATGGCTTTAGTGTGTTCATTCACTGCCGCATCTATCAGCTCTGGGTTAATATTGAACGTTCTGATATCTGGCTCGACAAAAACAGGTGTTGCTCCAACATATGTAACAGCTAGAGCCGTGGCAATATATGTGTTTGATGGAACTATGACTTCATCTCCTTCACCTATTCCGAGTGCTTTCAAAGCAAGCATAAGAGCATCCAAGCCATTTCCTACACCCACACAGTATTTAACTCCACAATACTCTGCAAACGCCCTTTCAAACGCCTCATCCTCTTCACCTTCGATATACCAAGAGCGTGTGAACACACGGTCAAATGCTTCACGAATGTCACTATTTAGTTCTTTCTCCATCGGGAGAAATGTTACAAATGGGATTTTCATTTTCCAAGATTATTATCACAGATAATTTTTTTGATTATTGATACGTCTCTTTTCTTATAGTATTTTCTTTTTATGACATAATAGATATAGAATAACGTCTCTGGAAAATAAACAATGTCTATTGCGACTTTTTGTTTCTTGCTCCTTGCAAATAGTCTTTTATTTATACGATACAATCTTCTTCTGTTTACTAATGATAAACTGTCAAGATGTTCCAGTTTTTCATCTCTAGCAAACAACAATTCATCTTCTTGCAGTTTTGGGTGTTTATTCTTAAACTTCCTTGCAGAAGAAACTCCTCCGTTCTCATACCATATTGAAATAATATCATAAGCAAATTCCAATTTTCCTATCATCAAGTATTTTGCAAGAAATGGTCCATCTTCCCATAGCAAGTATCTCTCGTCAAAATATCCGATCCTTTCCAAAATACTCCTTGAAAAACACATCGCGCTTCCGGATGCCATATCATAAAATGCGGATGTAATAAAAGCACTATACTGCTTAATACTAGAATCAAATCTCTGGATTACTTTCCTTTCTGCATAATGTGGCAATAAATATAATGGTGTATATGAGCCGCGATACACCATCCTCGATGTCACTATAACATCTCTCTTTGTAGTAATAAATCGGTTGACAATGCGAGATACTATGTTATTATCAAAAAAAACGTCTCCGCATGATAAATTGATAACGTAGTTTCCTTTTGATTTCTTATAAGCACTGTTTAAATTTTTGACAGTTCCAATATTTAATTCATGTTGGACAATAAACCATTGAACGTTGGAGTTGGCTCTTTTTCTCAAAAACGCACGGACATCTTCGAACGGGAAAAAATCTGATCCATCGTCAGTTATGATATATTCAATGTTAGGATAATCTTGATTCACAACTGAATTAATTGTATCATACAGTCTTTCAAATCTCTGATAAGAAGCTGTTATAATACTAACAAGTGGCAGCTCACTTTTACTAGTTTGCATAATTACTCATTAATGATGCTCTGGAGCAAAAAGTTATTGTTTATTCCTTTCTATACTCTTGTTGTGTTTTTGTATGAACAAAAGGCGACTATTGGTGTGCCAAATATGATAAAATTTCCACCAGGATTCTCCAAACCACTTATTTTTAACAAGTACACAAATAGTAACATCGGCAATAAAACCAGCATCGTCCTTTCAGTTTTTCCATGTATTCTATTCCAAAAAAACAAAAAATAACTTATAATAGCACTAAATAAAACCAATGTGCCTAATAACCCATATCTCCAAATACATTGAACATATCCGGAATCTATTCCTGCAATTCCAATTTTATTAGGGTCAAGGCCTGCGCCAAAAAGAAAATTAGCTGGAAATTGTAAATCTGCTTGAAAAATCTCTGTATATACACCCGCGGATCCATCCCCCTTAAATAATAAATCCAATGTTTGTGTTATTCCCCTGGACGCCCATTGTAATGTGTGTTCCGGAATAAATCGTGATATACAGATAAATAGCAAAAAAACAAATATTGCTCCATTTACATACTTCCTCATATTTTGTAAATTAAGCCGCGTCAATATGATAATGAGAATACCCATGAATGAAAGTATCAACCCTGTTCTGGTATTAAGTAGAGGCATTATTATCATAACAAGCGATAACGTTGTCAATTTTTTATTTTTATCTGAAATACCTTTTAAAAAAGATAATACTATTATTAAAGCTGTAACATATCCAAATCCATCCATTAAGTTGCTGGCAAACCCATAGCTTCTAAGATATAAATATCTATTAACTGCTTCCGCTAATCTTTCTGATCTTACATTCTTTGTAATTGTATCAACGAATATCATTCTAATTGAAGGGAATTGCAGCGAAACAAGAACAAGCACAAGCTGTATCATTCCTGCTAAAGCAATTGCTATAAGAAAACGATTTAATGTCAAACCATAATAATTACATAGCATCGCTAAAAATATACAAGCAATAGTAGTATGGATTATTATCAATGTATGTTGTTTAGTGAATTCTGCAATTTCTAATTGATGAGATATATCTGATATATAATGTGCTCCCTGAAAAATATAGAAAAGAATAATATGAATACCAAATCCAAGAATCGCACACAGCAGTTCCCTTTTTAAAATAACTTTTTGTCTTTTAACACATTGGAGTATAATAAATACAACATTGAAAACCGTAATTAGACTAAGAATACTGATGCTAGCTACTGGAGGGAGAAATAAATAAAAAAAACAGTATGCCGTCAAAAATGGCATTGGTATTTTTCCACATTTTCTCTTATTGGTTAGTGAGTCTAATTGAGCAGTATACATATTTGTTCCTCACATTCTTGATGCACTATAGCGACAAACTGCATGGAATTGGCTCTTCAATTCATTCTTGCAACATTTAACATGGCCGCAAACAGTTTTCTCGCTATACATATTAATTCTTTATTCTAATACTGTTTTTAACATATTATTCGGTGAAAACTCGCCATTATAGCAATAGTTTACCTCTTCTCTGTCCATGAGCCATCCGATATCGATATCATCCGCATCCTTAAATACTCGCATATAGTTTGAATTATAGAAGGGATATTGTTTGATATTAGCATTATTTGTTAACAACTTTCTATTTAATGTTACTGCTTCATAATATCTTAGTGTTGGTCCTCCTTGATCTTCTTGGACTATCTCAATGATAACATTAGAACGGCTTGAACCTTTAAGAACTTCCTCATAAGATATCTTTTTCTCTGTGGCAGTATAATAATCTACACTCGACTCATATGGATATGATTTATCTCTATCTTTCCACAATTTCATAAGGTGAAAATCGAAATTGACATTATTTCTTTGCAACCTATCTAAGACAGAAAACACTATTTTTTTTCTGCTTTCTTTTAATGCCCCTATATAATACGCATCATTGTCTACCACTTTTCGGTCATTGGATATGTCGTGTAAAGAGTAATAACAATAACTTAGTGGCTTGAAATTATGCTTCCTTACGTCATCCATATCAAAACTATAAATGTCATTCCATTTCGTTTTCCGTATTTTTGATTTGATTCCCAACTCCTTCATAGTCTCTGAATCATATGAATTAATAAGGACAAGTACCGTTCTTACCTTGGGCTGGTTGACAAAACTGTTCAGTTCTTTCTGGCTGAAAGTAATCAAAGCCATATCCACAATAATTAAACAATATTCTTGATTCTCTTCAAAACTGATAGCATCTTTTTTGAACCAGATATTTTTGAATGGGAGATTGATTTTCCTTGAAATAGTGCTGCTTAAGTGAATTTTTTTAATAAGATTAATCAATTTATTATTCACTTTTTTTTCTTTTCTAACCTGCATCTGAACGTCTTCTCTAGATTTTAAATCTCTAAACAAATCATATCGTTCATGATTTTCTCCATAAGTTAGAATATACTTCATCGTTATCATCTTCTTCTGTTTGTTGCTGTATTTCGATGCAGTTGTTCTATTTGTTATGGCATACTGTCTTGCCGAATTATCCTTCAATGTCCTTAATGATTCGAGAATTCGCTCCACTGCATCAAAAGTCTCTATACTATCTGGAGCCCATCCTTTCGCTCTCTTTCTTACGCCCTATGCCAGTACTACCGTTCTGGTTAAAAGTGCAGGAAGATTATAGCCATCCCAAATTAAGTCGAAATCCATTGTTTTTCCCATTGGTACGACTCGGTCAATACCCTTAACACCAGACTTAATTAACGGCAAGACCACCTGACTATCTCCAACATAGGCAATTGTCTGGCACCGTTTATCATTGCAAAGATCTTTGATTTCCAGGATGTCTTTGCAATCGTACTCATAGAAATACCCGCTGTTATCTCGGTAATTCATGAGGCAATCCGTAATCTTAGGAACATTTACCCTGACAATAAGATTATCCTTGTGCTCCTCCACTTTTACTCCGGGCTCTGCTACCGCAATCAGATAGCTGCTTGTGAGCTTGTTTACACCTTGAATCGACTGAAATGAATACTTCTGCTCAACTAGTTCATGCTCTGCTTCCCAAAAAGTTTTTTTTGCTTCATCTATTCTGTTGCCAGTCCACACAACTACTCTCGGACTAGTACAAGCATTCTGGTCAGAAAAGAATGTGTCATTGTAAAAATCATCTGCAACGCGCTCTTTATCCTCAATTTCAAGATAAGAATCACTATCAATCACTGCCAATGAATAACGGTCTGCAAATGTAATCTCCCCGGAACGTGACGGCAGAGGAGATTTCCTTAGTTCTTCTATGGTTTGATCACCGCCCCATACAACCCGTACATCAGCTATCGATGAGAACAAATCGTTGATAACTTTATCCCTACCATAACGGACAAGCTGTATGTAAGGGCGTATCGCTTCGTTCTGACTCAATACATCATTAAATGCTTCGGCAATGATAGAAACTTGTGGAAAATCCTTGCTCGGTACACGGACAACATTAGCATTCCCGTTTAAAAGGCCTGCCACTAAAGAATAAGCGAAGTTTACCGGAACATTGGATGGAGCAATATGAAATACTACTCCCTTACCTACATGAAGATGGTTATCCGCTTTTTCAAAACGTTCTTTTAATTTCACAACGGAGGTTTTCCGTATCCAGAAAGCAAAGGTAACCACATCGGAGTAAGCCTTTGCCGCACGGTTTCCCATGAGTTTTCTTGAAACATCGTTCAGAAACTCGACTATACTATCGTCAAAAGGTTTTCTAGCTGATACGTTCGGAAGCCGTGCCGCAAGTTCAGCGGAACCCGTCAGATAAGTAACTCTATTCAACATATCAAAATTTAGTTGCATAAGTATCACTGCACCCCCTTATCTCTGCATTCTTAAGACGTCCATTAATCTTAAAGTACTTACCCTTCCGTCCGCAGGGACAATCATCAACACCTTCAATCACGCCCTCGTCCTCAGTGAGCAGGCTATGTCCAGGATAAGACTCAGGGATGGTAGATACCACTTGAATAATTCCTGGTTCTCCTAAATCTGCTTCTGAGAAATCAATCGGCCTACGTATTATCACATCGGAGAAATTGCTGGCATGAAGGTGACCACATTCACATTCCATATAGATGCAGCCCGTCTGCTCAACCATTCCATAGTAATCGTGAATATGCTCCAACCCACATGCAACCTTTAACCTCTGATGGAACTCATCGTGACTAACTGCCTCAGAAATCAATTTCTTCCAACCACCACCATGAATCAGAATACCTTTAGATAGATCGAATGTGATCCCTTCTTCCTTCAGTCTGAGCAGTTCCTTATAAAAATGCTGCCATATCATAAAGGTGAAACCAAAAAGAAGAATTTGCTGCCCTTGGAACTTATCAAGGAACTCCTTCATACCTTCCACATCAAGTTTCATATCATCATCAAGCGCATAGATCTTCTTGGCTCCAAAGATGGAGAAGCCGAGGATACCAGCACCACGAGCAGAGAACATCGCCCTGTTTTTAACTACACTTGGGCAGTCAATAATGATCATCGGCATCCGGCTAGAACCAGTGAAATCTGATACAATCTTAACCATTGTTTTCTGTTGGTTTGATGAGGTGGTACGATCGAGATAAATCTTGCTTACAGCCTGTCCCGTAGTACCAGAAGATGTCATAGTCTTCACCACTTCTTCATTGGGCACAGATTTCAGTTCTAATTCTTTAAAAAGACGCACAGGAAGAAATGGCAAATCTTTATAGGATTTCACCTTTTCCACATCAAAATCTATACTTTTAAGAATGTTGTTATACTCAATGCATTTCTCTTGATGAAGCTTTGTCAACTCAACAAGACGCTCTGTCAGAAGTTTTTCTTTTTCTTCCAAATTCAAACAATATGGATTGATGTTTAATATCTCTTCAAAATTCATTTATCTGTTCTCCCATACATTCTTAATTACATCTGCCATTTCTGCGTGATGATTTTGGATGAAAAAGTGTGTTCCATCATATTGAAAGAAATCACACTTTCCGATGAAATACTTCTTCCATTGCGTCATCTCTGCTAACGGCGTATCTATTTCTGAGTAAAAAATGGTCGAGGGGATAGCTGTCTGTAATTTCAAGGCTTCAAAGCTATACTTGCCAATGATACCATAATCCGCACGATAGATTGGCAGATACAACCGCCAAAAGCTTTTATTGTTAAGCAGTTTATCTGGGACTGCACCAAATCTAATCGTCCTGTCCTTTACCCATTCATCCAATTCGTCACCAGTAAAACCAATCAATTCTGCTTTTGGATGTGGTTCATGAGCTCCAAGAAACACATGGGAAGGAGCTTCCATATCATTATTAGCGATAATCCTTTTCAGCACCTCAACCAATGTAATCGTCCCCATGCTATATCCGAAGAGGGAATACATCTTTCCCAAATACCGTTCTCTTAACAATCGGAACATATCATCCGCCAACTCATCAAAATCCTGATAAAATGACTCTTTGTATCTTGTTCCATGACCAGCATATTCCATCTTTACCAATTCAAGCTCTTGAAGATGTTTTTCAATTCCATCAAAGAAAGCAGAAGTTCCTCCAGCATAGGTAAAGCAGAACATCTGTGGCTTACTCATAATATTTAGTCAATCCTTTATAAAGTGTCTTTCCTGAATCGTTCTTGGGTATTTCGTCGATTACAATTACCTTGAAAGCAACAGGATTAAGTCTCGTCTTTCCTACGACAAAATCACGTACAGAGTCCATTTTCTCTGCATCTGTTATGAAAATATACATGTGATCGTCCACACCTGCACTTGCAACCTCAATCTCAAAATCGCCTTTGATCATACGGTCAATCTCATCAAGATTTACGCGATTACCATATATTTTCAGAAAACGATTCTTCCGCCCAACAATATAGTAAAACCCATCTGCATCAAACTGAGCCATGTCACCAGTTTCCAGAATGCCATGACGTTCATCGCCATGAGAAAGGTCTTCACCCTTCTCTGCATAACCTAGTGTTACATTCTTACCCTCGTAGACCAGTTCTCCTGTGGTCAATGGTTTAGTAACCTCTTGTCCTTCAGCACCGATCAGTGAAAATTTTCCTCCTGGAATCGGAATACCCATAGAGCCTCTTTTTTCTACGGCTCTCTCAGGAGGTAGATATCCCATACGAGCCGTTGCTTCAGCGGCACCGTACATAACTATAAAGTTCTTGCCCTGCTCTGCAGCATACACCGCAAACTTCTCATGAAGTTCTGGTGTAATCTTACCTCCAGCCTGTGTCATTGTTCTGAGACTTGGTAATTTCATTCGATAGAAACGCAACTTATCGAGCATCTCATATGTATAAGGGACTCCACCAAAAGATGTAGCCTCTTGCTCCTTAAAGAAACTCCAAAACTCCTTCTGCATAAGTCCTTTGTCAGTTAAGAGTAATGTTGCACCAACGAGGAAGTGAGAATTGATGATAGAAAGACCATATACATAGTTCATCGGCAATGTGGTTATCGGTCTCTCCGTATCATTGAGTTTTAGATACTGCACAATCGACTGTGCGTTATCGAGAACATTCGTATAAGATTGGCGCACCAGTTTTAGAGAACCCGTAGAACCAGATGTAGTTATCAAAAGTCCAAGTTCATCGAACAAAGGATACTTTTTCTCATAACCTGTCTTTAGCAGAACATAATTGTAGGCCTCTTGCTCAACACTCATTCCTGCAAACTGCTCAACCTGATTTTTAGGGATCCATAAATACTCTGGACAATACGTATTCAGCAGGTTCTGAAGAAGCGTCTCTTCAAGGTGGCTATTCACCATAACAGGAACAATCCCATTATTGATGAAAGCAGTATAGCCAAGAACAGACCCGATCTCATTCCTGCACAATAAGAATACTAAACAGCGACGTCCAATTCTTTCGAAAAGATTAGACGCTTCAGAATTCAGTACATCATAGGTCATTTGATTGCCAAACTCATCGATGAGCGCAATCTTTCCCTTATGTTGAAGTAAATTCCAAATTTTGCTCATTAGATTTTCACTCCATAATCCGCTTTTGCAAGCAATTCCTTACCTTTTTCATAAGAATTAAAATCAATGATATCATCCGTGTCCATCATGATGTCAAATACTTCTTCCAATTTGGCTATAAGACTCATATGCCCAACCGAATCCCATGCCTCAATATCCTGATACTTCAAACCTACAAGCTTGTCCTCAGTAATCTCAAATGTTTCCATGAATGCCTGATTGTACTTTTCAAGATTTGTCATTGTTAAATCCTCCTATTAATTTATATGTTTTTTTCTAATTAGATAGCCTTTGGGAATATCTGTATTTACCGTCATACCTACCACTTCGTCAAGATGCTCTGGTGTAATTCCATCACCTGGTCTCTTAAACTCGATATCACTATATAAAAGTTTTTCACCAGCACGCACATCTCTCGTTGTAACAAGACTTCGACGCATCTTCAGTCTCTGTTCTTCTTCTCCATCAAGAAGTATTCTCTCTTTTGAACCCATTGCATTAAACACATTATGACACGCATCTACAAGATTCTTCATCTCCTTTGGCTCCGTGGCCATATTGTTATCCATACCCATTTTCCCGTTATCAAGGGTGAAATGTTTTTCAACAAGCACAGCACCCATCGCTATTGATGCAGAGGCGACTTCATATCCAATAGTATGATCCGAATATCCTATCACATAATTCGGAAATTCTTCTTGAAGTGTTATTAAATTATTAAGATTAATTATTTGCGGAGATGCTGGATAAACAGAAACACAGTGAAGTATACATAGATTCTTGTTACCCGTGGACTCAATCGCCTTTACGGCTTCTCTTATTTCATCTATTGTCGACATGCCTGTAGATAATACAATAGGAATGCCTTTCCCCGCAATATACTTTAGAAATGGTATATTATTGATTTCCATAGAGGCTATCTTAATAAATGGAGCATCTGTTTTTTCTACCAGGAAATCGACTTCTTCATTTGAATATGGTGTAGATGAAAAATCGATTCCAACCTTTTTACAATATAAGCACAACTCCATTAGCTGTTCAGAATTAAGCGAGAATTTTTGGACAAATCGCTTAGCTATCGGATTATCTTTATAATACTCGTCCGAATATAGTGTCTCTGGTGACCACGATTGAAATTTAACACAGTCGCATCCACATTCTTTGGCAGCGTCAATCATCTCTTTCGCAGTCTCAATTTTTCCACTATGACTGGAATTAAGTTCTGCCACGATATAGGGAGCATGTTTTCGACCTATAAGTTTGCCGCCCCTCAAAGATAATTCATTCATCATCATTCTTCTCTATCAATGAAACACTTTGTCATTTTCACCATTTCGAGATATCACGCGCGCTGGATTTCCCATAACAGTAACATTAGAATCGACATCTTTTAATACAACCGCCCCAGCAGATATTATCGCATTATCACCTATTTTTAACAACTCTCTTACAGGAGCATTTAATCCCACAAATACACAATCACCAACTACAGTTTGACCACCAATATCAACATGTGTCGATATTTGACAGTGATTCCCAATAATTGCATCATGTCCTATGCAAGCATACGATTGAATTGTTGTATTATCTCCTATTCTTGCATCCGCACTAATAATTGCCCCTCGTTTAATTACTAGACCTTTTCCTAATTTACAATATGGGCTTACTTGACTATCAGGAGAAATAACACTTCCCAACTCACAGTTCAAAGAGAGTAGCCTCTCATATATTACTTTTTTAGTCTTTGGTTCTCCTACGGCAATCACAAATTCAATTTCTTGATATCTCTCAATTGCGGTATTTAATTGCATCAATTCAAGCCCCATAAACGAGCCTTCGGGTTTATTGTCATCTATAAAAACGATATCACTCCATCGTTTTTCGATGGCATTTTGATAATCAGCTATTTCTCGAACTTCTTTACCTTGTCCGCTAGCTCCAAATATAGCAAGTACCATTATTTCCCTCTCTAAAATTTTATGTTAGTATCGCCCACCATCACAGTTTATTATCTGTCCGGAAACATAAGAAGACATGTCTGAAACAAGATATAAAACAGTATTCGCTATTTCCTCAGGCTTTGCCGGGCGTTTTATATTGTTAACTGAAACATAAGCTTCTACTCCACCTTCTTTCTGTCTTCCTGTACCTGATTTTGTTTCTGTAAGTCCAGGGGAAACTCCATTAACTCTAATATTATATTGTGATAATTCCTTAGCAGCTGCTTTCGTTCCCCAAAATAACGCCATTTTACTAGATCCATATGCATAAGCTCCTGATCTAAACTCAGGTGCTACTCTGGAAATGATATTTACAATATTTCCGCATTTTTGATGCATCATTTTTCGAGAAACTATCTGCATGATTATAGACGGCATAAAGAAGTTTACCATCATTGATTCGCGCATTTCATCCAAAGACGTCAAACTCAATGATTTGACATTAACTATACCCGCACAATTAACTAGAATATCGATTTTTTCACCTTCCGAAATAACTTGTTTAACCGAAGCCTTAACTGACTGCTCATCCATCAAATCGAATTCAACTGTTTTAATCCATACATTGTATTCTCTTGAAAGATTATCTAATTGATTTTGTAATTCGATATTAGTTTTGTGTATAAAAGCCCACACATTAGCCCCATTTTCAACAAACAGTTTTAATGTTGCAAGTCCAATACCGCTTCCAGCTCCTGTAACTATCGCATTTTTCCCTTTAAGCATTATGTCTCTCCTAATCATTAAATTCTATTATTCAAACCCACTACTTTTCGGCTTTTAAACGCCTATATCTATCCCAACATGCTTGTATCGTTTTGTCAGACAGCATTTCCTTTTCTTTCTTTATATTTATTGTTTCCGACTGTTTTCTTTTTTCTATGAAAGACTCAAATGAACTTATATACTTTGCGGGTACCCCCCCATATACACCATTTCCTTCTATGTCTTTATTTACATATGAACCTGCAGCAATGACCGTATTAGAACCTATTTTTACATTAGAAAGAATTACAGTGTTAGCTCCAACAAAAACATTATTCCCTATATCAATACAACCAATGTTTTCTTGAAACTCATAATCATTCACACAATTATTTAGCATTTGGTGAATTACATCATGAGTAGCAAAGGTAACATTAGAAGCAATCCAAACATTATCACCAAATGAAATGAGCTGTGGATAAAGCGGAATTTTCCGGAACATAACCATACAGTTTTTCCCCATATGATGAAAAATATTATGTTTCCTTATATACTTCGCTCTAGCAATTGCTGATCTTGTCATGCACAGTTTAATAGTATGTAGAAGTCTATACCAATCCATTGTTATTTCCTATCTGTTTCATTATTACCCATAAACTCGCCTGTTGTTGCCTCTCCTGCAGCACTGATTCCTTCTCGTTTTAATACGGTAGCTATGGTTTTGAAAATAATCTTCCAATCGCCTAAAAAAGTAATATGGTCAACATACTTGACATCCCAATTAAATTTTCCATCCCAACTAATTGCATTCCTGCCATGAACCTGAGCCAATCCGGTGAATCCAGGGCGTACTTCATGCCGCCTTGCCTGATGTTCGTTGTAACGTGGAAGATATCTCACTAGTAATGGCCTTGGCCCGACAACAGACATATCACCTTTCAGCATATTAAATAGCTCTGGAAGCTCATCGAGTGAAGTTGAACGGAGTTTTTGACCAAATTTTGGTAATCTTTCTTTGTCCGGTAAAAGATTTCCCTCCGAATCACGTTCATCTGTCATAGTTCGAAACTTATATAATTTAAACAAGTTTCCATCTTTTCCAGGACGCTCTTGCGTAAAGAGCACAGGAGACCCGAGTTTGATTCGAACAAAAATTGCTGTTACTATCATTACGGGTGACAAGACTATAATTGCTAACAATGCGCAAAGAAAGTCCTGCGGTCTTTTAACATACTTTTCATATGGGCCGTATGGTTTATGTTCCATTCTTTTCTACCAATTTATACTAAGTTTAATTCGCGTGGTAATCTATAATCCTGATTACTTATCTGCTAAGTTCTGCATCAGAACTTATAAATCCATGTGGTTATAGCATTTCTTGATTAGTTACCCAGCCTATTAATCCTGGATGAACATAATGGCGATGTCTATCTTCTTTAGTGTAATATGGTAAATGTTTGACTAATAAAGATCTTAATTCTACGATTGACATATCACCTTTCAGAATATTAAACAACTCTAGTAGTTCATCAGGACTTGTACTTCTCATAAATTTGCCATATGTTGTTAATAGAACTTCATCTACCCAGTTTTTCCTTTTTATACCTTTTATTATTCATCGTACGAAACTTAATGAGCTTGAATCTTTTCTCATTTTTCCCAGGACGTGGTTGGATGAAAAATGATTACCAAACTTCGCTAAAATAACAAGAATTATAAGTAAACATAATAGGAAATATCATAATTATGGCACTTGAGAAAAAATGAATCTAACAATGCTATTCTATCGAATTAAAACTAATCGAAATCCTTCAAATCGGTATTTAGTTTTAATGGAACAAACATATCTATAAATTAACTTTTGCGCATTTGGATTATTACTATAACATCCTCCTCGCATACATATCATTTGACCTTCATCATCTTCGAAGACATCCTCACACCATTCCCACACATTTCCGGTCATATCATATATTCCCAATTCATTAGCTTTTTTAGTAGCTACTGCATGAGTTTTTTCTCCTGCATTATCGCCATACCACGCCACTTCATCTATATCATCACTTCCCGCATACTTTTTATCTGTAGATTTTTTGCCACCACGTGCAGCATACTCCCATTCAGCCTCAAATGGCAATCTAAATTGCTGTCCTGTTATTTCGTTAAGTTTCTTGATAAACTCTTGCACGTCATACCACGACACATTCTCTACTGGATAGTTACCATCTTGGTATTTAAAATAGGATGGATTATTTTCCATAACGGCAAACCATAATTGTTGGGTAACCTCTGTTTCTCCTATTAGGAAATCATCAACCGTTACCTTACGCGCTGTTTTTTCGTTTTCTCGAGCATTATTACCTTGTCCAGGTGTAGCACCCATCATAAAAGAGCCGCCTTCAACGGCTATCATTTTGAATTTTACGCCTTTAACTTCAAATTCTTGGTCGGATATGGTGTTGCATGAATCAAATACTATACTTACACTCAGCATAGTTGCAGAAATAAATATTTTTAAGTTTTTCATATAAGAACCCTCCTTCATATCAACCTCTCATACCCCGACACATCCTTCAAAATCACTGACAAGCAATATCCAGCATCAGTTTTTGTTAAAACACCCGATTTCTCAAGATTGATAGCTGCCGATAGAATACTTTTTCGGTCGAAAGGTTCGGAGGCAGCATTGTCGTTTTTTAATAATGTTTCTAAATCGTTGATATTAGCGCTATTGTTTTGATGAATACAACCAATTATCGCTGATATTAATACAAGTTCATTGCTGTCGGATATTGAGTTCACAAAACCTGCACTCTGAATCACGTATGGTATGCTTCGTTTATATGCTTCAATTATACGCGAATCCTGATTATTAAGTTGAGATTGCAGTGTTGTCGCAGTATCAGTATCGTTTTGTTTTTGAAGTTTTTTTATTTCGACTGCAAGGTTATCAACTATTTGATAGTATTCTCGCGTTTCATCTTCAATATTGAAACAATCACGACCGCTGAACACATTAAGCATCAAGGCTGATTTATGCAGTCGAAGTCTGTCGAAAGGCGAAAGTTCTGTTTTCAGCCTCATCAAAATCAGCATACATAATATTGCTCTTAAATCGCTCATTTTGTCAATGCTGATTACTAATTACGCCTCACAAATCCTACTCAAAACAACTCCTGATAATCTCAATTATAACATCTTGCTGCTCTGGCGTCATCTTGTTGTCCGATGGCAGGCATAAGCCACGCGCAAAAATGTCGGCGCCGACATCGTTTGCTGCGCCACAATCGATATAGGCATTCGACTGGCCGCGGCCGCTGCCGTTGGCTGTCACAAACGGATTCATTCGGTAGATGGGCTGCATATGCATCGGCTTCCAGATGGGACGGCCCTCGGCATTGAATTTTGCCAAAGTTTCAAGAATTTCCGTCGGGCAGGTTTTGCCTTTCTCTGAAATGTACATTGGTTCGTTCTCACTGCGGACCTGACGGCACATTGCTTCTGTATTGATAAGCATACAACTGAGCCAATAATTCGGAACACTGTTTACCGAATCAAATGGATTCATTGTAACTGGCAGTCCTTCAAAACCTTTCTTATAACGCTCGTATATGGCTCGTTTCTGCGCGATATGCTCGTCGAGATAATTCATCTGGCCGCGAACTATGCCAGCAATAATGTTCGACATACGATAATTATAGCCAATCTCTTCGTGCTGATACCACGGTGCGGCCTCGCGCGATTGGGTTGACCATTTTCGCACCTTGTCGGCGTCAGCTTTGTTATCGGTCAGGAACATACCGCCTGACGAACCTGTGATTATTTTGTTACCATTGAAACTGATTGCGCCAAAATCGCCAAAGGCACCAGTCTCTTTTCCTTTGTATGTGGCTCCAAACGATTCGGCAGCATCCTCGACAATAAGTGCGCCGTGGCAGTTGCAAATCGCACGTATCTCATCAATCTTTCCAGGAATACCATAAAGGTGCGCCACAACAACAAGTTTGACTTCGGGATAAATCTCAAAAGCCTTCTCAAGCGCTTTCGGGCACATATTCCACGTATCAGGCTCTGTATCAATAAACACAGTCTCGCCATCCTCGTATGCTACTGGATTGATTGTTGCATCAAAAGTCATATCGGAGCAAAAGACTTTATGTCCTTGCAACGTTCCACAGTTGGGTTTTGCCTGGCCGTAGAGTTTTTCACCAGCAAGTTTTGTTGCCAAATGAAGCGCTGCAGTTCCGCACGAAAGAGCAACCGCGTATTTAACACCAATGCGTTCTGCAACAATCTTTTCAACCTCGTTTATATTCTCGCCTGCGGTGGTAATCCAGTTTTTTACAAAGGCATCGTTAACCCATTTCTGCTCGTCGCCGTGCATAGTAGGTGACGACAGCCAAACCTTCTTCTCGAATGGTTTTATGTTTTTGGTATTCTGAAACATCCTGTTAGGTTGTAAGTTATTAGGTTTAAGTTTTAAGTAGTTTAGCCATAAGTTTTTTCAACAGCTAAACAGCTTAACTTCTCAACTTTTTCGTCATTCAATTTTAAGCTGTTCGGCAGGCAGGTCAACTGCAATGTTGGCAATGCCATCGAGCACTATAATGAAGCGTTTCCTGCCGTTGTTGCGACTCACAACGCCCTGCAAGCCATCGAATTGCCCGCCGTTGATGGTCACTTTGTCGCCTATTGCGAAATCGACACATTCGAGTTTGACCTCGGGTGTGTTGCAGACACGCATAAAATCTTGCATCTGCTTGTCGCTCACCACCATACTCGAGTTGGTGGTGCGGTCCACCAAATAGCGAACCTCATGCTTTAGGTTGTTTATTACAGCAAAACGGTCATCAGCCTCAACGTGCACAAACACCATCGATGGCAGTACCGGCGATTCAATCTTCTTCTTGCGTCCGTGGCCGTAATAGTGGTAATCGGTAATGGTGGGCAGATAGAACTCTACACCAAACAACTGTAGCTCGGTGCGGACAGCCTTTTCCTGCCGCGGTTTGGTCCGCATCACATACCAGTTCACCATTTCAGCCTACGCTTTTCTTCTCTTTTTTCGGTTAAAACCTCACATATACACACAGCTTCGCCACTGTCGGGAGTGGCGACAAAAGCAACGTCACATCAACTTCATTACTGTAAGTTATTGCTTGACAAAGCAATACAAAAACAGCCGTCAATGTGGCATTTTACAATACATCAAGTGCAATAATAACACTATCTCGCAGATTTTAGTATTTAGTTTTCAAAATAAATCAAAGCCAAATACGAACGAAATGCCAACAATAAAACGGGCAGAGTGTTATTCAAAATTCAAGTATTCTCCGGAACGATTCTATCACGCTTTCCTCTGAATATTTTTGGAGGAAAATATTGCGGCAATACTTATTGAACTTAGGGCGAGGATTATCAATGAATGACTGAATGGCTGAAATAAATTCCTGAGCAGTATTGCATTTGCCGCCAGCCTTGTCATAATCAAGCACATACCCCTCAAAAGCCTCATCAGTAGCAATAATGTTCTTACCGTACATAAGGCTCTCGCAAGTTTTGACCTTCATTCCGCTTCCTTTGAAAATAGGCAGAATCATAATATCGGCTTCCTCAAAATAAGGAACCAAATCGGGGGCGTCGCTTATTACATCCACATCAGCTGGGATGCGGTATTTTTCTCGTATCTTGCACATTCCCTTGCCAACAATCATCATTTTTATGTCGACGTGAGGGTACACATTCTCCGCAAACCATTCAATGCCCTCACAATTGGGCTCGAAATATGCCCCTAGAAACATACAGACAGGCTTTTGTCTAGTCATTTCCTGTGTATAATTGACTCTCTGATACTTATCGCGAAAAGCGACCGGAATCAGTGCATCGGCCGCGCGCCCGTAACGAGAGTTAATAACTGATTGGTCTCTGTCGTTCAACGCTATTATACGGTCAGCATACTGGCAGCACCAACGGTCGTTTTTGTCGGCACAACGGACAACGGCGAACCTCCATGGCTTTTTTGTAAGTTTTGCCTCAAAATACAGATACTCAACGTTATGGAAGAAACATATTACACGGCCTTTATAGCCACTTGTTTTCAGTTTACGGGCTATAATTCCAAAAATGCTACGGTCAACAAATACATAGTCATAATCTTTAGCCAAAGACACAATTTCGTTTGCGCGCCGTGGTGTTAGCCCAAAGAAGTAACCAAACGGAAACCAGAATGCACCTTTCAAGTATTCAAAAACAGAGCGTTTATGATTTTCGTCGTGAATGTAATAGGTGTAAACATTTTCCTCGCCTAACAAATGCGTTAGAACATTCCAGTTCTTTTGTGACCCTTGCTCACCACCTTCAAAAACATTGGCGGTTTTCTTATATCTTATGAATAAAAGCTTCTTCATCAGTGCGTTCAATAATTAGTCAAACAACTTGCACGTTTATCCGATTTGCTTAATAATTTCATCCACAATCTTTTGCGACGGCATCACTCCGTCTTTCGGATACAGATAATTGCGGTAAAAATCATCACGCTCGGCAGCTTTGGTGTCATTGCCGGCAATCACCACATTCTTGATATATTCCTCAACATCAGTCGGTTGGTGTGCGTGATAGTGCAAATCGAAACACATTTGACCAAACGAGTTCCAATGGTCGGCCGTGTGTTCATCTTTGACTATAAACATTGTTGGCTTACGAGTGTGGAGATATTCGGCTGTAAATGAGGCGCAATCGTGAATCATAGCGTCAGATGTCAGGAAAAGGTCGGCATAATAACCTTCCTCAAGCTGGCCGTTTGGCAAATCGCGCCAGCGCTGATAGTAGGCCTCTGTCTTCTCTGTGCCCCAAATATTTATCAATTTAAATTTCAGCACTGGATGCGGCTTGAAGGCTATTTGAATCTCGTCTTTGTATTTCTCCGCCAACTCGAACATTAAATCGCAATAGGTGAAAAAGTTTGAGAAGTTGAACAAATGTTCAACTGTGTGATGAGGCGCCCAAATAATGCGTTTTTTACGTTTCGGTTGCGGCTTCCACACATCAACCGGCTTATAATCAGGCAACATTAGAGTCTCCATTCCCAAACTGCCAACAACCTGCGTATTCTTGCCGCCACAAGTCTGGTATTGTTGCGAGTAGCCTCGCTGGTATTCGGTTTCGACGAAAAAGCGCCATAGTAAATTGTGGAACGGAAGGTTATAAACTATCCAAAAAATATCAATGCACATTATACCGTAAGGAGCGTAGCAATTTAGTCGGTCTTTGAACCGGTAGATATGATATTGTGGAAGCGTGTCTTTGTATGGTTTGGTATAAAAAATGACATCAGGATTGAGTAATTTCTTAACATTGAGCCATTTGTTCCGTACGCTATCGTAGGTTTGAAAATAGCGATAGCCCGATTCTTTCGCGAAATCTTCCGCTTGCCTCATTATTCTTAATATCTCCCCTTTATCGGAATTCAAACGGACATTAAACGGGCAAATAACCACCACAGGTTCAAAGCGTTCACTATGCTCAAAAAGCCAATATAGACGACCATATTTCCATATTGACGGACTCTGCAGGAAAAAAGCCACTTTGATTTTCGACTTGTTACGCAAACTTGCAACAAAGCGTTTGCGCATCCGTTCCGCCCGCGCCGCTCTCATTTTCAAGCAAAACGGAAATGTTGCGATGAGGAAATCGTGAAAAGTAAGCGTCTTGTATATATTATTCAGAAATGCAAAGGAAAAGAAACTCTTAAGTTTCTCAATAGTATTACTCATAAATTTGTCTCTCTTCAATGGTGTTTTTCATTTTTGTCTGCATATCGCCGGTAATGCACCATCCCAAACTTTCAAGTTTTTGTGTGTCAAACACAGCCTTGGTGATTATTGGGGCATCGCCTCTGGCAACATCTGCATCAATTCTCACCTTTCGCCCGCCTATTTCGGCTATCATTTCAGCCAACTCTCTGATTGTTATGCACGAAGAACTATCAGCCACATTATATGGTTCACCTTTCGTGCCTTTTAGCAATATGTAAAGCAGAGCTTTGACGCAATCAACAACATAGCACCACGAACGGAACTGCAATCCTGCGCTTTTCAACACAATATCTTCGTTATTGATAACATTTCCAATAAATTGTGCATACACGCGGTTGTCGGATTCTGTGAAATGCGGACCATACACGTGGCACGGACGGGCAATCACCACATCGGCATCATACTCTTGCACGTATGACACACATAGCGTCTCGGCAGCCCGTTTCGATGATGGATAGCAGGCTCGCGACGTGGCACAATTGACATAGCCACTATCAGTTTCGGTGAATACTTGGCCACCACCTTCTCCATATATCTCACCTGTCGAGACATAAAGCATTCGTTCCATATGATGTGCAAGGCCGTAGTCCATAAGATTGGCGACGCCGAAAACATTCGATTTTATAACCTCAACAGGCTTGTTGCTAAAAAAGTTGGGGCTGGCATTGCTTGCGGCGTGGATTATGTAATGGAAATCGATATTCATACAATCCAGGGAGTCAGACACATCGTGTTTTAAGAACTTAAGCCTCTGGCTGCCAGAATATTTTTCAAAAAGCTTCCAAGCGCGGTCAGCGTTACGTCCCATAGCGTACACATTGCAGCCTACGCTTTCGTTCATCATCAATACATCGACCAGACAAGAGCCTATCAAACCTGTGGCGCCGGTAATTATGATGTTCTTCCCAGCCAGTTTCTCCCACGGAAGCGGTTCTTTCAGCAGTCCTTCCAAATCAGTTTGATACGCGCTCATTTTATCCAATCGGAATTTTTGTTGGTCAGCAATGCTTTGAATATCTCTATGTCTTCAGGAGTTGTGAGTTTGACGTTTTTCTCCTCACCTGCCGAAAAATAAACCTTCCGTCCCAATTCAACATAGAGTGTGCAGGAAGCAATCGAATTAGTTATTCCACGGTTAAGCGCCTCTGTGTGAGCATCGGCAAGTTCGCCTAGATAAAAGGCCTGCGGTGTTTGCGTCCGCTTAAGCGATGTCCGTGCTATCTGCTGTTCCGACATTGTTCCGTCATCGGTCATAAGCATCGCCTCCGCACAGGGAATAACGGTTGTAGCGTTTCCGTGCTGCTTGCATACATTGATGCAATCGGTGATAATCGTTTCTGAAACCATAGGCCTTATCGCATCGTGGACAAGCACTATATCGTTGTCGCTGTATCGGTTACGCAAATCAAACACACCATTGCGAATGGATTCCTGACCATTCACTCCACCTTGTATGATATTTCCAAGTTTAGCTATCCCGAATTGTCGGCAATAAGCGCGCAAAACCTCGTGCCAACCGTCGATACACACTACATCGATGGCGTCAATCAATGGATGGCGCTGGAAAACCTCCAGGGTATATATGATAACAGGCTTGTCGAAAACATTCAGAAACTGCTTGGGAATATCTTGTCCCATTCGAGCTCCAGAGCCGCCTGCTATTATTAGTGCTATGTTCATTTTGTGTGTTTCTGATTACTTAGCGAAGATAAAAAAAGTAATTGCTCATAGTACGGAGTTTTGTTATTCTTCATTTTTAAACTCCTGGATGCCATGGGAAAACCTTTTTTCTTTAGGTGGTATTTGACTATGGTTTTTATAAATGCGCTCTAGATAATTAACCGTGTTGAATGGCACTTTAAATCTGTGTCCTTCAAAATTCATTTCTGTCAATGGAAAAATCTCATGTTTCAGCCTCAATCCATTAAACTGTGAGCCATACTCTATGACAAATTCATTTGCATGAAACAATCGGCACCATAAACGTATAATAGCAACCATGCAGAACATGAATGGATACAGAAACTGCGCCAAAATATATTTGGGCATCCCATCATAATACTGATGGTAGTGTCGTCGCATACATTTGCCGTATGTCTTCTCAACAAAGCGTTTTATTGGTAATGTTCCATTTTCGACCACAAATATGTCAATCCAAACATTTTCTGTCTTTTCTGATATAACATTACTACTGTCAGCCGTAACTTTCCCATAATATTCCGGGTCCCATTGTCCAATCAATCTTGTCACTGATTGTTTGGTATTAATTATTCTAGTCCAAGGCCGCAAGTTTTTCTTACTAGCCGCCAAAAGTTGTAATGGTTGCTTTATTTCAGATTCAACCACAGACACAAAACGTTTATGGTCTTTTTTTAGCATACAAACATCTATGTCGTCATCCCACGGAATAAAGCCACCATGCCGCTCCGCACCAAGCAGCGTCCCAAAATCAAGCCAATACTCAATACCATGTTTGCGACAAATGCGGTCAAACTCCACCAAAATGTCAAGTTCGCTTAACTGTAATTTGCGCAACAAGGAACCATCAGGATTGCATTCATTGCGCAACTGCAGGTTTATATTTGTTTCAACACCATTCATTAGTATTCGCTTAATCTACAGCCTTTTAGCAATAATCCTTATTATTTCCGGATTTTCATCACCATAAGGAGCAAACCCCGTGTTCTCCTCGGCATATTTTATTACAAATCCCATGGTTATAAGTTCCGTCAAAATTTCTTCCATCACAATAAAGCGCCGATAATGACCATCAAGTATATACGCATTTCTTTCAACGAATTCTCCTTGACCGAATTTGGGGTCATTGACACCACGTACTTCAATCATAAACATTCCTTTATGGTTCAAGGAATTAAAAACATTTGCAACAAACTGTTTCTGCTGTTCAAATGATATTGCATGCAATGTAAAACGACTATAAAAGCAATCATAGTTACGAGAATAAATCCGTGCATCAGAAATAAAATCACCACAAATAAATTCTGCATTAGGATGTTGCAAATTATTAAGAAGATTTATTGCCGTTGACGATGCATCAACACCTAATACATGCATACCATTTTTTGCAAAAAACAAACTATCACGGCCATTTCCACAGCCCATATCTACAATTGAACTACCTAACGGTAACCATTTCATTGCAAAACGAGCAAAAAGGCTCATTTCCATAGATTCAGGTCGATTTGTTTTGTAAAAAGCGTCCCAATACTGTGTGTCACGTTTAAAATCAAACAATCCTTTTTCTGTCGGCATATTATAATCACATAAAATTAGCCACAAATGTCGCTAAAAATGGTTTCAATCAATAGTTATTACTCACAAAATGCAGTTTTTCTCTCACAACACGTATCGCATTTCTCCTCTCCGTTACTGTTAGCCCCAAACAATAAATAGACAAGGCTGTTGCCAATACAGAAACTGCGGCAACTATGAAAAATCTCACAACAATATTGTCGATGCTGCCTTCCAATAGTACTGGCAATACAAATGCTGTAACTGTGACAACCAACACTGGCCCGATAACGCTTTTTAAATACATCTTCAGCGACAATCCGACACACTTGCGCACAAACAGCAACCGCATCACTATGGCCAACGTACAAACTACTATCGACACGTAGAATACTGTTTCAGGTGGAAATCCAAGTTTCAAAAACAAATAGGAAATAGGTAGAATGGCTATTATAAAACCACCTACTGCCAAATTGTAGTTTCGAATTTTTCCATACGCTTGCATAGCGGCACCCAACGGATTGGCAAGCGAATCAACCAATATGTTTATAATGGCAAGCCGTGTGAACAAAACCGTGTATTCGGGCACTTCTTTCAGCCAGATGCCAAGCAAAAAAGGCGTTTCCATAAAAACCGGCAAAGCCACGACAAACAACAGAAAATAAGAGAATTTAGAACTTTGGCACACGAGTTTAAGCATTCCTTGACGGTCGCCAGCAGAGTACGATTTTATTATCTGCGGACGCACGGCAAAATAGAAATTGTCGGCAAAGGCCTGCAGTGTTGAGAACACCTTGTAGGCCAAGCCTCGAGCAGCATTGACAACCGGCGAGAAGAATATGTTCAGCAAAATGTTTATACCATGACTTTTGCAAATTCCTGATATAGAGCCAATCATATTCCACCCAGCAAAACTGAAAATCTCCAGAAACCGGTTTCTGTCCCAATAGAAACTGAATCTGCATTCAGGATAAAACATCCGGCAATAGACCAAATAAAACATTGTTACCGAAGCATTTACTGCAATCATCAGAATTGAGTAGAGAATCAGTCTATCGCCACCATGACGTGCAATCAAAAACGCAACCGCAAGATTACCTAGCACTTCAATAACACTCAGATAGGCAAACACCTTCATCTTCTCTTTGGCAATAACCATTCCCATATACGGAGTCCGCATAATGGTGAACATAAACGACGCAACACTGCAATGAAGCACCCACCAAGCGGCATCAAACCGACCTTCTAGATGCATTTTATTGTATAACAGCCAGATGCCAGAACCTTCTGCCAGCACAGCCACCACTATCATAATGGCGGCAAAAACCAATATACAAAGACTGAACGTGCGGCGCAATTCTTCGAAATTACCGCGCCCCATCTCGTATGAGTAGAATCGCTGGCAAGATGTTGACATTGTGCTGCTTAGGAATGAAAACATCATTACTGCACTGCCCACAGCATTATATATGCCGAAATCCACCTCGCCCAGCGCATCTAGCACCACGCGCGAAGTGTAAAGCCCAACGAGCATTACCACACCAATCCGCAAATAAAGCAGCAGGGTGTTCTTCGCTATCCGTTTCTGGTCAATTGCTGACATAATGATATTTGAACGCAAATGTAGTTTTTTAGTTGTATCACATAAATCAAAATCAGCTTCACAACCAACCCCGCCCTCCTCAAAAATCGGCATTATTTTTCTTGGAAGATATTTTTCAGATTGATACATTTGCAGCCGCAAAGCACGGGGTGTGGCGCAGTTGGCTAGCGTACTTGCATGGGGTGCAAGTGGTCGTCCGTTCGAGTCGGATCACCCCGACAGAGAGAATTAATAAACGTTTTGTTGAAGAAAAATCCGAGAGAACAATCGTTCCATCGGATTTTTTTGTTCCCTATCCCCATTAATCAAACAAAAAAAAACTCCGACCAAACGGCCGGAGTTTTTGGCAATATGATTGCGACTGATTAAACCCAACGCAACAGTGGAACATCCTGACGGTGCGGCAACAGCTCGTTTTTGGCGAACAAACGCACACCGTAATCGTACGAACCCGGGTGGTCGAGTTTGAAGTCAATCTCAAAGAACACCATCTTATCGACATTCTTGTTGAGTTTGAGCTCCTTGCACTCAAGCATTTTGTTGTTTGCCAAATCCATGATAACCATTTCGACTCCTACATCGTTGATATCCAAATCTTTTATATCAAGGATAACTTCACCATGATAGGTTTGTCCGGCCTTGAACTCGGTCTTCAAAGTGCTTGGGAAGTCAACCGACACAACTTCAATCTTGTCCCAGTTCTCATAAATTTTGTTCTTCCAGCGCGACATTCCGCGAGCGGCATCGAAGTTATCGGCGCTCAGTTTCTTGCAACGCTCGTTCAGGTTGAGATAATACTGATTGATGTAATCGTCGAGCATACGCTTGGTTGTGAAGTGCGGAGCTATACCGGCGATAGAACGCTTGATGTACTGAACCCACTCTGTCGGGACGCCCAGCGCATTACGTTGATAGAACAACGGAATAATCTCATTCTCAAGGATATTGTAGATTGAAGCGGCATCCAGCTCGTCTTGGAACTGACCGTTCTGATAGGTTTGCTCCTGCGGAAGGGCCCAACCGGCTTTCTCCTTGTAGCCCTCAACCCACCAACCGTCGAGCACGCTGAAGTTCAGAACACCGTTCATCTCAGCTTTCTGGCCGCTGGTACCGCTGGCCTCCAACGGACGAGTCGGGTTGTTCAACCAAACATCGACACCGCGGACAAGGCGCTTTGCAAGGTCCATATCGTAGTTCTCGAGGAACAGTATCTTGCCCACAAACTCCGGACGACGCGATATCTCAACAATATTCTTAATCAAATCCTGACCAGCTTTATCGTGCGGGTGAGCCTTGCCTGCAAACAGGAACTGAACCGGACGACCCGGATTGTTCACAATCTTAGCCAAGCGGTCGATGTCGCTGAACAGCAAGTGAGCGCGCTTGTAGGTTGCAAAGCGGCGTGCGAAGCCTATTGTCAGTGTGTGCTCGTTGATAGAGCTCAGTGTCTCAACAACATACTTCGGACTCTCGTGACGCATTATTGAGCTCTTCTCGAAACGTGTCTTCACGTAGTCGATAAGTTTCTTGCGCAACTGGTTACGCAAATCCCAGATAACACCGTCTTGAACATCGAAAATCTTCTCCCAATATTTTGTGTTCGACTGGTCTTGCATAAAGCCTTCGCCAAAAGTGCTCTCATACAGACGGCGCCACTCTTTGGCAGCCCATGTCGGCATGTGAACGCCGTTGGTTACATAATTGATATACAGCTCGTTGGCAGCAAAACCTTTCCACATATATTTGAACATGTCTTTGGTAACATCGCCGTGCAGCATGCTGACGCCGTTCATCTCCTGCGAAGTGCGGGTTGCAAGAACGCTCATCGAGAATTTGCCGTCCGGAGCCAGACCAAGGTTCTGGAATGTGTCCCAATCGATTTTCAGACGCTCCGGAATAGGACGCATATATGTGCGAATCATCTGCATATCGAAGGCATCGTGGCCGGCTGGAACCGGTGTGTGGGTTGTAAACAGCGACGAAGCGCGGACAACCTCAATAGCCTCGTTGAATGTAAGATTCTCATGCTGAACATAGTCAACCAGACGCTCAACGTTAATCATTGCGGCATGGCCCTCATTGCAGTGGAACACATCTGGCTTGATTCCCATGGCTTTCAGAGCGCGGATACCGCCAATGCCAAGCAACAACTCTTGTTTCAAGCGGTTCTCCCAGTCGCCTCCATAAAGCTGGTGAGTTATTGTGCGGTCCTCAGGACTGTTATCAGGATGCTCAGTGTCAAGCAAATAAAGCGCTACGCGGCCAACCTGCACTTTCCAAATGCGGGCTTTGACCATACGTCCCGGCAGGTTCAGCGATATGCAAAGTGGACGTTTGAATTCATCAAGAACAGCTGTTATAGGCAGGTTGTCCATATTCTGCGGAATAAGGCTGGCCTGTTGTTCACCCGAAACTGTCAATTCCTGAGTAAAATAGCCGTATTTGTAGAGGAAGCCGACTGCCACCATAGGCATGTTCGAGTCACTGGCCTCTTTCAGATAATCGCCGGCCAGAATACCAAGACCACCCGAGAAAATCTTCAAGTTGTCGGTCAGACCATATTCCATACTGAAATAGCCCACCAGCGGACGGTCGGTGCGAGCCGGCTCGTTCATATAATCGGCAAACTTACGCGATACTTTGTCGAAGCTTGCGAGGAACGAGTTGTCTTTCTCCAATTCAGCCAAACGCTTGTTCGAAACTACTTTCAGCAAAGCAATTGGGTTTTTCTCACACTTCTTCCACAATTCCGGGTCGATGTACTTGAACATTTCAATTGCATCGTAGTTCCAGCACCACCACAAGTTATTGGCGATGTTATCCAAATTTTTAAGTCTTTCAGGAAGGTCAGAATGGATTACCATTTTCTTCCAAATAGGTTCATTGTTCATAGATTTCTGTCTGATATTTAAATTGTTGTTAGAATTCGTTATATGAATGTCGTCGCGTTTCAACGATATTCCCAATGCTTTTTTGTAGATGTCAGAATAGAAGTGGAACAAGTTGTCCCAGCTCACCTCTTTTGCTTGAGCCGATGCCTTCTGGCGCAACTGCTCGCGACGCGCCTTAGGCATACGATACACTATATCGATTATTTGTGCCAGATTCGAAACAACATCCCAATAGTCATCCTCGCTGCGGTTGATTACCGCAATGCCGTCATCGATGCCGCTTGTGTGCTTCAGCATCCACTGTCCGAAACCTGCCAGGCTGGTTGTCACCGTAGGCACGCCAACAGCGATGCTCTCAAGCGGAGTGTATCCCCACGGCTCATAGTACGACGGGAAGGCCGTCAAATCGAAGCCGCTCAGCAATTCATAATACGACATGTTGAAAATGCCGTCGTTGCCGGTCAGGTAGATTGGCGCCAGAATAACATTGATATTCTGTCCTTGATTGTTAACCAGTTGCAACTGACGTGTCTTGTCGATAATCGGGTCGTAATAGTCAGGATTGAGCGCGTGCGTTGTTATGCGCTCGTCGGGAATGCGGGCGTTGCTGTCTTCCAAGCGGTCTTGCAGGCATTTGCGCGGGCCGTAATTAAAGTTAGGCACTAAAATGAAGCCCACAATATTATGTTTGTAGCCGCCACGCTCGTTCAGTTTTCCAAGTGCGTCGATAAAGACATCGATACCTTTGTTCTTGAACTCGTAACGTCCTGATATTGCAACAAATAATGTATCATCATCACATTTGTTACCCGTCATTGCCTCAGTAACGTCGGCCAATTTCTGACGGGCAGCCTTGCGTGTGTTATCATTTATCGGTTTTAAATGATTGAGCGCAAAGCCGTTAGGTGTAACAGCATCGGGTTCGTTGTTAAGCAATACGCGGCATTCGTTGGCCGTAACCTTGCTCACTGTTGTGTAAGCCGTAGCCACTTGCGCGGCTGTCTTCTCTAGCGAGTGTTTGGCCATAACGCCAAGCTCGCGGGCTCGAACATCAGGCTCGAACGAGCCGAGGCTCTTGTACAACGGGAATCCGTTGCCAGCTACCGAGCGACCAAGAACTGTGGCATGTGTTGTGAAAATTGTCGCCACCTTGGGGCAAGCACGGTCAAGATAAAGGATGCCCGAGCCGGTCTGCCACTCGTGGAACTGCGCCACAACAGGCGTTTCAGGCAAATAGAAGTTCTTGTAGCTCTCAATAACTTTGCCTGCGGCATATCCAAACAATACCGACTCAATATACTCCCACTCGCCCGAAATGGAATCGAGTTTGTAGGTCTCCCACCACGAAGCTAACAGCTTATCTTTCTGCGGAATGAACACCGTATAATCGACCAGTATTGCTGTCGGTTTGTGAGCTATGTTCCAACGGCCTATTTTCAGTCTAAGCCCTTGCTCCTCAGCAACAACGCGCCATTCCTCATGCAAGCTCTTATCCTCGATAAACTCCGGATTAGTGCCGTCTTTCAGCAAATCGGGGCCTATGTAAATAATGTTGTCACCGTATGCGGCATACTCGTTCGGCATTTTCGATGTTATAACAGTGTGGATTCCACCCACCTTGTTACAAACCTCCCAACTTGTTTCGAACAAGAAACCGGGTTCTATTATTTTATTCATATTCAGTCAAAAAAGCTATAAATCACAGCTGAACAAATCAGGCTTTAGCCTTTTTGGTTTTTGCCTTAAGTTTCTTTATTTCAGCCTTTTGCTCAATCACCATGTCTTGAAGTTTCTCAACATCGCGGCAAGTTCTGATTTCAGCGTCGGGCAGTGCCTTATTCACCCGTAAAGTAAAGTCAGTCAGCACGTTCATATAGTTGATGAATGCGTCATACGGATTCTTGTACGGGTTGAAATAAGCGTGAACCTCGCCGTCGCTGAACCATTTTGTCGACATATAGTAGAAATGGTCGCTGGTTTGCAGATATTCCCAATCCTGCAGAATCTGCGGGTCTTTTACCTGTGCAATCTTGTCGGTGAGAGCATAAAGCTTGCTGAAAGCCTCGTTCTGCATATTGTTACCGAGCCATGCTGTGATGTCGCGCTCCTCGTCGGCCCATGATATTGGGTAAGGAACGTTGATTGCGGCCACAGGCTGAACATTCTTGATAATCTGCGACGGCGTGGCGAAGCGGAAATCAGTCTGGTTCAACACTGCAGTAGGCAGATGCTCGAGGAACTGGAAGATTCCCGTATCGGCATGCTGATGCTCGCCAAATGTCTCGTAGTCCATAAACAAGTTTACAACTTCCTCTTTGTCAGGAATTTCGTTTAGCTTGGCAACATACGAGTCGGCTGTCCATTTCTTTGAACCGAAACGGAATGCTATTTCGTCAGTCAAAATATAATTACGCAACAGAAGTTTCAGCTGCGGCTCTTTTGCATTATAATACAAGAAGTTAGGTGACTTCCAGCCCAAAATATGCTTTGCACCTTCGGTCAGCATTCCTTTGTAACCCATTTTGTAAACGGCCGCGCCCACCTCGTCAGAGTAAATCAACTCGGTGTTGCGGAACACTTTCGGTTTCTGACCGAACAGTTTCTCAATCTTTGCAGAATGCTCCTTAACCTGCTTCTTCATCACTTCCAGATTGGCCTGCGAAGCCAACGAGTGCGAATAGGTCTCGGCAAGGAACTCAACCTGACCTGTCTTTGCAAGACGCTGGAAGCTCTCGATAACCTCCGGCGCGTACAGCTCGAACTGGTCGAGGGCAATGCCCGTAATTGAGAAAGTAACCTTAAAATTACGGCCATGTTTCTCTATTAATTTGAGTAACAATTCGTTGGTTGGCAAATAGCAACGTTGTGCAACTTTTTGCAGAATCGACTCATTCAAATAGTCATCGTAGTAATAGTGGTCGCTACCTATATCGAAGAACGAATATTTGCGGAAGCGGAATGGTTGATGAACTTGAAAATAAAGACATAAATGCTTCATAGTCTTAAATTTATAAAGGTTACTTATTTTCTAATACTGATTTATATATGCTGTAAACATGTTTGGCCGACTCCTCCCAACGCAGGCTGTTAGCTTCTTTCAAGCCGTTTTCGCCAATGGTTTGCGCCAGCGAAGGATAGTTGAGCAACGCGTAAATAGCGTTGGCCATTTTATCGATATCCCAGAAGTCAATCTTAATGGCGTGTTTCAAAATCTCGCTCACACCCGACTGTTTCGATATGATAACCGGCACACCCGACTGCATGGCCTCAAGCGGCGAGATACCGAAAGGCTCTGATACAGAAGGCATTATATAAACATCACTATAATTAAACATGCGGAACACTGCGTCACCGCGAAGGAAGCCGGTGAAGTGGAACTTGTCCATAATTCCCAGACTTGCGGCACGCTCAATCATCTTGTTCATCATGTCGCCGCTACCAGCCATAACAAAGCGTACATTGTCCATGCGTTTCAGCACTTTGTAAGCCGCCTCAATGAAGAACTCTGGGCCTTTCTGCATGGTGATGCGGCCAAGGAAAGTCACAACCTTCTCATCAAAACCTTTCTTCTGACGGTTGAGCGCCTTCATGTTAGGCTCAACGGCGTTGTAAACGGTCTCAACCTTCATCGGCGACTGTCCGTATTTGTTGATGACGATGTCACGTGTAAGGTTGCTCACAGTGATTATGCGGTCGGCATTGTCGAGACCGGCGCGTTCAATGTTGTAAACAGCCGGATTGACGTTTCCGCCGCTACGGTCGAAGTCGGTGGCATGAACGTGAACCACAAGTGGCTTGCCCGACACGCGCTTGGCGGCCATTCCTGCCGGATAAGCCAGCCAGTCGTGAGCGTGGATGATGTCGAAATCGTACATCGAAGCAATCTGCTCGGCAATCAAACTGTAATAGTAAATCTCCGTGAACAGATTGTCGCCGTATTTGCCCGAGAAAGGAATGCAGCCGTTGTCGCCAACCTCGACAAGATGCTTGTTGCCAAAGCGACGGTCGTTGCGCATTCTGAAATACTCCTCCGGTGTTGAATACGGAACCAATTTCGAATCGACCTCCAAATACTGTAGATTCTTCATAGTTGTCTGGTCATACTCCACTTTAGTCACTTTAAGCGGAATATTGCCTGCTCCCACAAGCTTGATAGCCTCTTGGTCCTCATCGCCGTACGCCTTTGGCACTACAAAAATGACTTCCAAGTCATCAATCTTCGACATTCCTTTGGTAAGACCGTAGCAAGCGGTGCCCAAACCTCCGGAGATGTGCGGTGGAAACTCCCACCCAAACATTAAGACTTTCATAGCCAGTTACTTTTATTATTTATTCTCTTACTTCTTTTTCGATGCTGCGGCTGTTTTTGCCGTCTTTTTTGCCGATGCTTTCGGTGCGGCCTTTTTAGTTTCCGCCTTGGCTTTCGCCGGTTTTGCGGCTGCTTTGGCTGCAACTTTCGGCTCGGTCTTCTTCGTTTCCTTTTTTGCTGCAACTTTCTTAGGCTCGGCTTTCTTCACTTCCTTCTTTGCGACAACTTTCTTTGCCTCAGCCTTTTTCGGCTCTTTTGCAGTGGCCTTAGCCGTTTTTTTGGCGGCTTTAGGTTCGGCTGCAACTGCAACATTGCCGGCAAACGTGTCCGATAGTTTTTTCATATAGAGCAATGCAGCAAAGCTCAATGCAAACGAAATGGCACCCTTGCCGTGATACGGTGGGTCACCATGGTACATCTCTGATATACAGCTAATTCCGGCAGTTCTCATTTCAGGTTCGAAGGTCTCAAGGAACTTGTTGACAGCCGACTCAACCATACGCGGTTGGATTTTCTGCAACGCGTCGATATAAGCGGCGTAGAGCCACGGCCAAACCGAACCATTGAAGGCTGCGTTCTCACGCTGCTCCTCGGTACCACGATAGTGGGCAACATAGCGCGGGTCGTCGGGTGTAAGCGAACGGATGCCGTAGGGGGTCATCAGCTGCTCCTCGACAACACGAAGAACCGATTTTATCTGATGCTTATCGAGCATGCAATAATCGACAGCACAAGCCAGCAACTGGTTGGGGCGAACTTGTGCGTTTACATAGTCATAGACCACATAGTCAGCCAGATATCCTCGCTCATCATTCCAGAATGTAGCATTGAAACTGTTTTTCAGTTTCTCGGCCAAATCGGCCCACTTCTTTCCGAAGGCTTTGTCACCAGCGGCTTTGCTCTTGTCGAGGCAATACATTATTGCGTTGTACCACAAGGCGTTAGTCTCAACAGCATAACCGTTGCGCGGTGTAACCGGATGTCCATAGATTGTTGAGTTCATCCATGTATTGGCAACAGCATCCGATGTGTTGAAAACCATTCCGTTATCGTCAATACGGAAGCTGATTTTGTGGTCCAGATAGCTGTTCATCACCTTTTTAACGTCTTTTCCGTATTCCTTCCAGACGTCGTATTCGGGATATTGCTTGTCAATCTGCTGAATGCACCAAACGAGCCACAACGGAACGTCGGAACGGCAGTCGGCATAATCATCCAGATTGGTACTATTGCTAGTCAATGTATTGATAATCTGATTTATAAGCGTCGAAAGAACGCTCTTGTAAATCATCGGACTCTCATTTTTGTAGAGCAGGTTCGGCAGAGCTATAAGTGCATCGCGCGAACGTGCCGGATACCATGGGAAACCGGCCAGAATGCGGGTTTCCTTACCCTCGTTCAGGAACAACTGCGCTGCACCGTTTATCAGGCAGTTCTCGAAGCTGTTGCGCGGTGTGCGGTCGCTCACCTCGTCTTCGAACTTCTTCTTCAGCGTGTTGGTCTTTATCTCGCTCAAGCCAGCCGAAACAATAATGCTCTCGCCTTTCTTGATTGAAGCCTCAAAGTATCCCGGAACAAACAAGTCTTCCTTGAAATCGTAGCCGCGCTTCTGCTCCAAGATATACTCTATATTATAGTACCAGTCGGGTGCTGAAACAAACTCGCATTTTTTCGATGTCTGAATATAGAGATTCGGATAGCCATTGTACATGCACGACGAGATGCCGTTGTCTACCATTTTCACCTTTGTGTTGGCGTCGAGGTTGGCCTTACTCAACGCATGGATGTTGCGGAAAGCTAGGAACGGTTTGAAACGGATTTTGGTATCGCTGTGGGCGTCAACCAATGTGTAGCGGATAAGGATACGCGGCTCGCTCTTGACAAGGATTTTCTCCTTTTTGAGCACCACGCCGCCCACGCCATAAACAAGCGTCGGTATGGGGTTGGTATAAAATTCGGTAACATACTTGTGACCTTTCGGCTCATAGTTGTCACCCTCATATTTATGCAAAGCCAGATTGAATTCGTGTTCATGCTGGATGATTGTCTCGTCGAGCGACGAAAGCAACACATGACGTCCGCCGTCGACCTGCGGCAGCGGGCAAACCAACATTCCGTGATATTTGCGATTGTTGCAGCCAATCAGGGTTGTAAGCGAGTATGTACCCGCGCGGTTGGTCCGCAAAACTTCTTTTGTCAAGGAATTCTCCAGATTAATTAGCTCCTGTTTGTTGAATGTAAGATAATCCATTGCTATTTCTTTGATGAATTGACTGTTATGTTGAACTATCACTTGTTTTTGTATTTGAAAACGGTGATTATTCAATCACCCTAAAAACAAATGCAAAGTAACATATTTTTTTAACTGAATATTTTATCAATCTCCGTAAATTTATAATGATACGCAACATATTAAAAACTCTCATATTTCTATATTTACACACTACCACCCCATTAAGCAAAACTCGTATTTTTACAACGTTGCAATGCAAACAATGCGCATTTTTGCAAAAAAAACGGCAACAAAAACGAACAACTTTGCATAAGTTTGCATAGTTTTGCAAACGTTAGCAATTGCACATAGCACTGATTATCTGCACACTAACGAAAATAGGGCTTAAAAACAACGCAAACCGACTACGCAAAAACGAGCAAAATGGATATAACCGAGCTTAAACCGACCGAAGTTTGGCGGCAATTCGACAAGATTTGCAAAGTGCCGCGCCCGTCGAAGAAAGAGGGGCGGATGATTGATTTTCTGATGAATTTCGGAAAAGCGCACAATCTTGAAACCTCGCGCGACAACGCCGGCAACGTGGTAATCAGAAAAGCCGCATCACCGCAAATGGCTAATTGCCAAACCGTTGTGCTGCAAAGTCACATTGATATGGTTTGCGAAAAGACCGCCGACTCCAACCACAACTTCGAGACCGACCCTATAGAGCCGATTATTGACGGCGAGTGGGTACACGCCAACAAAACCACCCTTGGCGCCGACGACGGCATCGGCGTTGCTACGCAACTTGCACTGCTGTCCTCGCAAACTATTCAGCATCCACCGCTCGAATGCTTGTTCACCGTTGACGAGGAAACTGGCCTGACCGGAGCTTTCGCCTTCGACCCCAAACTACTGAAAGGCAGGACATTAATAAACCTCGACTCGGAAGACGAAGGCCAGATTTTCATTGGTTGCGCCGGCGGCATAAACACCGTGGCGCAATTCAGCTACACAACGCAAAAAGTTGCAGACGGCCAAGCGGCATTCGAAATTGAGGTGAAAGGCTTGCGCGGCGGGCACTCGGGCGACGACATTAACAAAGGGCTTGGCAACGCAAACAAAATACTGAACCGCTTTTTGTGGAATGCAACCAAAACATTCGGGTTGCATCTATGCAAATTCGACGGCGGCAATTTGCACAACGCCATTCCACGCGATGCAAAAGCCACAACAACCATTGATTCACAGCGTGTTAATGATTTTGAAAATTATTTGCACAAATTTATGCAAACAATTGCATCAGAATTGAAGCACACCGAGCCGCAATTCAGCATGAGCCTCGCCCCCACCGAACTGCCAGCCGAATGCCTGACAGCCAGCGACCAGAGCCGCCTGCTCAATGCCATTTACGGCTGTCCCAACGGCCCAATAGCCATGAGCCACGCGCTGCCCGGATTAGTTGAAACATCGACCAATCTGGCATCGGTAAAAATGAAGGAAAACAATGTCATTGAGATAGTTACAAGCCAGCGCAGCGCAATTGAATCGGCCCGCGACGACATTGCCCACATGGTTGAGAGCGTGTTTGCTCAAGCCGGTGCAACAGTCACTCATTCAGAAGGTTACCCTGGCTGGGAGCCTAACACCGACTCAAAAATCCTGAAAACTGCCGTGGCCAGCTACCGCCGACTATTCGGTCGTGAGCCGGAAGTGAAAGCCATACACGCCGGATTAGAGTGCGGACTGTTCCTGAAAAAAATCCCCGACATGGATATGATTTCGATTGGCCCAACTCTGCGCGGCGTGCACTCGCCAAGCGAACGCATCGAGATAAAAACTGTCGAGATGTTCTGGAACTTCCTTATCGACATACTTAAGAATTGTTGAATGAAGAATTCAGAATGTAGAATTTAGAATGCGGAATTGATATGGAAAAGAAAAACATCAATATTGAAATAGGTAAGACCTCCGAGATTAGTGAGCTGGGCAAAACCGAGCAAACGCTTGTCGAGCGGGCGCAACAGGCCGCGCAACGCGCCTACGCCCCCTACTCCAACTTCAAAGTGGGCGCCTGCCTGCTGCTGAGCAACGGCGAGACGGTTGAAGGCAACAATCAAGAGAACGCCTCCTACCCTTGCGGATGCTGCGCCGAGCGCACCGCGCTGCACTACGCCAACTCGCGCTTCCCCGAAGCCAAAGTGCTAACGCTGGTGATATCGGCCTACAACCAAGACGGGCTGCTGCAAGAACCCATAACACCCTGCGGAATGTGCCGCCAAGCCATTCTGGAGGCGGAGATGCGCGGCGGACAACCCATAAAAATCATTCTGAATGGCAAGAAACATACTTTTATCATAAACAGCGCCGCCGATTTGCTGCCCCTGTCGTTCGACAACAGCAAACTGTAACGCAAAAACAATCAACGAGATATGAAAAAGGCAGCTACTATTAAAGACATCGCGAAAGCTATCGGAGTATCGATTTCGACAGTATCGCGCGCCCTGCAGGACAAACCGGAGATTTCGGACGAGACCAAAACACTTGTCCGCGAGACGGCGTCGAAAATGAACTACCGCCCCAACACCATGGCCGTGGCGCTGAAAACGCGTAAGTCGTACTCAATCGGTGTGGTGGTGCCGCAGATTGTCAGTTTCTTCTATGCCACTGTGGTTCAAGGAATTGAGCAAGTGGCGAACGAGCTGGGCTATCAGGTCTTTGTCAGCTCGTCGAACGAGGATATGATAAAAGAGATGCAGAACGTATATGGTTTTCTGGACCACCGCGTCGACGGCATGATTGTGTCGCTGTCGAAAGCCACCGATGAGTTCACCCACATCCACCGCATTGAGGAGAATAACGTGCCGCTGGTGCTGTTCGACCGCACATCGAAAGAGATAAACGTGCCGAAGGTTGTGGCAAACGACGCCGACGCCGCCTACATGGCCGTGTCGCACCTGATTGAGCGCGGCGCCAAACACGTGGCGCTGATAACCGGCCCCGAGCACATGCTGATAGGCCGCAACCGCTTCCGCGGCTACCGCGCCGCACTTACCAACCACGGACTGCCAATCGACAACCGGTTGATTGTCCGCTGCAACCTTACTGTTGACGACTCGCGCGAGGCAACACTCAAGCTATTCGACATGAAGACACCGCCCGACGCAATCTTCGGCATCAATGACGAGGTGGCCATTGGCGCTCTCTACGCCGTGAAAGAGAAAGGTCTGAAAATACCTGAGGATGTGGCAATTGTGGGTTTTTCGAATAGCCGCCGCTCAAGCTACATTGAGCCGACACTGAGCACGCTTGACCAAAACCCGATGAAAATCGGCATCTTGGCCGCAAAACTGCTGTTCGACCAAATTCAGGGAAAACCCAACTTTGGCGAAAACAAAGAAGTGATTGTGCCGGCAACGCTGATTGTCAGAGCATCGTCGAATCGTTGACACACAAGCACAACTTATTGATACAAAGCGGCATTATGCCGCTTTTTTTATTACTTATCAACCGATTGTTAGTAAAAACTCGTAAAGAAATCGGTTTTAACAGACAAGGTTACTTTAAATTGATACATTTGCGCCGTTTTTGATTCGTGCGAAGCTATGGACAACGAAATAACGGTGAACGGCAGACTTTTCAGAATATCGCTGGAAAACAAAAAGATAGAAGCCCGCGTATCTGAAATAGCAAAACAGATGAGCGCCGATTTGAAAGGCAAAGACGTTGTGTTTCTGGCCATTCTGAACGGCAGTTTCATGTTTGCCGCCGACCTGATGAAAAACGTCAACATTCCGAGCAAAATCAGCTTTGTCAAATTCTCGTCGTACCAGGGAATGCAATCAACCAACACGATGCACGAGCTGATAGGCCTCAACGAGGATATTAAAGGCAAAACGGTTGTCATCATCGAAGACATTATCGATACTGGCAACACAATGGCCGACCTGCTTGAGTATCTGAAACGTTACGAACCGGCAGAGATAAAAATATCGACATTAATGTATAAATCAGGCGTTTGCAAAAAAAATCTGCACATCGACTACTTCGGGTTCGACATTCCGAACGATTTCATTGTCGGCTACGGACTCGATTTCGACGGCTACGGACGAAACCTTAAAGACATATATACTATTGTGCAATGATTTGGCACGCGATTTGAATATAAACACACGTAACTTATAACGTACAACTTGAAACTAGAAACTAAAAAACTGAAACATAAAATGTTTAATCTTGTAATTTTTGGCCCTCCGGGTTCGGGCAAAGGAACCCAATCGGAATACATTATCAAAAAATACGGACTGATGCACCTCTCGACAGGCGACCTGCTCCGTGCCGAGAAAAATTCGGGTTCCGAGCTTGGCAACAGAATCAAAGAACTGATTGACGCCGGCAACCTTGTCCCCGACGAAATGGTTGAGGAAATGGTAAAAAAACACGTGATGCTCAACCGCAACGCCGCTGGCTTCATCTTCGACGGCTTTCCGCGCACCACAGCTCAGGCCGAATGGCTCGACAACCTGCTGGCTTGCATTGGCGAGAGCGTAACCCTGATGCTGACTCTCGATGTTGACGACGACGAGCTGCGCACACGCATCCTTGAACGTGGAAAAATATCGGGACGCGCCGACGACCAGAACGTTAGCATAATCAACAACCGCATTGCTGTATATCACAAACAGACTCAGCCTGTCATCAACTTCTATGCGGCACAAGACAAATATGTGTCGGTGAATGGTGTTGGCTCGCTCGACAAGGTGTTCGACCGCATCTGCCGCGCTATGGACAACGCACAACAGCTTGAATTGGCAATGTAATATCCTGATTCGTCAGGAAACACAAAGCCCGCTGGTTTTTGCCGACGGGCTTTTTTTTACGATGACAATGACGATGACGATAACACTAACGCTGACGTAAACGTAAAAGCGGACGTGGCAATGCCGCGTACCTACATCGTAATTCGTAATTCAAAATTCGCAATTAACTTATGCCTTCTAAACATTAAACCTGTTAAACAGCGAAGCGTTTCAACTTTAAACTTAAAACGCCTAAACTTTTAACTTTTTTTCTATTTTCGCGCCTGTTTGAATTATGCGTAGCAAACTAAAAACGTAAGCTAAAGCTAAAACTAAAACCAAAACAAATTAATAATGAGCAGTTTAAAAAGACTATTAGTGGCATTTACAATCCTGCTTGCCGCCACAGCAACAATGGCCCAAAACGGCTTCAACTATCAAGCGGTTATCCGCGATGCACAAGGCAACCTTGTAGCTAACCAAAACATTGCCTTGCGCATAACACTGACGACCGAGGCGGGCAACCAAACGTATTATCAAGAGACACAGGTAGTTAAGTCTAATGCCTACGGCGCCGTTTCGGTGGTTGTGGGTGAAGGCTCTGTTGTAAGAGGCAGTTTTTCGAACGTGCCATGGAATAGTGGTAGCGTTTATATGAAAACCGAATTTGACCCCACTGGCGGCGAAAATTTTGCTGAGATAGGCACCACCAAACTGCAATCGGTGCCGGTGGCTGAGTACGCAAAAAAGACCGGTGAGCTTGACAATCCGAGCAAACTCCAAATCAAGGCAACTCCAACAACCGGTGACGACGAGGCTCTGTTTGAGGTGAAAGACAACGACGGCAAGGTTGTTTTTGCTGTTTATAATAATGGTGTCCGCGTTTATGTTGATGACACTGAAAATCAGAGCGGTAGCAAAGCTGCCAAAAGTGGTTTTGCCGTTGCCGGGAAAAACGCCAAGGCTGGCGAGGAAAACCAATTATTCTCTGTAAACGCCACCGGCACAAAAGTTTTTGTTGACGACGACCCCACCGAACCCGGCAAGGCCGCAAAGAGCAAATTCGCCGTAGCCGGCAAAAACGCTAAAGGTGACGACAACTTATTGGTTGTAAACCTTGAAGGCACAAAAGTATTTGTTGATGACACCGCCAGCGACAAAGCCGCCAAAAGCCGGTTTGCTGTAGCAGGCAAAAGCTCCAAAGGCGACGACAATTATTTTGTAGTAAACGAGGCTGGAACACGTGTCTTTGTTGACGAAGGCGACGGAAAGGCTGCAAAAAGCAAATTCGCTGTTGCAGGTAAGAGCGCAAAATCTGACGACAACTTTTTGGTTGTGAATGGTGAAGGCACTAAGGTTTTTGTTGACGATACCGCCAGCGGTAAGGCTGCAAAGAGCCGGTTTGCCGTAGCGGGCAAAAGCGCCAAAGGCGACGACAATTATTTTGTTGTAAACGAGTCCGGAACACGCGTTTTTGTTGACGAAGGCGATGGCAAAGCCGCTAAAAGCCGCTTTGCCGTAGCAGGTAAGAGCGCCAAAGGCAATGACAACTATTTTGTTGTGAACGAAGCCGGTACACAAGTCTATATTGACGACGACAACTCAAAAGCCGCCAAAAGTAAGTTTGCAGTGGCTGGCCGAAGCGCCAAAGGCGACAACAACTATATGGTTATAAACACCGACAGCACACGCTTCTACATTGACGATGCAGGCAATGCCAAGGCCGCCAAAAGCGGATTTGCAGTGGCTGGCCGCAGCGCAAACAAAGACGGTTCAAGCAATCTTTTCAATATCAACCTTGCGCAAAGCGCCGATACAATTATTGACGAAAACCGCATCTATTGGTATCCAGCAAAAAATGCCTTTATGGCTGGAAATCTTATGGTTGAAAGCGCTAACAATGTGGGCACCAACTCATTCAACGCCGGTTATCAGAATATAGCGAGCGGCAACTACTCACAAGCATTGGGTTATAAAACCGTAGCCTCAGGCGAGACCTCAACGGCCATTGGTAATGAAGCCAAGGCAACAGGTAAAAGTTCGTTCGCCTTTGGCAAAAAGACAGAAGCTACAAACGAAAATGCTGTAGCCATTGGTAACACCGCAAAGGCTCAAAAATCCAATTCGTATGCTTTTGGCAACAATGCAAATGCTAACGGCGAAAACAGTTATGCTTTTGGCGCATCGGCAACGACCTCGGCCTCAAGCGCCTACTCATTCGGCAAATCGGCCGAAGCCACGGGTGAAAACGCAGTAGCCATTGGCAATACCGCAAAAGCCACCAAAAAGAACGCCTACGCTTTGGGTTTGAACAGTGAGGCCTCTGGCGAGGGCAGCTATGCTATTGGTGAAGGCGCAACGGCAAGCGGTAAGGGCAGTTTTGCTTTAGGAAGAAGCGGTGATATAAACGGCAATATTGTTGCCGCACCAAAAGCCACAGGCGATTATTCTTACGCAATTGGTCCTGGAGCAGAAGCAAATGATAATAGAGCGATTGCAATAGGTTATAATTGCAAGGTTAAAAAATGGAATTCCGTCGCTTTAGGTTGGAGCAATGAGATTAACAAAGAAAACTCCTCCGCCATAGGGTTTGCTAATACGATAAATGGAGTGAACTCTGTTGCCATAGGATTTAATTGTTCGACAAATGCTTCTTATTCCTATTCTTTCGGACGCCTTGCAAGTGCCAATAAAACATATTCCGTTGCCATAGGTTTCAACGCAACAACCAGTTCTCCTTCTGAAGTTGTTGTAGGCACGTGGAATGATGAAGAAGGTTCCAAAGTAGGAAATGTTGATTCTGACGCTAGCGATAGCAGAGCGTTTGTGGTAGGCAGCGGCTGGGAATCGTGGGGCGGTGGTCAAACTATACACCGAAGGAATGCCTTGGTTGTTTTAAGGAACGGCGATATGACAGTAACAGGCAACTTAACTTATAAAAGCGCAAGCCAGTCATCGGATATGCGTTTGAAAAAAGATGTTCAGCAACTCAATGGTGCGTTGGATAAGGTTCTGAAATTAAGAGGAGTATCATACTATTGGAAGAACCAAGAGGAAATGACCGCCGTCCGTGGCAAAGAGGTCTTCGGCTACGATGACAAAAAGCATATAGGTGTCATTGCGCAGGAAGTTGAGGCGGTTCTGCCAGAGTTGGTTGTAACCGACAGCGATGGCTTTAAGGCCGTTAAGTATGAAAACCTTGCACCTGTACTTATTGAAGCCGTGAAAGAGCAACAAGCGGAGATTGAGGAGCTGAAAAGCGTAAAAGCCGAAAACGAAGCTTTGAAGCAGGAGGTGGAAACCTTGAAAGCTCAGATGCGTGAGATTATGGAGAAATTGAAATAATGCTTGTTGGGATGTGGCATGCCGCATCCGCAACACAAAATATGAAAATATGTATATTGTAGAGACGTCATAATATGGCGTCTCTACATTTTTTGTGGCGTGCCGCATCCGCATTTTTTTCTGTTGCGCCCTTGCAGGCGGAAATTTTTAGAAAATTTCAAATCAACGGAATATCTTTGCGGACAAATCACAGTTATGGCAGATTCGAATTTTGTTGACTACGTAAAGATTTTTGCCCGCAGCGGCAAAGGCGGCGCGGGTTCGGCGCATTTCCGCCGCGCCAAATATGAGCCTATGGGCGGTCCCGACGGTGGCGACGGCGGTCGTGGCGGACACGTCATTCTGCGCGGCAACGCACAGATGTGGACATTGCTTCACCTTCAGTTTCAGAAACATACGTTTGCCGACAACGGCGAGGCAGGAGGAGGTGCGCTATGTCATGGCGCCGACGGCAAGGATGTGGTGCTCCAAGTTCCGCTGGGCACAGTGGTGAAAGACGCCGATACAATGGAGCCTCTCTTTGAGATTACTACCGACGGCGAGGAAAAAATACTGATGAAAGGCGGCCGTGGAGGACAAGGCAACAACCACTACAAATCGGCCACCAACCAAGCGCCGCGCTATGCCCAGCCGGGCGAGCCGTTTGAGGAAGGCTGGCGCGTGCTTGAGCTTAAAGTGCTTGCCGATGTGGGCCTTGTGGGCTTCCCCAACGCCGGAAAATCAACACTATTGTCGGTGGTGTCGGCGGCCAAGCCAAAAATTGCCGACTACGCTTTCACTACGCTCGAGCCCAACCTGGGCATTGTGTCATACCGCGACAGCCGTTCGTTTGTAATGGCCGACATCCCGGGCATTATCGAAGGAGCGCACGAAGGCAAAGGTCTGGGACTGAGATTCTTACGTCATATTGAGCGCAACTCGGTGCTGCTGTTTATGGTTCCTGCCGATTCCGACGATATCAGCCGTGATTATCAGACACTTGTGAAAGAGCTTCGGCTCTATAACCCCGAGTTGCTCGACAAGCGCCGCGTTCTGGCCGTTACCAAGTGCGACATGCTCGACGAAGAGCTGACCGCCGCACTGAAAAAGACGCTCCCTGCCGATATTCCTTGCGTTATGATTTCATCGGTAGCGCGCACCGGACTCGAACAACTGAAAGACTTGCTGTGGAAAGCGATAAATGATTAATTTAGGCACTAGGCATTAGGCATAAGGCATAAGAGATAACGTAAACTGAAAACTAAAACTTAAACGATGACACTGACACTAACGAAAACGATGACGATAACACTGACGAAGACATTGCGTCCCTACTTATGCCTTTTGCCTTTATTCTCATATCCCGGACGTGGCAATGCCGCGTCCCTACATCGTAATTCGTAATTCAAAATTCGTAATTACTTATGCCTTCTAAACTCTAAACTTCTAAACTTCTAAACTTTTAACTTTTAACTCCTTTAATGTTTGATGCTCTTGAATCGATTGACCGGCAATTGCTTCTGTTGATAAACGGCTGGAACTCACCTTTTTGCGATGAGTTGATGTGGCTTATCAGCGGACGATACACGTGGATTCCGCTCTATGTGATATTGATTGTGGCGATGCTGAGGAAAACCGGACGGCAATGGTGGCTGATGCTCATTGGTGTAGCGCTTGCCGTCGGACTTGCCGACATCATTTCGGTTCAATGCTTCAAATACACAGTGATGCGCTACCGCCCAACCCACAACATTGAACTTGAGGGCGTGCTGCACATTGTGCACGGCTACCACGGCGGCTTGTATGGCTTTGTGTCATCGCACGCGGCCAACACATTCGCTATCGCATTGTTTTCCAGTCTGATGCTACAACGGCGCATTGTCACAGTTCTGGTGTTTGCCTGGGCGTGCCTTGTGTGCTACTCGCGGATGTACATCGGCGCCCACTACCCTGCCGACATCGCCTGCGGAGCCCTTGTGGGCGCTCTCTGCGGTTACGCCGCCTACCGTCTCTACCAATGGCAATGCAACAAACTATTATCAACCCATAAACCTGAAAAACAGCAAAATGGACGAGATTGAGATTCTATACGAAGACAATCACTTGATTGCCATAAACAAGCGTTCATCCGATTTGGCGCAAGGCGACAACACCGGCGACTCTCCATTGGCCGACAAGGTGGCAGTCTATCTTAAAGAGAAATACAACAAACCCGGCAATGTGTTTGTGGGCGTCACCCATAGGCTCGACCGCCCCGTGTCGGGCGTGATGATATTCGCTCGCACATCGAAAGCGCTGGAGCGGATGAACAGGCTCTTTAAGGAGAAATCGGACCTTGAGAAGATTTACTGGGCGATAGTCGAAAAACGTCCGCAAGAACCTCAGGGAAAACTGGTTAACTATCTGCGCAAAAACGAGAAACAGAACAAATCGTACGTTTGCGAGCCAAGCGCCGAGGGCGCAAAAGAGGCGCAACTCGAATACAAACTTCTGGACGAGTCGGATAAATACTATCTTATTGAGGTAAAGCTGCTTACCGGTCGTCATCATCAGATACGCGTGCAGCTGGCAAACATAGGCTGCGTAATAAAAGGCGACCTGAAATACGGCGCGCGCCGCTCGAACCCCGACGGCAGCATCAGCCTTCACGCCCGCCGCATCAGCTTCACCCACCCCGTGTCGAAACAGCACATCGACATTGTGGCGCCAGTGCCCGAAAACACGCTGTGGAAATATTTCGAAAACCGCCAAACTGACAGCAAATGAGCATCATACGAAAGATAACGTTGGCTTTTCCGTTGCTTTGCCTGATTTTGAGCGCACAGGGACAGATGTTGTTCCAGTCGAAATCGACAAGGCAATTGGTATCCGATATGCTGCCACGTAACTCCTTCGGTATCACCATTGTAGACTGCCGTTACCGCGGACATCCGAAATCAATATCGTCATTTGTGGCAGCTTCGGAATACCTGCCTATCCAGACGGGAATAATAATGACAACCGGCGTGGCCACATGGGCCGGCTATCCTAACGACTCGGGCAGTTCGGGTTGCGCCATGTTCACCCCAGGTGACAAGCGCCTCGACAGCATTGCCGGCGCCAAGACAACCGACGCCGCCATACTTGAGATAGAGTTCATCGCCAACACCGACGAGATGTCGTTCGAGTATTTTTTTGCGTCGGAGGAGTACCCCGAATATGTGAACAAAGGCGTGAACGACGTGTTCGCCTTCTTTGTCGAGGGGCCCGGCTATGACACACTATGCAACATTGCCAAGCTGCCCACAACCGGCGAGCCAATCACTGTCGACCATGTGAACGCCAACCGCAACGCCGATTTCTACATCGAAAACAAGTCGTGGCGCGGCTACACAATCGAGAATCCGGGCAACAGCCTGGCCAGCATCTTCCAGTTCGACGGCATGACAAAACTGCTTGAGGCCAAAGCCAAGATTCGCCCCTATGCCACCTACAAACTGATTATGGCCATTTCCGATGTAGGCGACAACATCTACGACTCAGGCGTCTTCATAAAAGCGCACTCCCTCACAAGTTCGGGCAAGCTGCAGCCAATTGCGCCATATCTGAAATCAGAAATTGAGAAGCGCAAGCACCTGATTGGCTTCGACCGCATCCGTGTTGAAGGCGATGCCGTCGGATTCGACAAGACCATTCATTTCGACTTCAACTCGTATGAGATTCTGTCGGAAGACACCACCGCGCTCAACGAGATTGCCGAGCTGCTGAAACTGTTCTTCGACGCCAAGCTGAAGCTCATAGGCCACACCGACGATGTGGGCTCCGACGAGTACAACATCGACTTAAGCCTGCACCGCGCGCAATCGGTGTCCGACTATCTGCAAGATTGCGGCATCGACAAAAAACGCATCACCATTGAGGGCAAAGGCAAGCGCCAACCTCTTACACGGGCGCAAACCGATGCCGCGCGAAGAATGAACAGGCGCGTCGAGTTTGTCATCTACGGCCAGCAAAAGAAAGAATAGCGCTGCTGACAAGCTTTACAGCGAAGCGTCGAAATTTTTTATCACATACTAAAAAATATGTATTGTCTGTAAAGAAAAAAATTACTTTTACACTTTTAATAATTGTCGATTAAAAACATATTTTTGATAAAAATATAGGGCAATGAGACCGCTTATTATCAATAAGACAACCACCACGCCGAAAGTCACGCTTGACAAGGCCGAGGGTATATTTAAGTTTGAAGGTGTTTCGCGTCCTGAAGATGTTCTGAAATTCTACAATCCGATATTCGAGTGGATTCAGGAGTATCTGCAAGACCCAAACCAAAAGACTGTTGTTGAGTTCCAGCTGATTTACCACAACACGGCATCGGCCAAGATTATCGTCAAACTGATTAACCAGTTCAAAAAGCTGGCTGAAGTCAACAAAGAAGTTGCGGTTAAATGGTACTACCGCGAGAACGACGAGGATATCAAAGAGTCAGGCGAAGACTATAAATCATTGATTGACATTCCATTCGAACTAATTGAGATAGCATGAAACGCATAATAGCAACCGCCGATGCGCCACAAGCCATTGGGCCGTACAGCCAAGCCGTTGAAGCCAACGGCTTTGTTTTTATTTCGGGACAGATTCCAATTGTGCCGGCCACAGGCCAGATGCCCGAAGGCATTGAGGCTCAGACTGAACAGGTTATGCGCAACATTGGAGCCATTCTGAAAGCCGCCGGCCTTGGCTATGCCGATGTGGTGAAAAGCACGGTATTGCTCAAGAACATTGCCGACTTTGTCGCCATGAACGGCATCTACGCAAAATATTTCACCACCGAATGCCCCGCCCGCGCCGCATTCGAGGTGGGCGCACTGCCCAAAGGCGCACTCATCGAGGTAGAGGTGATAGCCTGCGCCGCCAACAAATAGCCTATAACCGTAAATTACACCATATTGATAATCAAAAGTTTATAACTATGAAAAGAATTGCCAGACAAACGATTGCCACAGTGCTTTTGTTGAGTTGCACAATAGGCGCGCATGCTCAAAAATTGGAGAACGACCTGTTTGTATCGTTAGGCCGGTTTATCGAAGCCGACACCGACACCATTGGCACCACCAAAGGGCAAACAAAAAAAATCGGTTATGGACTGAACTTCTATTTGACAGACAATTACTCGGTTATGGTCGCAGCTGTCAGTCACTTCGACACAGAAAAGTCAATCTTCAAATCGGCCAAATATACATTTATCGATGTGCCGATTCTGTTTCAGTACCACACAACCAACAACGGCGTTGGCAATCTGATGCTGGGTTGCGGTCCGGTGATTTCGAAATGTATCCACAACGATTACTACGAGACCGAAGACTCGCGCCACGGGCTCAACCATAAGAAGAAAATCAAAGAGGTGAATTTCAGCCTGATGCCGTGCATAGCCTACGAAATGCAAATTTTGCGTTTCCAGATTGACGCCAACATCGGCTTGCGCGATATGAAAAGACAGTATAAAGTAAGGGATACTGGAGAAAGTCTTACACCAGGACACAATCACCTTCATAATGTGTGCTTTACGCTTGGAATAAAGTTATAAGACGATAACGTAAACGTAAAATCTCACTAAACATTAAACACTAATCATTAACATGACTCCAATAGTAAGCATAATAATGGGTAGCACATCGGACCTGCCCGTAATGGAGAAAGCCGCACAGTTTCTGAACGATATGGAGATTCCGTTTGAGATGAACGCACTGTCGGCACACCGCACACCTGCCGAAGTTGAACAGTTTGCCGCTGAAGCCAAAGGCCGCGGACTGAAAGTGATAATTGCCGGAGCCGGCATGGCAGCCGCCCTTCCTGGCGTAATTGCCGCCAACACCACTGTGCCGGTTATTGGAGTTCCAATCAAAGGCATGCTCGACGGACTCGACGCAATGCTCTCAATTATTCAGATGCCCCCGGGAATTCCCGTTGCCACTGTTGGTGTTAACGGCGCACAAAACGCTGCTATTTTGGCCGCCGAAATGCTCGCCCTTGCCGATGCTGAGCTCGACCGCAAACTCACAGCATACAAAGAAGGCCTGAAGCAAAAAATCGTCAAAGCCAACGCTGAACTGGCTGAAGTCAAGACCTGGAAGTTTAAGACGAATTAACAGAACATTTGGCTGTATTTACTTGATTATTTGTTAAGTAATCATAGTTCAACATTTTTATTACCCTATTTTGGGGAGGATAAAAAGCAACAACCTGTTTCTTGACAAGCACTTTTCGGGCACTTATTTTTGCATCGTCAAACATTAAAAAACGATGAAAACATGGAAGTAAAAGACATTTTAAGGAATCTGCGCGAAAAGAACAATCTGACACAGGAACAAATGGCGGAGCGCGTAAATGTTACCCGTCAGGCCGTGAGCCGTTGGGAGACCGGTGAGACACAACCCAACCCCGAAATGCTGAAAGTGCTGTCGCGGAAGTTCGATGTGTCGATAAACACGCTGCTTGGCTCACCACGAACACTGATATGCCAATGCTGCGGAATGCCGCTCTCTGAGGATTCGATGATTAGCCGCGACACCGACGGCAACTTCGACGAGGAGTACTGCAAATGGTGCTACGCCGACGGAAAATTCACCTACGAGAGCAAAGAGCAACTTATCGATTTCTGCGTTGAGCATCTGGCAAGCGATGCTTGGCCAAAAGAGCAAGTTAGAGCACATATGGAGGCTGTTGTACCAACTCTAAAACATTGGAAATCTTAATGTAATAACCTATGCCACGAGCACGAAACAAAGCCGATTTGCTGAAGTCGGCTACCGATAACTACGCGAAACTGATGACGCTAATTTCGCAAATGACCGAAAGTCAGATGAATACACCTTTCGACTTTTCAGCCGATGCAAGCAAAAAAGAGGCACATTGGAGCCGCGACAAGAATGTCCGCGATGTGCTGATTCATCTTTACGAATGGCATCAGCTGATGCTCGATTTTGTTGAGAACAACACGGTTAAGAAGATTGCAACAGCCTTTCTGCCAACCGAATACTCGTGGAAAACCTATGGGGCTATGAACCTGATGTTCTGGAACCGCCACCAGAACACCAGCCTTGAGCAGGCGCGGCATATGTTCAACGAGAGCCACGCTAAGGTGGTTGCATTGATTGACCGCTTCACTGACGAGCAACTTTTCACAAAAAAATATTATCCGTGGACAGGCACAACTGATTTGGGTTCCTATTTTGTAAGCACCACCGCCAGCCACTACGACTGGGCTATCAAAAAGATAAAACTGCACTGCAAGCGGGTGGAGTGATATGTGAGGCATAAGTGAAAAGTTTGATTGTTTGCAATAACTTGTAACTTGCAATTCGAAACTTATAACTCAAACAATGAAGAACATTGCAATTGTAACCGGTGCAAGCAGCGGAATAGGCCGCGAGTTTGTGAAACTTCTACTCGGGCGCAACGAGCTTGACGAGATTTGGATTATCGCGCGAAACGCGGAGCGCCTGCAGTCGATGGTGACGGAATTTGGCGACAAACTGAAACCCGCACCGATGGATATGTCTGACATTGAACAGATTAAACCACTGTCGGACAGACTGAAAAACGCAAAGGTGAATATCTGCTTTCTGGTAAACAGCGCAGGTTTCGGCAAGTTCGGTTCTTACAGCGATATCGGCATCGACGAGTCGGTTAATATGATTGACTTGAATATCAGCGGATTGGTGGCAATGGGACTTGTCTGCCTGCCGTTTATGTCAAAGGGCGGGCGGATAATCAACATTGCATCGCAGGCATCGTATCAGCCGCTGCCCTACCTAAACGTCTATAGCGCAACCAAAGCCTTCGTGCGCAATTACTCGCGCGCGCTCAATGTCGAGTTAAAAGACCGTGGAATAACCGTCACGGCCGTCTGCCCGGGTTGGATGGACACGGCCTTTATCGACCGTGGCAAAACCAATGCCACAAAAACGGTCAGCCGGTTTGTGAATATGACAACGCCCGATGTGGTGGCGGCCAAAGCCCTGCGTGACTCGTTGCGTGGTCGCGACATTTCCACATACTCGCTCTATGTGAAGTTTAACAGGCTGATAGCAAAGTTCTTGCCGCAACGCTTTATGATGAGAATTTGGCTCAGACAGCAAGGGTTATAACCGATTCTACCGATTGATATACAAACAAATAAATGCAAATAACCGACAAGAATTTCGACAATGGCAATCCGTTCGACTTTGGGCGGACATCGGCTGATTATGCGAAGTTCCGCGATGTTTATCCGCCGGAGTTCTACAACAAACTTGCCGAGCTGAAAATCGGTGTCAAGGGCCAGAAAATCTTGGATTTAGGCACTGGAACAGGAGTTTTACCACGGAACATGTACAAGTTTGGCGGAGAGTGGATTGGTACGGATATATCTGAGAATCAGATAAGATATGCCGAAAAACTTTCGCGTGAGGCGGGAATGAAAATCGATTATCAAGTTTCGGCATCGGAAGCGCTCAACTTTTCCGAAAACTCGTTCGATGTGGTAACCGCATGCCAATGTTTCATGTATTTCGACAAGAAAATCATCGTTCCAAAAATCCATAAATGGTTGAAAACGAATGGGCATTTAGCCGTTTTGTTTATGGCATGGTTACCCGACGAAAGTGCGATTGCAACAAAAAGCGAAGAACTTGTGCTGAAATACAATCCCGATTGGAGCGGTGCGCATTGGAAACGAAACCCTGTGGTTGAGCCTGATTGGGCAAACGGCTTTTTCAGTTTAGCCAACGCCGTAGCCTTCGATGTGCCAGTCCGATTCACAAGAGAGACTTGGCACGGACGAATAAAATCGTGCCGCGGAATTGGTGCGTCATCGCTCACCGAAGTCGAAATTGCAAATTGGGAGAAAGAACACACGGAGTTTCTAAGAACAGTTCCCGAACAATTTGATATTCTGCATTATGTAACGATTATGGATTTGCGGAAGAAAGAATAATGCTTATGGAAACTGGCACAACTTGTAATCCCGAGATATTGCTGAAAAACCTCAACAAAATCCATACAACACCGATGGGTGTTGACAGAATCAAACGCAATCTGCACCTATCTGATATTGATGTGGTTGATTATTGCAAAAAACTGATTTCATCTCCCGAATGCAACATCTTCAGACAAGGCAAAAACTGGTACTGCGATATTGACGGCGCCATAATCACTGTCAACGCAAAGAGTTACACCATTATAACGGCGCATAGGAAGTAGCGCATACTTTGGATAATATTTCCTCAAAAAATCGGCAAAGCACCATAAGTAACAGTATTTTATATTATCTTGCTTTGTCTAACTAAAACAAACTTATATGAAAAACTCATTCTTATTTTTAGCTGCTGCATGCACAATGATTGCGTGCACAAGCAACAATGCGAACTACAATGTAACAGGCAACAACGCAACTCAAAACGGAGCTGCCGTGTACTTGTTCGAACCGATTAGCCAGACACGCATCGACAGCACTGTTATCGACAACGGCACATTCAAATTGAAGGGAAAGGCCGAAAAGAACGCATATCTGCTGGTTAACATCGAAGGCAACGATTGGTGGTTCCCATTCTTTAACGATGGCGAACCAGTTCAGATTAACGTCGCCGACAGCACACTTTCAGGCTCTGCTCTCAACTGCAAACTGACAGAGTGTGATAAACGCGATAGAGCTGCATACGCTGAGTATTACCGAACTGTTGTTGTGGAAGTGAATTCTATCCCTGAAAACGAGCGTATCGCCCGGCAGTCGGAGCTGATGTCGAAGTATGAGACCGCTTTAAAGAAATATTCGGATTTCTATATTTCTATGATTGAAGAGAATATGGACAACCTTATCCCAGTTTTCTTAATCGACAGAGTTCCCAGTATGGTTGGTGAATACAAGTTCGACCAACTTATGGAATCCGGTGCGCAATTCACCAAACACCCTTATGTGCTTAACTTTAAGCGCACATTAGAAGAGAATAATGCTAAAAGGAAAGAGGCGATGGCAAAGGCTCAAGACATTGTCGGGCAAAAATTCATCGACCTTGAAGAACCCGATGCCGATGGTGTTGTACATAAACTAAGTGAATATGCGGGCAATGGCAAATGGGTGTTGGTTGATTTTTGGGCATCGTGGTGCGGGCCTTGCAAAAACGAGATGCCGTATGTTGTTGATGCTTATAAGAAGTATCACGACAAAGGCTTTGACATTGTTGGCTTATCGTTCGATAATGACAAAGATGCTTGGCTGCAGGCAATTACCGATTGGGAAATGCCGTGGATACACCTTTCCGATATGAAACAATGGAAGAGTGTGGCTCAAAAAGTGTACACAGTCATGGGCATTCCCGACAACATATTGATTTCTCCTGACGGGATTATAGTTGCCCGCGGACTGCGAGGCAAAGAATTAGAAAACAAACTCGCTGAAATCTTCAATTAATTGTAAGTAATAAACCACTAAAATTCTAAAACAATGAAAAAAGGTATTCTAACAATCTGTCTATCAATTGCAACGGTGTGTGTAATGGCACAAGACGTAGTTAAACTCCCGGACCCCGACAAGAATGTTCCGATGACACTCTATCAGGCTCTGCAACAGCGCAAATCGGTGCGCGAATACAGCAGCAAGGATATCGATGATATGAAACTCAGCCAGTTGCTTTGGGCTGCGGTTGGCATCAACCGTCCCGACGGACACCTCACCGCTCCCACTGCCGTTAACGCTCAAGACATTACCGTGTACGTATGCCGCAAAGACGGTGCGTATCTCTATGTGGCCAAAGACAACGCTTTGCAAAAAGTTTCCGACAAAGATTTGCGTAAAGAAATAGCATCGGCACAGCAGTTTGCCGCTGAGGCTCCTATTAGCCTTGTAATTGTTACCGACAACGCGAAATTCCGCGGTGGCAGCACCAACGGCCCGACCATTTCGGGCGCAATCGACGCCGGATACGTTAGTCAAAATATCGACCTTGCCTGCGAGGCTCTGGGACTTGTCACCGTTCCCCGCGCCACTATGGACAAAGACGCGCTAAAAAAGGAGTTAAAACTCACCGATGCTCAAAATCCGATTCTGAACCACCCTGTTGGTTATAAGAAATAATTCTGCCGCATGCCACGCCCCAATTTCGCGCAAATAAAATCGTACGCTGAATTCAGCCGCCATTATTGGTACAGAGAAGAATTACAGCAGATTTGCAAGCAGTTGGGCATATCGTCGGCGGGCATGAAAACTGAATTATGCCACAATATCGAAGAGTATTTCAAAGGGAATCGGATTGTCGGGAGTCAGCCAAAACGAAGGATAAAACCCTCGGACTCTCCCCTTTCGCTCAATTCGGGATTGATTGACTGTGGGTTCACCTTTGGTCCTCGTTTTCGCGAATTCTTTGCTGAACAAACCGTAGTGAAGAATTTCAAATTCAACGTGGACATGGTGGCGACTGTGAAGAAAGTAAAGGAAGACAACGACAAATCATTCACACTCGGCGACCTACTCGATATTTATTACGGCAAAAAGACATACGCTAAATATGACAACTCCGCCCTTCAGTGGAACCGCTTTGTTAAGGAGTTCTGCACAGACCCGAAAACTGCGCAGTTCCCTAACAAATTGAAAATCGCGGCAATACTATGGAGCGAAGTGAGGAACTCAACTCAAGAGAAAATCTACACTCCCGACTTGCTGACTGAGTTTGCCGATAAAATAAGAATCTGAAAAACACTGACACATTGTTCGAGGCACTTCACTTTTCTCTTTAAATTCTTTGTTTTAGGGTGTTGCATAATATTCAAAAAGAAGTAATTTCGCAGCCGATTTACGATAATCTCTTTCAGTGACATGGGAGCCTGATACATTACGTAAACAAATTATTGATATTTAAAATTTTACTACAATGGATTTAATGAAAATCGTAGAGAAGGAAATCGCTGCTGAGAAATCCTTCCCTGAATTCAAAGCTGGTGATACAATCACCGTTAGCTACAAAATCAAAGAGGGTAACAAAGAGCGTATCCAGCAATTCCGCGGTGTTGTTATTCAGCGCAGAGGCAATGGCGTTACCGCTACTTTCACAGTTCGCAAAATGTCGGGCAACATTGGTGTAGAGCGTATCTTCCCTGTTAACTCGCCGTTTATCGACAACATCGAAGTGAACAAAGTTGGTTCAGTTCGTCGCGCTCGCATCTTCTACTTCCGCAACCTGACCGGAAAGAAGGCCAAAATCAAAGAGAAAAACATCAACACAACAAAAGAGGCTTAACAAGCCGATTTCAAAATCAAAAGCCCGGGATTTTCTCGGGCTTTTTTGTTTCAATACCGATGCACCAACATCGAATAAAAGTGAAACAAACCGCCAAAAATACCACACCTTTCCTCAATCCAATTTTCTAAATAAAATTTACATTTGCACTACGAAAAACCGTAGCAGATGGCTGACGTAACTTTCTCACAAACGGGTACTATTGAGCAAATTGGCGACGACGCCATCACCGTCCGCATCGACTGCAACTCGGCGTGCAGCGCGTGCCACTCGAAGGATTTGTGCCTGTCGGTTGACAAGGCCGTGAAGCACATCACCATTGAGCCTGACGGGCGCGTCTATGCCGTGGGGCAGCAAGTGACGGTGTACAGTCAGCGGCAGTTGGCCTTCAAGGCGCTGTTCTGGGGCTACTTGGCACCGCTGATTTTAGTGGTGGCGGTGCTGACGGCGCTCGTTCTGACAGGATTCTCGGAAGCGGCGGCTGGCGGCATTGCAATTTTGGCGCTCGTGCCTTATTATTTGGTACTTTTTTTGCTTCGCGATAAAATGAAACGGACGTTTGTTTTTAAAATTCAGAATTGAGAATTTAGAATTCAGAATAAAATGAATAAGATAGGTTTAATGGTGAATCGGACAATCGGTGAATCGGTGAATCGAAAAAACACTGACACTAACGCTGACACTGATACTTGCCTTATATCTTCTAAACTTCTAAACCCTAAACTCTTAACACTAAACTTCTTACCTTCTAAACACTAAACTCTAAACTTTAACCTTTTAACTTCGAACTTCTATAACTTAACTTAAAATAATATGGAAATTGTTTTGTACAGTGTGATTGCTTTGGGCTTGCTGGGACTGGTGCTGGCCGCCGTCCTGTATGTTGTGGCCCAAAAGTTCAAGGTACAAGAAGACCCACGCATTGACGAGATTGTCGCCTTGCTGCCCGGTGCCAACTGCGGCGGCTGCGGCTACCCTGGATGCCGCGGTCTGGCGAGTGCCTTGGTATCGGCTACCGACATTTCGGGTATGAAATGCCCCGCATCGTCGGCTGAAACGCTTCAGAAAATCGGAAAGATTCTGGGACAGGAAGTTGTTGAGAGTGAGCCGAAAATTGCTGTTGTCCGCTGCAACGGCACGTGTCAGAACCGCCCGACGGTGAACCGCTACGACGGCGCCCCATCGTGTGCCTTTGCCGCAACGCTGTTTGCTGGCGACACCAACTGCAGCTTCGGCTGTCTGGGACACGGCGACTGCGTGGCCGCCTGCCGTTTCGACGCCATCAGCATCAACCCCAACACGGGGCTGCCCATTGTCGACGAGACCAAATGCGTGGCGTGCGGCGCTTGCGCGAAGGCTTGTCCGAAGGGAATCATCGAGATTCGCAACCGCGGCAAGAAAGACCGCCGTTTGTTTGTGTCGTGCGTGAACAAAGACAAGGGCGCTGTGGCCCGCAAGGCCTGCACGGCAGCCTGCATCGGCTGCGGAAAATGCGCCAAAGTGTGCGCCTTCGAGGCCATCACGGTTGAGAACAATGTGGCTTACATCGACTTTGAAAAGTGCAAGATGTGCCGCAAGTGCGCTGCCGAATGTCCGACTGGCGCCATCCACGAAGTGAACTTCCCGCCGCGTCCGCCAAAGGCCGAGGCCACCGAAGAAAAACAACCTGTACAAACCAACGCATAGACATCTACCAATATGTTCAAGACATTTAAAATAGGCGGTGTGCATCCTGAAGCCAACAAGCTGTCAGCCGCCAAAGCAATAGTAGATGCACAATTGCCGAAAGTGGCCATCATACCACTGGCGCAGCATATTGGCGCACCCGCCAACGCCG
>JAFYYJ010000043.1 GCA_017557605.1 Salinivirgaceae bacterium
ATAAATTTCAGCGTCTTGCTGAAGGTGTCTTCCTCAATCAGCGTGTCGGGGTTGAGCAGCAGCACATATTCGCCCGTCGATTGTCTGATTGCCTGATTGTTGGCAACGGCAAAGCCCGTGTTCTTCTTGTTCTCAATCAGTTTCACCTGCGGAAACTTTTCGGCCACCATTGCGCACGAGCCGTCAACCGAGTTGTTGTCGACTACAAAAATCTCTGTGTCAATACCTTGCGCGGCCTTGAGAGCCGAGTAAAGGCATTGCTCAAGAAAGTATTTCACGTTGTAGTTGACAATAACGACCGAAAGTTTCATCCCTTTTCCGATTTGCTGCGAAAATACAGTTTAATTTAAGATTTAGGAATTAGAATTTAGGAATTAGGAACGGGGCAGGCGCGGAAAACAAAAAAACTCAGGAAAATCCATTATTTTTGTTGGGAATGGTTGAGTTTTTTTTGATTGATATCCGTTGGGTGATATTGATTTAAAAAGGATTATTAATTACAGGGTTTTACATAATGAAAATTATGGGGCTTTAAAAACTTATAAGTTTTGATTTATTCATCGATGAAAATAAATATAAAAAATAGAATTGTAGTGTTCTTTATCATACTAATAACATTGTACTCATGTGCAAAAAAAGAGCCAGATGTCGTCGGTGTTTATATTAATAAATTTGATACGTATAAGCATGGTGCTTTGCATTATTTAGTTGTAAATAAAGATAGTACATACAATCATATATATATCTTAGAGAATGATACAATGTATATCAAAGATAAATGGTTTATATATTTGTCAAACCATTGGAATATTGTATTTGATAATTGGGAATCAATGGGTTGTGAGAAAAAAAACAATTTTTTCAGTGGGGAAAACATTTGGCGGTCATTTATGATTTCTTATGGTTGTTTAATTATAGGAGAAGATTATCCAGACTTATCATTTTACCGCATTGATAGTGCAGAAATTAAACGTTTAGGAATTGTAATACGATAATTTTGCGATTATATGCTATCTGCAATTAGGTTTTACATAATGTAAATTATCGTAGGTTTGGACCAAAATCGAGAAAATGAGTAAAGAAACAAGAAATAGTAAATATATCGAGTTTATATTAGTAATTATCTCACTAATTATTCTGACTATCATAACTTTATGTAGAAAGCAGAATGCGGAGCAAATCAAAAATGATTATCAAGTGTCTATTGGTCATATAGTTAAGTATTATCCAACAGACCCGAGCGGCCGAGGTACAATTGAGTATTGTTACGTTGCTAATGATAGTGTATCATATTACAGGACTATTTTTGCTAAATCTAAATTTGAAAAAGAAAACTGTCATAATTTTGAAAAATGTAAAGACAAGCTATATTGGGTGATATACTCTACATCTAACCCTAAAAACAGCCTTATTAATCTTAATTTAGAGATACAAGGAATTGAAAATCCCGAGTTTCCCAAAAAACTTGATGATTTTGAATAGGATAACATAGACAACGTTAGGCATATCGTATTTGTAATACACCATTCCGTTTTTCATACCGCAAATTATTGTAGGTTTGGACCAAAATCGAGAAAAATGGATTTGAAGAAACTTGAAAAATTTGTCAGCCGCCGCAAAGTGGCTTTTGTTTGTTCGGTCGACGGCGAGAACTATCCGAATGTTAAGGCTATGCTGAAACCTCGTAAGCGCGTCGGTTTAAAGGAATTCTATTTTTCAACCAACACATCTTCAATGAGAGTCAGGCAGTATCAGAACAACCCCAAGGCAAGTATCTATTTCTACCGCAAGGGCCTGATTCGCTACCAGGGTGTAATGTTCAAAGGCACAATGGAAGTCCTGACCGACCAGGAAAGCAAAACAATGCTTTGGAAACGCGGCGACACGCTTTTTTACAAAGGCGGCGTGACCGACCCCGATTATTGCGTTTTGAAATTCACTGCTACAAGCGGCCGTTACTATTGTGATTTACAGACAGAGAGTTTTGAGATTGAATGATTAAGCTACACGCCCGGCACTATTTCAGACATTCGCTCAATTGGTTCTTGTATTCCTTCCGCCATTTCAGGTATCCTATAATTGCCATAGCGGTGTAAATAATATACAGAAATGCAGTCAGTTGCATCTCTTTTCCGGCATACATTATAGCCGATGCGCTGTCGGCAACAATGAAAATGAGCCATTGCTCAATCATTTTTCGGGTAAGCATCCAAGTGGCGGTAATGGCGAGAGCTGTTGTGAACGCGTCGCCAATGGGAATAGGGGAGTCAGTGAAATTTGTGAGCAGCCAACTCAAGAATCCGAAGATTGCTATTGTGGAGATAATCAGCACAATCCATTGCTTTGCAGTGGGTGAGCAAATCTGCATTGCTTTGCCGTCGGTTGTTTTGTGAGTTGCCCAAACGTAGAATCCGTAAATACTGATAATCAGATAGTAAACTTGCAATCCCATATCGGCATAGAATTTATGGACAAAGTAGATTGCAACGTAAAGTCCTGACGATAAGGCTCCAAGCGGCCACAACCAGATGCTTTGCCGTATCGACAGCACAAGGTAAATTATGGTTGAGACTACGCCGAATAGTTCTAACCAGTTGTGTGCCAGCCAATTCATTTCGACGGTTTCAGTTTGGAGTTGTAAAGGTTGTCGTTTTTAATTACATCCAAAGCCTTGTTGAAAATAGGGTCTATGCGGTTGATTATCTGATAATATTCGCCGGAATTATACAGGTCGCGGGCAATCGATGCCTTCAGGTTGACGCGCATGTGCTCCTTGCTCTTGTTGAACTCATCCTCGTTGAACTCCAGTTTTTCGTTGGAGGCATAGTCGGTAAGCTGTTTCAAGAATTCATCGGTAACAACAAATTTCTCGTCAAATGTCTTGAAATCCTTATCGGTTTTTGTCGATTGGTATTTCTTTTCAAGCTCTGCGCGGTTGTTGTCTATATAGCTCAGAATGAATTTGTTGAATATGCCTTTCCGAACCATTTTGGCGTAGTATTTTGTGTAGTAGGCCGTGTCAATCGGCACAAAGACATCGGGCATTATTCCGCCGCCGCCATACACAATGCGCTTGGTGCGTTTGGTGTAGTATTTTTCCGATGTGGGCAGATGAACTGAGTCGGCGCTGTAGAGTTCGCCATTGTTGTAGCGCTCCTGAAAACTCTTTTCGTATTCATCAACACCTTCATTATAAGAACGTTGAATGCAACGTCCGGTCGGCGTGTAGTAGCGTGCCACAGTGAGCCGAATCATTGAGCCGTCGTTAAGTTGGAACTGGTTCTGCACCAAGCCTTTGCCGAATGTGCGGCGTCCAACCAGCACGGCGCGGTCCCAGTCTTGCAGCGCGCCCGACACAATCTCACTTGCCGAGGCCGAGCTCTCGTTCACCATGACAACAACTTTGCCGTACTCTTTTTTCGAGTGTCCATGTGCTGTGTAGCTCTGATAGGGCGACTTAGAGCCTTTGGTGTAAACCACCATTTGCCCGTTCTCGAGGAATTGGCTGGCAAGGTCGAAACCGGCTGTCAGGTAGCCGCCTCCGTTGTCGGTCAGGTCCACAATCAGATGCTCCATGCCTTGGCTGCGCAGCTTGGCTATGGCCTTGTTGTATTCGTCGGTGGTGGTGGCTGCAAAGCGGTTGATTTTTATGTAGCCGATTTTCTCTTTTTTGTCAACCATATAGGCCGCGTCAACGCTGTAGATTGGAATCTTGTCGCGTGTTATCTTGAAGTCAATAAGGTCTTTATCGCCATTCCGCATTACCTTGACGGTCACCACTGTGCCTTTTTTGCCGCGCAGCATCTTCTGCACCATTTGGTTTGTCAGTCCCACGCCGGCAATGTTTGTGGTGTCAACGTACAGAATGCGGTCACCGGCCATAAGCCCCACGCGCTCCGACGGTCCGCCGCTAATCACAGCCACAACCATTAATGTGTCGTTCAGTATGCTGAATTGTATGCCGATGCCTTCAAAATTGCCTTCAAGCGGCTCGTTCATGGCCTTCACCTCGTCTTTCGATATGTAAACAGAGTGCGGGTCAAGCTCTTTCAGCATCGAAACAATTCCGGTTTCAACAATTTTCGCCTGGTCAACAGTGTCAACATACAGATTGTCAATCAAGTCGAGCACGCGACCCATTTTGTAGATTTGCTCGCGGTGTTGTTGTGCCTGCAAATTTGGAATAATGGCACATAAAGCTATAATAATGAATATCTTACGCATATTTTAGTTTTTAATGGAGTTCAAAGGTATAAAAACAACGGATTTTGTCGATAATCGGCGGCCTTAATTTATTTAAGCCGATGATTATTGTTTCTTTTGCATCGGAATTTGATTCTTATGAAGACGATTTGTGTTTTTTGCAGTTCCAATTTGGGAACAGAAGCTGTTTATCAGCAGGTTGCGGCCGATTTGGGCGCCACGTTGGCAGCCCGTGGTTTCAATATCGTTTATGGCGGAGCCAATATCGGGTTGATGCGATGCATGGCAGAAGCGGCCACTGCCGCTGGGGCGAAGGTTACTGGTGTGATAACCGAATTCTTGGCGGGTAAGCATTTGACGCATAGCGGATTATCGGAGCTTGTAGTTGTGAAAGACATGCCGGAGCGCAAGGCTAAAATGGAGCAACTTTCCGACGGATTTATTGTGCTGCCAGGCGGTTTCGGTACAATGGACGAAATGTTCGAGATTCTGTCGGGCGGACAGTTAGGCTTTCACAAAAAGCCGCTTGTTGTGCTGAATATCAACGGATTCTACAATCATTTGAAGGCACAGCTCGATTTTATGGTTGGGCAGAAGATGCTCTTGCCACAGCATGCCTCCATGGTTCAGTTTGCGGACACACCTGCCGAAGCTATCGACAAATTGTTGGGTTATCAAGCACCTGTAGTCGGCAAGTGGATTGATGACATTCGGCGGGACAACGGACACAAGGTTTCAGAAGAGTAAAATATATTCATGAAAAACAAAAAACGCCGGAACGCACATTGTCGTGAATTCCGGCGTTTTTTTATCGTTGAAAGACAAGTTAATCGGCGTAAATAAGTGTGTAGTAATAGGTGCGGTTCATATCAAACAGGCATTCTGTATATGTTACTTTATTTCTGTCATATACATAATCTTTCCTTTCCTCGTTTAATTGTCCGTTGCTGTAGAGTTTATAGGATGTTTCATTACCGTTATCATCATAGGTGAATTCACTTTTTGTCGTGTTGCCATTTTCCGAATTTTCGCGTGTTAGGATTTTCCCCGAATTTGAATAAACTGTTTTTGTAGAAGACGTTTGTTCTAAATCACCATTGTCTGAATATTTATTAGTAACCCGAGTTTCAATGTTGCCTTCAGTGATGTGTTTCTCTGTTAGTTTTCCGTTCTCATAGTTTTCGTATAAAGTTTCTTCACCACTGTTGTCATAACTGTATTTTGTTTCTGTGGAATAGATAGAACCATCCTCTTTCGTGTATGTGCCTTTCGATGATTTCAGTTGTCCCGATTCCGTATATATTTTTTCACCGATAAATTTCCCGTAAAAACTGTCTTCGCCAACAATATTTATTGTATTACTTGAGAATGTAACAGTTTCTTTTCTTTTTCTAATAATTCGATTTTCTTCAGTATCGGTATATTCATAGGTGTGTTCATATCCAGTCTTTTTGCCTTGTTCATTGTATTTGTATTCCCATTTTTCTGTTATTTTACTTTCATCAGTAATGATTTCATCTTCAATCTTGTCACCGAACTCGTTGTATTTGTATTTTTCAATTCTAGAATTAGTAATACCATTAGAACGCTCGTCTTTGTATTCCGTAAATATTATTCTTCCTTCCTCATCGTACTTAATTGAATAATTTTGGGTATATGCAACCTCACCCATTTGTGTAAATATCTGTGAACGTTCGGAGTTTCGCCCTTTTTCGTCATATATATATACATATTCAGTCTTTCCGTTATAGTACAATCCGCCATCAATCAATTCTGTTTCATTTTTCTCGGTTACGAAACCTTTCTCATCATATTTGTATTCGGTAATATTTTGATGTAAAACCCCGTCTTCGGTGTATTCACTTGTTCTTGACAGCAATTTCCCGTATTTGTAGTTAGGGGTTAAATCGTCTTCGTTTTTTTCGCAACCGCTGAATAGAAACGCAGCCGTAAGACAGACTGCAAAGCCTAATTTGAATGTTTTTCCCATTTTTTAGTTTTAATAGTTAATGGTTTGTGTTATAGTTGTTTATGTCTTTAATTGCTCTTTCAATCCTTCACGCCTTCAATTAATCAATCCTTCAATCCTTGTCTCAGTCTCTCATATCAATAACCTCAACACCAGGATATTTTTTAGCGTCGAAATTGAGTTGAGAATCGTCAATTTTTTGATTTACAGCAGTATTCGAAAGCGTGAGAGTGTAGCGTGTGCCGTCTTTCAGAAAACATTTTATCTGTTGCAGGTTATTGTCGGCTGAAAACCAATATTTTATTTTGAAAAACGGCTTTTTGATGTTTTCGGGTGACAACTCAACAATTTGCGTAGTTTTTCCTTTTATATTTTCCTGTTCGCCAAGCATATACTTGAATCCCTCACGGTAAAGAGTGTAGAGCGACAGAGGGTCGGTCATAAAGCGGTCTTCGGGTGAGTCGTCTTCGGAATTTTCAACGTTCGAAATTGTTACTTCGTTGTTGTCAACAAGATAAACCCAGCGTTGCTTTCCGTCGCAGAATGTTATCGTTTTGTCGACATCCATGCGGAACTTTTTGCCTTTAATCAGCAGTTGGCCGCTGTATGATTCGCTTTTCTCTTCTGCCAGATTTTCAAATAGATAGTCGAAATCGGTGCTAATGCTTTTATATGAGGAAATTTGTTCAGCAGCTTTGTCAAGTAGTGCTTTTGCTTCAGGGTCTTTTTGAGCGAAGCAGTTTATTGTTGCAAAAAGTAGTATTACTAGTGATAATCTTTTCATTTTCATAAATTTAGCGTAATGATTCCAATATCTGGTCAAGGCTCATTTCGTCGGGGACAAGCACATCGCGAGCCTTGCTGCCTTGATATGGGCCAACAATTCCGGCGGCTTCCAACTGGTCCATTATGCGTCCTGCGCGGTTGTAACCTATCGAGAACTTTCTCTGTATCAGCGATGTGGAACCTTGCTGGTTTATCACAATAATGCGGGCTGCCTCCTCGAACATTGAGTCGCGTTTCGACAAATCAACATCTTCCAAGCCGCTGCCATCTCCACCGCCTTCGGGTGTGTATTCGGGCAACTCGTATGCGCCTGTGTAACTTTGTTGCTTTTCAATGTGTTCCATAATGCGCTCAAGCTCAGGTGTATCGACAAAGGCGCATTGTACACGGGTTATCTCGCTGCCGCCCATCGCAATTAGCATATCGCCACGGCCAATAAGTTGGTTGGCGCCAGGCGCGTCGAGAATGGTGCGCGAGTCAATCATCGCCATTACTTTGAAGGCGATTCGTGCCGGGAAGTTGGCCTTAATCAAGCCGGTAATGACGTTGGTTGTAGGCCTTTGCGTGGCAACAATCAAATGGATGCCAATGGCGCGCGCCAACTGTGCCAGACGGGCAATCGGCAACTCAACTTCTTTGCCGGCGGTCATAATCAAGTCGGCAAACTCATCTATAACCACCACAATATAAGGCAGATAGTGGTGTCCTTTTTCTGGGTTGAGCCGTCTGTTGACGAACTTCTCGTTGTACTCTTTTATGTTGCGGCAGCCGGCTTCTTTCAGCAAATCGTAGCGGGCATCCATCTCTATACAGAGCGACTGCATTGTGTTTACAACTTTCTGTGTGTCAGTGATAATGGCATCTTCTGCATCAGGTAGCTTGGCCAGGAAATATTTCTCGAGTGACTTGTAAAGCGTCAGTTCCACCTTCTTCGGGTCAACCAGAACAAGTTTCAGTTGAGCCGGGTGCTTCTTGTAGAGTAGCGATGTCAGTATCGCGTTCAGTCCCACTGATTTACCTTGACCGGTTGCACCAGCCACGAGTAGGTGAGGGGCTTTTGTCAGGTCGAAAGTAAACGTTTCATTGGTGATGGTTTTGCCAATGGCCACCGGCAGGTCGAATTTTGACTCTTGGAATTTCTTCGATGCAAGCACCGTGCGCATTGCCACCGTTTGCTTCTTCTCGTTCGGCACCTCAATACCGATGGTTCCGCGTCCAGGAATCGGCGCAATAATACGGATTCCAAGAGCCGCAAGGCTCAACGCGATGTCATCGCCCAAACTTTTGATTTTCGAAATTCTGTACCCCTTTGCAGGAACAATCTCGTAGAGCGTAACGGTTGGACCAACGGTGGCGTTTATCTTGTCAATCTGTACTTTATAGTCGTTCAGCGTTTCAACAATCTTGTTTTTGTTGGCAATCAGTTCCTCTTCGGTTACCGATGTGTTGTTTTGCTCGTAGTCGTTCAGCAGGTCGAGCGACGGCAGACGGTAGTTCTCAAGGTCGCGGGTGGGGTCATATGGACCTTCTTCCTCAATTTTGGTGTCGATTTTGTCTTGTGTCTCTTCCTCGTTTTGGATAACTTCAATTTCAACTTCGTCATTAGGCTTATTATCAGCGTTTTCACCAGGCTTAATCTCATCGTTGTCCTGTGTATGGTTGGTAATAATGAAATTGCCTTGTCCGCCAATTAAGTTGCTGTTATCATTTAAGTTATCGTTATTGTCTTCAGTGTTTTCCGAGGTTAAATTGTCCAAATTGACAAAAGAATCGTCAATTTGAGTGTCATCATCAGTTGACTGTTCTGATGCAGTGTCAAGCACGAAAGAAATATCGTCATTACCTTCCTTGTTTTCTGTATTTTGCTCGTCTTCCGTGTCTCCGCTGTTTTCGGTTTCATCATTGTTGTTTTCTTCTTCTGAAATCAGCTCAGTGTCAACAAGTTTTGAGGTGAACAGGCTCTTTACAAATACCTTGCATCGGTTTATGAAACTATCGAAAGTGAACGATAGGAATACGAAAAGCAGCGTTACCAGTACAATGCCCGTGCCGAGTTTACCTAACACGGAGTTCATCCATTCGCTTATGAAATAACCGTGTGCGCCGCCCGGAGCAAAGGCTGAGTGGTGAAAAACATAGCTCAGCGCAACCGACAGCCAAACGGTGTAGAGAATGGATAATTTAATGATTTTGCCAATGGGCAGGCTTTTGATTTTCAGTAGTTTGAGTGCAATAACCGATAGGATTAATATCAAACTGAACGACGGCAGGCCGAACCAGCGGTACATAAAACGCTGAGCCAACAATGCGCCAAGCGTTCCCGACCAGTTGCTTGCAACTATGTTCGAGTTGAAGAATAGCTTATTAGCTGGAATGTCGAGTGTGCTTTGGTCAATTTGCCAAGTGAAAAGATATGATATGAACGCAAAGGCAAGGTAAACTGTCAGCGAAGCCACACACAGCCCCACAATTATGCGTCGGCGGTCGCTTGTGTTTTGGTTGTCCTCGTCGTTTGCAAATGATGATTTCTTTTTAGCCATTATCAATTTTTTGTGTTAATAACGAAGAAAATCACTTTTTATTTGTTGATTCCGAAGAAGATGTCATCCATTTGTGCGCGGTCAACTTTTTCGAATCCTTCGGGAATCTCAAATGCCGAATCGGGAATTTTTTCGTTGTGGAACTCAATTGCCTCCAATCGCATCGGAATGCCGTTCATTTCAAGGTTGAATTCCAAAAGCATACCCGGAATTTTGTCGAGGGGAGTGTTTACCGTCGGGTTGCCAACTTTAATGTCAGAAGTGTAGTAGATATCGAAATTTGTGGAGTCGGGCAGGGTTACCAGTGCATGCTGGCAGTCGAAGCCCAGAATGTCTTTTGTTTTGTCGTCGAAGGCAATGTCGATGTCGGGATTGATGCTTATGCCATAGTAGCTTTCACCTGCGTTTGAAACGTACAAATATCTCTTGTTCAATATTTTGAGCAGAGTGAATACGTTTTGCTTCTCGTCTTTGATGAACGATGATTTGAAAATGCCGAGCCAGCCTTCGAGGTCGAGTATCACCTTTCCGTCTTTGAATCGCATCTGCAGTGTCGACGGCAGCAAGCCGATAATCGGATACTCTTTTTCAGATTTCAGGTAAGTGATTCTGAATTTGATTGAGCCTTCTTTTGTGCGTGTGCCCCGGTTGCTGTGGCTACAACTGACGGAAAGCATGCAAATAAATAATGCGACAATAATCAGCCAACTGCTTTTTATATTGTGTTTTGCGTGATTCAATTTTTCAAGCGTTTTGTAAGGGTAAAAGTATTATATATCTTTAAAAATATCGCTTTGGAGAGGCTTTTTTTTCAACAAAAAACGATGCGTTTTTATTTGTCGGCATACCTCGAATTAAACTTGTGAGAGACAGTTGGTTACTAAAAAACGGAAAGCCCGACCACAAGTCGGGCTTCCAGTTTTTATCGAATAGTTTTATTACCACGCAAACATCGGGCGCGGCATCATCATTTCGTTAACTTCAGCTTTAACTTTGGCGATAACACTCTCGTTTTCAGGGTCGGCCAGAACGCGGTCAATCATATCAACAATGATGTCCATATCCGATTCTTTCAAACCGCGGGTGGTGATTGCCGGTGTGCCAAGACGCAGGCCGCTGGTCTGCATTGCTGAGCGGGTGTCGAACGGTACAAGGTTCATATTCACCGTGATGTCGGCGGCAACAAGTGCTTTCTCTGCTACCTTACCAGTCAGTTCGGCGTATTTCGGACGAAGGTCAACCAGCATTGAGTGGTTGTCGGTTCCCCCAGAAACAATGTAGAAGCCTTTGTTCATCATTCCTTTTGCAAGGGCAGCGGCGTTTTTCTGAACTTGTTTCTGATACTCTTTGAACTCAGGTGTGAGTGCCTCGCCGAATGCAACGGCTTTGGCTGCAATCACGTGCTCGAGCGGTCCGCCCTGTTGTCCGGGGAACACGGCCGAGTTAATCAGGCTGCCCATTGAGCGGATTTCGCCTTTCTTGGTAGTTTTGCCGAACGGGTTCGGGAAGTCCTTACCAATCAGGATGATACCGCCGCGTGGTCCGCGCAGTGTCTTGTGTGTTGTCGATGTTACAATGTCGGCGTATTTTACAGGGTTGTCAAGCAGTCCTGCTGCAATAAGACCTGCAGGGTGAGCCATATCAATCATAAGCAGGGCGCCGCAAGCGTCGGCAATTTGGCGCATACGCTTGTAGTCCCATTCGCGGCTGTAAGCCGAGCCACCACCGATAATCAATTTCGGTTTCTCGCGCATTGCCACTTCTTCCATTTCGTCGTAGTCAACGCGGCCGGTCTCCTTGTTCAGGTGGTAGGCGCATGGGGTGTAAATCATACCTGAAGTGTTTACTGCCGAGCCGTGTGAAAGGTGTCCGCCATGGGCAAGGTCGAGTCCCATAAATTTGTCGCCCGGTTTCAGCACTGCCAGCAGAACGGCAGCATTTGCCTGTGCGCCAGAGTGCGGCTGAACGTTGGCGTATTCAGCACCGTAGATTTTTTTCAGGCGCTCGATAGCCAGTGTCTCAACTTCGTCAACCACCTCGCAGCCGCCGTAGTGGCGTTTGCCCGGGTAGCCTTCGGCATATTTGTTGGTCAGGCACGAACCCATAGCTTGCATAACTTGGTCACTTACAAAGTTTTCCGATGCAATCATCTCAATTCCGCGCTTCTGGCGGGCGTACTCCTTGTCTATAAGGTCGAAAACAACATTGTCTCTTGTCATATCGATGCAAATGTTTGATTTATAATTATTTGTTATTCTTTTGATTCAATTGGGAACTGGCGGCGGAAACTCTCCTCGAGCGAGATGATAGTTTCGGTGCGTTCAACGATGTCAAGCCTTTGCAGCTTGTCCGACAGTATTTTACGCAGATGCTCGTTGTCGTGCGCCATCACTTTGATAAATAATGAATAGTTGCCAGTAACGTAGTGGCATTCAATAATTTCGGGAATTTTATACAACTCCTCGGCAATGTCTTGATACAAGCAGGCCTTTTTCAGGTTGATGCCCACAAAGGCGCATGTTTTGTAGCCCAGATTCTGCGGGCTGACGATGAACTCTGACCCGGTGATTATGCCGATGTTCATTAGCCTTTGCACACGTTGGTGCACCGCTGGGCCTGAAATGCCACATTCTCTCGCGACCTCCAGGAAAGGAGTGCGTGCGTTCTTCGATATAATTGACAGAATCTTTTTGTCGAGTTCGTCAATGTTCGGAGTACTGCTCATATTGATGAATTTTTATGTGCGGCAAAGAAAATCAATTAATCTGTATAAAACCGATGTTGGTAGCAATTTTATTAACCAATTATGAGGCGTTGGGTTTCAAATTGTCACTTTTTGCGACCATTGGTTTATAAATGCGATTGGCAATAAAAAAGGCCGTCTGTTTCCAAACGGCCTTTCTGCGTCGATTATGAATTGTTTAAAAGTTAAATCCAATTCTGATAGTTGGTGCTGCAAATACTCCAAAGTTGTTGCAGTGAGCGGCGTTGGTGGCCAAACCGGGTTGCGGTTTGTAACGCACTGCTCCGTAGGTGTACGAGAACAGGTCGCACTGGCAGCCCAGAATCAATCCGCCTTGGAAGGTGTAGTCGGCACCCACGACAATGGCTCCGCCAACAGTCCAGGTTTCGGCTACCGAATTTCCTTTCGAATCATACGAGTATTTGTATTTCATCTGGTTGTTGCCGTAAGCGCCACGAGCTCGTACTCCAACAAACGGTTTTGTGTTCTTTGAGCCAAGGCAGAAGTCTCCGCCCAAGAATACGGTGTAGTTTGTCGATGCTTTGCTTGGTGTTTGGTCATAGCTCGGAATACCTGCGGCTGCGTTTCCTGGATACACATCGTGTCCGGGAGCAACGGTGCGGTTGAAGCCGCCACCGGCAAGTATGCGCAATGCCTCCGATGCATAAACACCACCTTCAAAGCCAACCATCAGTGTCTTGTCGGTCCAACTTGGAGTTGCGACCTCGGCTCCGCTATAGTAAATGTTGTTACCGTTGGGAGCTTCTACGCTTAAGTAGCTGTTGTAGCTTACTGTCGCCGCCACAAACGGCCCGTTTTGTGCGGTTGCCGTGCCAATGGCCGCAAGCAGAATGACAACAGTTGCTGATATTAGCTTTTTCATATTAGTAACTATTTATACAGTTTATTACTCTTCGGTGTTTGCTGGTGTGTTTGTGCTTTCCGATGAGCTGCTGTTGCTGCTGGTTAACAGTTTGTAGTATTTGTCAGCAATCGACTGTTGAATCTTGATGTCGTTTTCAATCTGAGAGATAACCAAAGTGTAGTAAGTGTTTAAAGTGGCATTGTCAACAATGTCGTTGTCGGCTTGTTCCTTCAAATCCTTATAGTTTACAATGGCCTCTCTTAGGGTGTTGATTCTTGACTCGCATTGCATAACGAGTACCTCTTTGTCCAACGATGAGTAGCCGTAAGCGTTATAGATGTTCACAGCTTTGTTGTATGCCATTTCCAAAGCGTAAACGTCTTTTGCCAAACCTTCTAGTGTTGTCAACATAGTGTTGTATGCCGAAATGTTGTCGGTAAGAGCTTTGTATTTAGCTTCAATAGCAGTTTTCTTCTCAGCGTAATCATTGTATGTGTCCGTCCATGAATTGTCATTTCTTGAAAGTATCATAAGCGAATCCACATTATCTTTAAGCATAGCCAGTAAATTAGCATAATCATCAGTGTTGATTTTGTATTTAGTGTAGCTATAGTAAGCTACGCCATCGTCTTTCAAATCAACTGATTCAAACTCAATGACATTTTCCAGGTAATATGAGCTGTAATTTGGGTTTTTGCGGTAATAGTCATAAAAACTGAAATCGCTGGAATTATTATATAAATCTTCAGCTGCGGCAATAAAATCTGTACCTTGCAATTTGTGGTTGGTTGGTTCATAATAATTGTTCCAGTAGTTGCTGCTTCCACCAAGCAATTCGCTAAGTTTTGTATTCCAACCATAGCTGGCATCAACATTGTTATAGTTATAACCGTCGTTTGTGATTTCAGTCCATTTGCTTAATCTTGCCGAATTGGCTTTGTTCATTTCAATCTCAGCTTTTATTTCCTCTTCTTTGAGGTCTTCAGCGCTCTTGATATCCATGTTTTTGTAGATGGTTTTCACAGCTTCCTCATCTTGAATGTCTTTCTCGGCTTGTGCAATGCGGATGTCGTTGTATTTTACAATAGCATCTTTAGCATCGGCAAGGGTTACATTTCCCGATTTAACATCGTCCAATTGGAGTTGGAAATTCTTTTTGTCGTTCTCAAGAGTTTTTACTTTCGAGATAGCGCTGTTGTACATGTTCCAATAAGTTTGGTCCAAGTCAGCTTTGTCTTGCTCCAAGTCAAGTTTCATCTGGTTGAGTTGCACTTGACGCATTTCTTTTACTTCGTTCGACTCTTCGTCGTCAACGCATGATGTCATAGCGGCGCTCATACACAGAGAACCAGCTACCAAATAGATAAGTTTTCTCATTTTGAATAAGATTTTTTTTTGTTAATAAAAATTTAGTTACTCAAATGTAACGCCGATTATCGGACAATATTCCATTCCCATGCCGTAAAGTGATGAGCGGCCTGTTGCTGTTGACGAACGGATTGTTTTCTGTGTCTAACGGCTTGTCTCACGTCTTCTGTTTCTTCTTTTTTGCAGCAGGAAACAGCACGTTGTTCAGTATCAGCCTGTAGCCGGGTGAGTTGGGGTGCATTTCGAGGTTAGTCGGTTTGTCGCCTACAAAATGCTGATAGTCTTCGGGGTCGTGGCCGCCATAGAATGTCCAGGTGCCTTGCCCGTATTCGCCGTGGATGTATCGCGCCTCGCCGGCGGCTTTGTTCTCGCCCATAATCAGTACGTTGGGTTTTATCAGTTTTGAGTTGAAGGCGGTTGTCTGTCCCATAAATGCACGTATTGTGGTCTCGTGGTTTTGGCAGAGCATTGTGGGCACCTGGTCCCATTTAGCCGAGAATTCAAACAGAGTGAAATAGTCGTTCTCGCTACTCACTTTGCGGTAGGTGGTGACATCGATGTCGGAATATTCGTAAATCAGAGGGTTGCGCTCCAGAGTGAAATTTTGGAAGGCGAAGGTTTTGCTGAAGTCGAGTTTCTCTTGGGCTTGCGGGTCCATTCCGTCGCCGTCGTACATATACTCGCAGATGTCGGTTTGCTCGGCGGCCAGAGCTATGTCGTAAGAGTCGGTGGCTGAGCACATTGCAAACAGAAATCCGCCGTTGCCGACATATTGCTTTATGCTTTGCGCCACATACAGTTTCAGTTGCGATACTTTGTTGAATCCCAGCTTTTTAGCTTCGGCTTCGGCATTACGCACCTGGCTTGTGTACCAGCCCATGTTTTTGTAGGCGGCGTAGAATTTGCCGTACTGCCCCGTAAAATCCTCGTGGTGCAAGTGTAGCCAGTCGTATTGGCTCAGCTCGCCGTTCACAATCTCTTCGTCGTAAATCACTGTGTATGGTATCTCAGCGTAGGTGAGAACCATTGTCACGGCATCGTCCCAAGGCAGTTTGTCTTTGGGCGAATAGACAGCTATCTTCGGGGCTTTCTCAAGTTTCAGAGCATCCATGTTGACATCCTCGCGGGCAATGTCGTTCAGTATGCCAGTCACTTTGGCGTCGGCCAGTATCTCATAGCTGACATTTCTGATAACACATTCAGTTTCAATCGCTTTGTCGTATTGAATCAAGAAACTGCCTCCGCGATAGTTAAGCAGCCACTGGGCGCTTATCAGGTTTTCGAGAACCCAATGGGCAATGCCGTAAGCCTTCAGGTGGTTGCTTTGGCTCTCGTCCATTGGAATCAGCAGGTAAGAGGCCTGCGCATTTGTCAGTCCCAGCAGCAGAATGAATATCAGTATTATTTTCCTCAAAGTAGCCACTATTGAAATTCAGATTTTAGAATTCAGAATATGATGCTTTCTCCAAAAACTTAAAACTCTATAACTTGCAACTTAAACTTTTAACTTGAAAACTTAGAACGGAGCGTTACTCTCGTTTGGCAGCGAACCTGCTTTTGGCGTAGCCGGAGTGACAATGTCAAATTCGGTGTTGGGTGTGAATCCAGCGTTGATGTCGGGCTGGCTGTCGGCCGCAGCGGAGTTCATTTTCGATTGTATCACCATTGGTCCGACATCTTCGGGGTCGCAGAAGCGGGTGAACTGGCTCTTGAACTCCAGAATCACATCGTCGACAGCGCCGTTACGGTGTTTTGCTACAATAATTTCTGCCTTGCCAACGGTTGAGTTGCCGTTCTCGTCGGTCAGCAGTCCGTAGTATTCGGGGCGGTGGATGAAAATAACCATATCGGCGTCTTGCTCAATGGCTCCTGACTCACGCAGGTCCGACAGCTGCGGACGTTTGTTGCCGGTGCGGGTCTCCACCTGTCGGTTCAGCTGGCTCAATGCTATAATCGGGATGTTCACCTCTTTGGCTATCGCTTTAAGTGAGCGCGAAATGGTGCTTATCTCTTGCTCGCGGCTCTGCATCTTGTCGCCTGCGCTCATCAGCTGCAGATAGTCGATAATGGCTATTTTGACATTTTGCGTCTGCACCAGTCGCCGTATTTTTGAACGGAACTCGGTTATCGACAGCGACGGAGTGTCGTCGATAAAAAGCGGCGCGTTTTCGAGCACTTTCATTTTTCCTTCAAGATGTTTCCATTGCTCTTTGCTCAGTTTGCCGGTTTTCAGCACCGGGCTTTCAATTTCGGCCTCGCTGCTTATTATACGGTTTACCAGCTGCACGCTTGCCATTTCGAGCGAGAACACAGCCACGCCTTGATTCTTTTCGACAGCCATGTTCCGCGCCATTGACAGCACAAAGGCGGTTTTTCCCATGGCCGGGCGGGCGGCAATGATTATCAAATCTGACGGTTGCCAGCCAAGTGTCAGTTTGTCCAGAGCGTTGAATCCGCTTGGTACGCCGCTCAGTCCGTCCTCGCGCTTTGCCGCTTCTTGCAGTTGCTCGTAGGCCTGAGCCAAAACCACACTCACCGGCGTCACTTCTTTCTTCACATTGCCTGTCGACAATTCGAAAATCTCTTGTTCGGCGGAGTCAATCATGTTGGCCACGTCGTCGGTGTCCTCAAAGCCCTTCTTCTGAATTTCGGCGCCAATCCGTATCAGTTCGCGCTGGGTGTATTTCTGCGCAATTATGCGGGCGTGATATTCGATGTGTGCCGTTGAGGCTATGCGGTTTGTCAGGTTGATAAGATATGCCGTGCCGCCAACATTGTCGAGCTCTTTGTTTATCTTAAGTTGATATGCCACGGTGTTTATGTCGATAGGCCTGTGCTCTTTCGACAATTGTATAATGGCTTCGAAAATCTTACTGTGCTCCTCTTTGTAAAAATGCTCGGGGCGCAATATCTCCGATATATTAAGGTATGCGTCTTTCTCAATCATCAGCGCGCCAAGCACCGACTCCTCGAAGTCAATGGCCTGGGGAGGCACTTTTCCCGTTCCTGCGAACAAACTCTCATTCGGTTCCTGTTTCTGTTGTACGAATTTCTTTGCCATAATTTTTTGTTTTTACGGTGTCAAAATTAAGTCGAAATATTGCCCGTCCTTTTAAATTATCCGCTTATATTTATAAACAGAAATTATCGGTTTGGCTTTTATCGATTTAGGAAAAGCGAAACTGTGATTTAACTGACGATTGAACATATTATAAACATTGTTGCTATGATAGTACATCCGAACGCAAAAATCAACATTGGGCTGAACATTGTCGAGCGCCGCCCCGACGGTTTCCACAACCTCGAGACTCTTATGGTCCCGTTTGCCTTGTCCGACACGCTTAAGCTGACGCACAACAAGAGCATCTACGCCAAGCATTTTGAGCTGGTGATTGACGGCCTGCCGGTCGACGGCTCGCTCGACACCAATCTGGTGAGCCGCGCCTATCATCTTTTGAATGCCGATTTTGTGCTGCCGCCTGTCAAGGCTGTGCTCGACAAGAAGATTCCAATGGGAGCGGGGCTCGGTGGAGGCTCGTCCGACTGCGCCTTTACCATTTCAGCTCTCAACAGGATGTTCGACCTGAACCTTTCGGTGACGCAGATGCAAAAATATGCCTCGATGCTTGGCAGCGACTGCGCTCTGTTTGTCGAAAACAAGCCGGCTCTGGCCACCAGCCGTGGAGAGGTGCTACAAACCGTCGATATCAATCTATCGGCTTATAAAATATTGATTGTCAAACCGCAGGTTCATGTCAATACGGCCAAGGCCTATCAGATGCTGACACCGCATGCGCCTCAGTATCATATTGCCGATATGCTTGATTGTCCACTTGAAGAGTGGGCAGGGAAGATTGTGAACGATTTTGAGGAGCCGATTTTCGAAATGTTTCCGACCTTGCGCTCGATAAAAGAGGAGTTGTACGCTTGTGGCGCGTCCTACGCGTCGATGTCGGGTAGCGGCTCGGCTATCTACGGACTTTTCCGTAAGCTGCCCGATAAAAAGCAGTTTGAGGTTGACGGCAATTTTGTTTGGACGGGAAAAATGTAAATCGTTTACGTTATTCCTCCCCGTTCATCCAAATGTCGAGCATACGGCGGTCGCGCTTGGTGGGACGGCCTGCTCCTGGGTCACGGTGGCCGTTGATATCGGCACGCATAAGGTCGATTTTTAAGATTTCCTGCTCGGGGGTCAGGTCTTCGAGATATTCGGGCACAAGCTTTGCCGACACACGCGATTTGGGAATGCCAAGAATCTTGTATCGGTAAACCACTGGGTTCTTCTTCACCTCAACAATCTCGCCAACCTTGATTGGCCGCGAAGCCTTCACCGGCATATCGCTAATGGTCACACGGCCTTTATGGCAAGCGTCGGCAGCCATACTGCGAGTCTTGTAAAGCCGCACATCCCAAAGCCATTTGTCAATTCTGATTTCGTCCATAATGGCGCAAAAATAATCGTTTTTAAAGACAACGGACAACAGACTTCGGACAACAGACTACTGACGGCAGTGAGCTTTGAGCTATGAGCTATGAGCCATGAGTCTTTAACATATGTCTTTACTCTTTACTCAAAACTTTTGCCTTATGCCTTATGCCTTCTTGCCTATAATAACTATTTTTGACCGACAGAAAAACCGAGAGCAATGTGCGGAATTGCAGGATACTACGCAGCCAACGGCACCCCCGACCGCAGTCAGATTGAACTGATGACCAATGTTTTGCACCACCGTGGCCCCGATGCGGGCGGCCACTACGTGGGGCCTAAAACAATGCTGGGACACCGCCGTTTGAGCATTATCGACTTGAGCGCGGCGGCCAACCAACCAATGTTTTCGCACTCGGGGCGGCACGTGGCGGTGTTCAACGGCGAGATTTACAACTACCGCGAAGTGGCAGCCGAACTTGGCATCGAAATGCGCACAACATCTGATACTGAAGTGGTTGTGGAAGCGTTCGAGCAGTTGGGGCCGCAGTTTGTCGAGCGGCTGAACGGAATGTTCGCCATTGCCATCTGCGAGATTGCCACACAACGCATCTGGCTTTTCCGCGACCGAATGGGCATAAAACCCTTATTCTATTGCATTTACGATGGCAATCTGGTATTTGCGTCGGAACTGAAGGCCATTGAGCAGACAGATATTTTCCGTCGCAACAAAAGCCTCAACAGCCGCGCAGTAGGCCTTTTTCTGCAACTGGGCTACATTCCCGCACCCGACACAATATATAATGGTGTGCTGAAATTCCCGCAAGGGCACTATGCTGTTTTCGACGGCCAAAACCTCACGCTTACGCGATATTGGAACCTGCCCGACTCGATTA
>JAFYYJ010000044.1 GCA_017557605.1 Salinivirgaceae bacterium
CGATAAGAAAAAAGAGAAGAAAAATCCGCCGTTGCTCTTCAACCTTGCCGAGTTGCAGAACGAGTGCTCGAAACTCTTCAAAGTGAGCCCCGACGAGACTTTGCAGATTGTGCAGGACCTTTACGAGAAAAAACTTGTGACCTATCCGCGTACCGACGCGCGCGTGCTGTCGTCGGCTGTGGCAAAGGAAATTACGAAGAACTTGCATGGATTGGCCACTCGCCCCGAATATCTGGAACTTACAAAGCAAGTGAAGCAGTACGGGCTCTACGCCACCATTGGCAAGAGCCGCTACACCGACGACAAGCAGATTACCGACCACTACGCCATAATCCCAACGGGACAAGGCTTTCAGGCTCTTGATGGCTGTTCCGAGACCGCCCGCGGTGTTTACGACCGCATTGTCCGCCGCTTTCTGGCGATATTTTTCCCGCCTGCCGAATACCGCAAGGTCAGCATTGAACTGACCGTCGGCACCGAGCATTTCTTTGCCAATTTCAAGATTCTTGAAACGCCTGGCTATCTGACCGTTATGGGCGACACGCTAAAAACCGACGACAACAATCAGCAGGACGAAGTGCTCGACACCAACCAATTCGAACTGGTGAGCAAGTTGAAAAAAGGCTCTGTGCTGCCCGTTGTCGGATATGAGTTGAAAGAGGGCGAGACGTCGCCGCCGAAGCGCTACAATTCAGGTTCGCTGATTCTGGCAATGGAAAACGCAGGACAACTGATTGAAGACGAAGAACTTCGGGCACAAATCAAGGGAAGTGGCATTGGCACAAGCGCCACCCGCGCCGAGATTCTGAAGAAATTGGTGAACATCGACTATTTGAACCTGAACAAAAAGACGCAGATTGTAACCCCCGCCAAGTTGGGCGAGATTGTCTATGAGGTTGTCAATGCGTCGATACGGCCGCTGTTAAACGCCGAACTGACAGCAAGTTGGGAAAAGGGCCTTACAATGGTGGCCAACGGCGAAATCGGCGAGCAAGAGTATATGACCAAACTCGAGGCCTTTGTCCGCAAACTGACTGACAGCGTGAAGGTTGTGCAGAACCAATCGTCGCTGACACCGGTGTTTGGGGCGTTTGAGCAATATTATAAGTGAGTAAGGTGTAATGCCACAAAAAAAGCCGGAATGAATCCGGCTATGCAACCTTGTCAACGACTTGCCGAAATAAAGAACCGAAAACAAGTCTCGAAGGTTCTTGTTCGTTGCGTTTAGGTACTTCTAACGGCTCTATCCCAACGGTCAACGACGCCGCAAAGATAACAAATAACTTTACTCTTTACACCAAACAAATCACGCTCCAATTCTTTTGCGCATTGCCGAGAGTATCAGCAATATAGCTCCAACAACAACAAATATCGTCCACAAAAGCATTCTGCCTTCATCATAGACAAGCAAATAAGTGTTGCCCGGAACGACATCAAAAATAATGCAGCCGTCATCTATCTTAGAATCAACAACTTTTCCGTTGTGAGTCACAATAGCTCCCTTGCCATTTGGCAGGCGACGCTTGATTGTAACCGGGCAGTCGAATTTCGTTAGTTTGCTTTCTGCCGTAACATCAACCGAAATCTCAGTCTCCTCGCCTTGTTGTTTTTCGCTAATTTTCAACGAATTGCGCTCAATAATATATTTCGAAACCTCGGCAAAAGTGCCAACCCAAAAAATTGGCTCGGCATCATGTACAAATTTAAGATGCGTGTCAAGGTCGACCGACTTGATTGGCGAATAGCCGCCGTCATCGTCAATTCCGTGAATCAGATAGACACACCAGCCATTCTCCTTGGCGGCTAGCTCAGCCCACACATTGAAGTCGTAGGGAGTTCTGAGATATTTGCTTTCAGTTCCCACCAATCGCGAAGCAATGGCGAACATATTCTGCGGCGACGGAGTGCTGAACGACTCACAGCAAATGCGGGCCGAAATGTAATAGTCAGCGACAATAGAGTCGATGCCGCGCACACAGTATGGATAAACCATTGTGATACATTCTTTTCCAACATTCTGTTCAATAATCTCCTTCGATTTTGCAAGCTCGACAGTCTGTTGCTCGGCGGTCATTTTATCCAGATAAGGGTGCGAAATGGTGTGTGAGGCTATCTCATGCCCGTTGTCGGAAACTGACTTCCAGCCACTCCAATCCTTAACCCAATCGGTAACAAGGTTGAAAGTTCCGCGATAGCCGTATTTTTCGAGCGTCGGAACCGCAACCGGAATCTGGTTGGGAGTGCCGTCATCGAACGAGTAGGTAAGAGCCGCCTGACTGAAGCCTCGCCATTGTGCAACTTCGTATCCTTCAGGTATTTGTGCGTTTATAAGATTTGATATAGCCATTGCCGTAATCAATAAAATATTTCTCTTCATATTAATTGTGTTTTTCATTTCACATAAAAATCAATTTCAAACACTAAATTATTGTATATGCGCAAATATTCAAGTTTACATTTGCAAAAATTACGATAAAATGAAAACTATCAATTGCAGAGGCCGGTTGCTCGATTTAAGCACCCCAAAAATAATGGCTATTGTCAACCTGACGCCTGACAGTTTCTACAGCGAAAGCCGCAATGCAAGCGCCGAAGCGGCTTTGAATCGAATTGAAAATGCACTGGCGCAGGGAGCCGATATAATCGATTTGGGAGCCTGCTCGACGCGTCCGGGAGCTGATGTGCCAAGCGTTGGCGAAGAATGGCTGCGCATGAAAGATGTTTTGACAACAGCAAGAAGGAATTTTCCAGACGCCATAATCTCAATCGACACTTTCCGCAGCCAAATAGCCAGGCGGGCTGTTGAGGCTGGAGCCGACATAATAAACGACGTTTCAGGCGGACAAATTGACGAACAGATGTTCGGCGCCATAGCCGAAATGCAAGTACCATACGTGCTGATGCACATGCGCGGAACACCAGCCACGATGCAGCAATTTGCTAATTATCAGAATGTGACGTCCGATGTCATATTTGAATTGTCGCAAAAACTTCGACAGTTGACTGACCTTGGTGTTCACGATGTCATAATAGACCCGGGATTCGGCTTTGCCAAAACGGTGGAGCAGAACTACGAACTTTTCGCACATTTGTCTGATTTCAAAATCTTTGAACTGCCTTTGCTTGTCGGAATATCACGCAAATCGATGATTTACAAATTGTTCGGCACAACGCCCGAAAAGTCGCTGAATGGAACAACCATATTGAACACTTTTGCGTTGCAAAACGGCGCGTCAATATTGCGTGTTCACGATGTGCCCGAAGCTGTTGAGGCGAGAAAAATCGTAGGAATTCTGCAAGGTTACCTATAGTATCTGTTTCAGTTCCAATAAATTACTGATTTCGTAAGTAACCGGACATCCAGCCGGCTTTTTGCGCGTATTGAAATAAACTTGGTCAATTCCGGCCTGCCGCGCGCCAAGGACATCGATAGGCCACTCGTCGCCAATCATCAGGCTCTCACGCTTCCGCGCATTGACATATTTTATGGCATAGTCGAAAGCTGATTTGTGCGGCTTTTTGTAGCCCGACTCATCGGATGTGAACACCTTCTCAAAATAAGGCGCCAAGCCTGATTGTGTAGTCTTAATATGCTGTATCTCAGTAAATCCGTTAGTTAGCAAATACAAATGATACTCTTTCTGTTTCAGATAATCGAGTACCTCGAACGTGTGCTCAACAACGCGCGTTTGATATGGCGATATCGAGATGTATTTCTCGCCAAACTCCTCGGCCAACGGCCTGTTGTCCAATCCAAACTGTCGGAAGACCTCGTGAAAGCGCTTCCAACGCAGCTCCTCCTTCGATATCCGACCCTCGCCGTATTCAATCCAAAGAAAATCGTTGTAATGGCGGTATGCGGCAAGAAACTCCGCCTCATGGTCAACCAAAGCGGGCGTCAACTGACGAATAAGCAACTGCAAAGTATACTCTGAATTACTGTCGAAATCCCACAATGTGCCGTCCAAATCGAAGAACAGCCATTTGTAACGTTGCGCTGGCAATGGACTATTTTTTAGGTTTGACTACCGCGTTGATGTTTTCAATTTTCTTGCCCGGAGCGTTAACCACATTCAGCTTGGTCGAATAAGGCTCGATGTTAGCTCCTTCGATTTGCAGGACATAATTGCCCGGAAGGAGCGCCACATTAACAATGCTTGTTGTCGGGTTATAGACATACGTTCCATAAACCGTCGAGCCCTTGGTCTGAACAGTGATTTTCAAGTCTTGTCCGGCGCTGCCAAGCGGCACTTTTTGGTCACCCTCCTGCGTAACAAGTTTCACCTGATAGAGTTTCACCAACGGGTCGCGGTCGTTGAAAATAACGCGATAGATGTCGGCGCCACCAAACGATTCGGACTTAATGGCCGAAACGTAAGCGTAGTTGCCGTCGGGCGTGTAAGCTATTGTCTTATTGTCGTAAACGTCGTTGAGCGGGTAACCGATGTTGCGCGGCTCCGACAAGGCGCGTGTCTTAGGGTCGATGTTGCAGACAAAAATATCGTAGCCGCCCATTGATTTTGTGCAGTTGCTGCAGAAATAGAGCTTGCGGCCGTCGGCTGAAACCATTGGGTACGACTCATCATATTCGGTGTTGATTTTATTGCCGAGGCTTTCAGCATCGCTCCACTCGCCGGTTGGCAACTGAACTGCAAAATAGAGGTCAAGTCCGCCAAGACCACCTTCGCGGCTGCTTGAGAAGAAAAGAGTGTCGCCAACGCGCCATGCGGACTGCTCTTCTTTTTTGGTGTTAATCTTCTCCGACAGTTTGTTTTTCCCCTTCACGGTGTTCTTCTGAATCTCGGTCGACATCAAATCTTGAAAAGCATCGAGCCCGTCCAAACGGAAATAGAGAGTCGAGCCGTCGTCTGACAATCCTCCCACATACTCATCGTCGAGCGTGCATATTGGCGACAAAACGCGGCCTTTCTTGAAATCCCCTTCTTCGGAATATGACGAGAAAATGTCGGTGGCGTAGAGCTTCAGCTGCGTGTCAAATTTCTGATTTGAAGTATAATACAGATTGTCGTTGGCCGGAGTAATCATTGGTGTGGTCTCGTCGAGGGCGCTGTTGATGTCTTTGCCCAAATTCACAAAAGTGACATCGACCGGCTTCTGCACCATTTTCTCGGCATTGCCGATATACGCTGACAACAGCTTCAGTTCCCTGTCGTTTTTCAGTTTGGCTTCGGCTTTTCTGAGAGCCTCTCGCGCCTTTGCAAAATCGCCACGGTAGAAATAGGCATAGACCATAGCCACCAGAAAATCGCCGTCCTGTCCGTATTTCTTTTCGGCTTTCAGCAGATAATCCAAAGCTTCGTCTGGTTTCGAGTATGTTTTGGTTTTGCAGACGCCTATTGAGTAGGCATAATCGACATTCGATGTATCTTTCTTATATGCGCCAAGATACAGTTTTAGCGCATATTGGTAGTTCTCCTGCTTGAATTGGAAATTTGCCTCGCGGACATCCTGAGCGGCAACGCTTGCCGGCAACAGAGCCGCAACAATCGACAGTCGGAACAGAAAACCCTTTTTCATATCTGCAGATTTATTTGTTGGTCAACTATTTAACAGGTTTCAACAGGATTGTTTTCTCAATCCAATCGCCCTCTTTTATATTGATAGATTCCTTATAACCTGTTGTCTGTCCTTCAAACTTAACCTCCAAATCGTATTTTCCGGGGAAAAGTGACGCGAAGAATTGTCCCTCTTCAACCACCCATTGGGCGTAGATGTTTCCGTGCTGGTCGTAAACTGTTGCGTATGCCTTTTGGAACTGGTCGGAATGTGGAACGGCGGAGCCTTCGCTTTCACCAACATTCACAGTACCAATATAAATTGACGGCTGCATCTCGGGGTCGCCAAAATCAATCCTGTATATGTCGAGATTGCCCATTCCCTCTTTGCGCTTGGCTGCCACGTATGCTGTTTTACCGTCGGCAGTGAACGAAATTTTGGTATTGTCAAGAGGTGTGTTTATTGGGAAACCAAGATTCTGTGGTCGTGTCCAGCTGTTGCTGGCCTCATCGAAATAGGAGCGGAAAATGTCATAACCGCCTATGCAGTCGTGACCTTTTGAGGCGAAATAGAGAGTCTTGCCGTCGGCGCTCAGGCTCGGATAATTCTCATCGTATTCGGTATTGATTACCGAGCTCATCAATTCTGAAGGTCCCCATTTGCCGTCTGCGCCTTTGCGCGACATATACAAGTCCAAACCGCCGCGTCCGCCGGGTTTGTCGCTGGCATAGTAAAGAGTGCTGCCGTCGGGCGAGAAGCATGCGCCCATTTCAATTTCCTCGGTGTTCATATCGGCCGGCAAATCGGTTGCCTGCGCCTTTGTGAATTTGACACCCTTGCGATGATACATTTTGATATCGTGGGTAGCATAGTCGCCATTGGCGTAAACCAACACTTTGGTACCGTCGTTGCTGACGCCAACCACATTCTCGTTGTCATAGCTGCTTATCGGTATTCTGACAGCACTCTGCCATAAGCCTTTCTTCATCTCGCTATAGAAACCGCTGTAGATATAATCTTCGTATTCCTTAATGTAGTTGCTGTTGCTTGAGAAGTAAAGCATTGTGTTGTCGTAGCTTACTACCGGGACCATTTCGTCGTACTTTGTGTTAATGGTGGTGTCGAGGCGTGTGAACGTAACGTTTTGCGGCACGTTTATCAACTCCAACACATAGTAGCACATGTCAATCATACGGTCGGTTTCCAGAAGGTCTTTCTCGTCAACGCCGATTGTCTTGTACTCATATAAAGCCTCAATGGCTTCGGTAAACCTATAGTTGTACATATAGGCGCGACCCAAGAAGAAAGCAGTGCGGATTGGCTTGTTGTTGAAACTGGCAACATACTCCAGAAAAGGAACGGCTTTCTCCTTGTCGATATTGGTCTCAGTGTAACAAATTCCGATTTTATAATTGACATCGATATTCTCTTTGTCGTATTTGTAAAGCTGGAGATAGTTTTCGAGCGCGAACTCATAATCCTTTCCGTTAAAGGCATTTTCGGCATATTTGCGAATCATGCTTATATCTTGCTGGTCTTGCGCTGATGCTGATATCACCAATGACAGCATAGAAAAAACAATAGCCAGCAACCTCTTGTCTAATAACATAATTGAATGTGTGAATAAAAATTTCAGCAAATATAAAAATTTAGGGCAATTGACAATCGCCAATCGCCCTTTATTGAAGAGCCTTGTATTTGTTTGTGTTCCACTCCACAACCGTGTCGACAAGACTTAACGCCGATGTGTTTTCAAGCAAGCTGCGCATCTGCCCAGTTTCAGCCGAAGACACAAACAAATCGGTGCCGCTGCCATTCCCTGTAAACAAACCGCCGGCTTCAAGCAATTCATGAGCGCGTTTAGCAACCGCCGGCGCCGGGTCGATTACGGTGACTTTATCACCCGCAATCGCCTCAATTTGTGTTTTGTAGAAAGGATAATGCGTGCAGCCGAGCACTATTTGGTCGGCGCCGTTTTCCACCATTGGACGCACATATTTTTTCAAAAGCGAATCGGCTTCGGACGAGTTTATTTTATTCGTTTCCACAAGTTCTACCAACCCGTCGCCAACCTGCACAAGCACCTCAATGCCTTGGGCGTATTTCTCACTTGTAGCCTTATACAGCCGACCGTCGAAAGTGCCTTTGGTGGCCAACACTCCAACCACTCCGGTTTTAGTGTGCAAGGCCGCCTGTTTTATTGCCGGTTCCATTCCAACAAACGGCACATCAAACTCGCTGCGCAGCGTGTCAATTGCGGCAGCAGTGGCGGTGTTGCAAGCCACAACAATCAGTTTGCAGCCGAATTTGCCGAGCAAAAAATCAGTTATTCCGCGTGCCAGGTCAATGATTTTGCCCACAGGTTTGTGTCCGTAGGGGCAATGGAGGCTGTCAGCGAAATAGACGATGTCCTCGCCGGGCATCAGCCGCCGCACCTCGCGCCAGACGGTGAGCCCGCCCAAGCCGGAATCAAATATGCCGATAGGGTTGCTGTTCATTACCAAGTTGTCGGAAAAAACAATATCCAATGGAAAAACCACTGGATATTGCCAATATAAATATTATTAATCAATTAATTACAACCCCAACTTTTTCAAAACCAGTGGCATCAAATCGACACTTTGGTCAGACTGATACAGAACAGCACCAGCCGAAAGGTCGAACACGTAGGTGAATTTGTTTTCGTAAGCCACATCGTTGATAGCCTGACGTGCCTTATCGATAATCGGTTGGATAAGTTTTGCTTCCTGCTCGCTCAATTCTTTTTGTGCGCTTTGTTGGAACATTTGGAAACGTTGCTGAATGTCAGTCAGTTCACGCTCCTTTGCCTCACGCAGCACCTGCGGCAGAGAGTCGGCCTGCTCAAGATATTGCTGATACTTTGTTTCGAACTCACTCTGCATGGCAGCCATTTGGTCCTCAAGCTGTTTTGCATATTTCTCCAATTGGGTACGAGCTTGTTCACGCTCCGGCATCTGCTGAAGCAATTTGCTTGAATCTATATGTCCAAATTTAAGATTCTGAGCGTTAGCCACTGTTGCAAACGCCGATAATGCAACGACTGCAACGATTGTTAAAATCCTTTTCATTATAAATCTGTTTAATTTTTGTGTTTACAAATATAGAAAAATACGTTACAAATAATCGCTAACTAATTCTTATAGCCCAATTTTTGAAGCACATCATCACTTTTGTCATACTTCGGGTCGGAATAGAGGAACGAAGCGCCGCCCGCTGCATCAAAAATGAATGCGTAGTTGCCCGATGAGGCTATCTCCTTAATTGCGTTGAAGATGTCGTCCTGGATAGGTTTAATCAGTTCCTGGCGTTTTTTGTACAAACTGCCCTCGGCACCGAAATACTTCTTCTGAAGTTCCTTGGTTTGACGCTCTTTCTGCACAATCTCCTCCTCACGTTTCTGTTTCATTTCCTCGGTAAGAAGCACTTTTTCAGCCTGATACTCTTTATACATTTTCTCGATTTCAGCGTAAGCCGTCTCAATCTCTCCCTGCCATTCTTTCGACATTATCTCAAGCTGTTCCTGTGCCGATTCATATGAGGGAATGCTCTTCAAAATGTAATCGGTATCGACATAAGCGAATTTTTGTGCAAAAGCCTGCGTTCCAAGCGCAAGGGCGAAAGCTGCAATTAATAAACGTTTCATGACTAAAAATTTTAAAAGTTAAGAGTTAAACGTTAAAATGCCTGTCCTATTGTGAATGCGAACTGACTTCCGTTAGAGCCAGGGTTACGCGAATTGGCGTCGAATCCGTAGCCCCAGTCGAGGCCGAGTAAGCCAAGCATCGGCAGATAGAAGCGAACACCCACACCCGCCGAGCGGTACAAACTATATGGGTTGTAGTCTTTCATCTCATACCACGAATTACCCGCGTCGAAGAAAGCGGCGGCCCAAATGGTTGCCGACTCTTTCATAACCAGCGGATAGCGCAACTCAACCGAGAGTTTCTGATAGACATTACCCTGCGGGTAGGCCGTCAGCGAGCCGTTGCCGTTGCGTCCGTTGTCGTAGCCGCGCAACGGGATGACATCGTAGCCGTAATAGTAGTTGCCGCCTTGCATACCGTCGCCACCCAACTGGAACGACTCGAACGGCGAGTAGCCCCAAAGGCTGTTGTAGTAGCCAAGCAAACCGAACTCGAAGTTGGTGCGCAGCACTAAATTGCCGTAAATGGCGTTGAACCAGTCTGCTTTGAACTTCCACTTGTGGAATTCAATCAGTTTGTATTTGCGGCGCATCTCCTCCTCGCGGATACTTGCGTTGTTGTTCTCAAGACCTTTGCGTTCCTCGCCCGACAATTCCCAGAACTTGCGCGGACGCATCAGTGAGTAGGGCGGCGTCAATTGTATTGACAGCGATATGTTTGCGCCGTGACGCGGATAAAGCTGCTGGTCAAGTGAGTTTCGGCCTATTACTGTTGTGATACTCAAGTTATTCGATATGCCAGTGCTGAACTCGCTCAATATTGAATAATTCTTTATGTTGTAACGCTGATAACTCAACTCGTTGTAGAGCGTGAAATATCTGTCGGGCCAACTCAAACGCCGTCCCAAACCAATAGCTCCACCGGTTATCTTCATAAATTGCTCTATGTTCGACTTATAGACGTTTGAGCTTGAACGCACTGTATGATAGAACGACAACGAGAGCGAATTAGGCTTGCGGCCGCCCAGCCATGGCTCGGTGAACGAGAAACTCATCGAGCGATAGTGCTTGCCACTTGTCTGCGCCCTGATTGACAGTTTCTGGCCGTCGCCGGTTGGCAGCGGGCTGTACGATTCAAGGTTGAAAAGATTCTGGATTGAGAAGTTTGTAAACGACAGTCCCAGTGTACCTATCACCATTCCGCCGCCCCAACCGCCAGAAAGTTCCACCTGGTCGGAACCGCGCTCAACAACAACAAACTCCAAATCGACTGTTCCGTCGGCCTGATTCGGAATAGGCTTAACGTCCATTTTCTCAGGGTCGAAATAGCTCATATTGCGCAACTCGCGGACTGATGCCATAAGGTCAGACTTGCTGAACAGCTCGCCCGGATGTGTCCATAGCTCACGGCGTATCACATACTCATTGGTGCGGTCGTTGCCATGAATAATAATATTGTTTATGCGAGCTTGTTTTCCCTCGTACAGACGGATTTGCAAATCAATGGAGTCGTTCTCAACCTGCACTTCAACCGGAACGGCCTGGAAGAACAGATAGCCGCGGTCGAGATATAGATTCGAAACGGCGTCCTCATCGGAATAGAGGCGCTTGTCGAGCCGCGACTGGTCGAATACGTCACCGCTCTTGATTTCGAGTTGCGAGGTAAGCATTTCGGCAGGATATTTGGTGTTGCCAACCCACTCTATATTACGGAAATAGTAACGGTTGCCTTCCTCAACTCTGATATTGATGTTCATTGTCTTGTCCTCGTTGCGGTAAACCGTATCGAAGATGATATTAGCGTCGCGGTAGCCAAGTTCATTGTATTTGGCTATCACCTTGTCCTTGTCTTCAACATACTTTGCCTCAATGTATTTCGACGAACGGAAGATGTTATACCAGGTCTTCTGTTTTGTGCCTTTCATGGCGCGGCGCAGTTTGCGCGATGCTAGCACCTCGTTGCCCTCGAAGGTTATGGTTTTAATTTTTACCTTGCTGTTTTTCTTGATGTTGAAATGCAGAATCACGGTGTTTGGCATCACCGTGTCGTCAATCTGTTTAACACTCACTTTGGCGTCGTAGAATCCTTTTTTTATGTAGAACTCTTTGATTTTCTTCTTCGCCGTCTCAATCATATCGTCGGTAATCTGGCTGCCGCGCGTCAGTTTTATCTCGTCGCGCAAATCGTCGCCCTGCGATTTCGATATGCCAGAAAACTCCACCTTCGACAGACGCGGACGCTCTTTCAGGTAGATGTCCAAATAAATCTTGTCGTCTTGGATATTGGTAACCGACAGCTGCACATCGCCAAAAAGACCATGTTTCCAGAGTTTGTTCAGGGCGTTGGTAATGTCGTCGCCCGGTACGGTTATCTTTTGCCCAACCTGCAATCCCGACAAATTGACCAACACCGTCTGGTTCAAATATTTAACGCCCGAAACAGATATTCCGCCAATCTCATATTCCTTTGGTTTCGAATAATCGATTTTTATATCGGATGCAGATTGTGCGAATGTCTGTACAGCACTCAGTATAAGTATAATAGCAACTATTATTCTGCTTCTCATTTGTCTCTTTTTTCAGATGCACTAACTCAGTTGTTCGCTTGTCATGCCAAACCTGCGTTCGCGCTGCTGGTAGTCGGCAATAGCCTTGTAAAGTTCCTCTTTGTCGAAATCGGGCCAGAAAGTCGGGGTGAAATAGAGCTCAGCGTAAGCAAGCTGCCACAGCATGAAATTGCTGATTCTCAACTCTCCGCTTGTTCTGATAAGCAAATCGGGGTCGGGCATGTCGGAAGTGTACAAAAAACTATCAATCAAAACATTGTCGATATTTTCCGGTTTCAGTTTTCCGGCCTCAACATCAGCTGCTATCCGCCTTACCGCTTCGGTGATTTCCACCTTCGAGCTGTAGCTCAAAGCCAATGTCAGCGTCATTCCTGTGTTGTTTTTTGTCTTCTCGATAGCCTCACGCAGATTCGCACCCACCTTTTCGGGCAAATCGGCAAGCCGTCCTATCGCATTTAAACGGATATTATTCTTGATTAGTGTTTCAGTTTCTGTATTAATTGTCGATACAAGCAAGTCCATCAGTGCCATAACCTCCATTTTGGGGCGGTTCCAATTCTCGGTTGAGAAGGCGTAGAGTGTCAGATAGCCCACGCCCAATTCGGCGCAGCCTTCGCAGACATCGCGCACGGCTTTTATGGCGTTTTTGTGTCCGAATATGCGCGCGTTGCCTTGTTTTTTCGCCCATCGGCCATTGCCGTCCATAATAATGGCAATGTGCTTTGGCAGCTGATTCTTGTCGATATTATCCTTGAAAGACATACTTTTTCTTTATCCGCGCAAATTTAGTCAAATGAAGGACATTTTTGAGGATATTCGAATTTATACGATAAATAAATGGCAAAATAGGAAAACCAGTCTTTTCCGCTCTTCACCGACAGCTGTTTAATCTGGTTTGACTCCGACGGACTGTCGGCCACATAATCAACCTTGTCGCTAAAGGTTTTCACCATCAAAAAGTCGGCGCCGTAGGCCCATTTCTTTTTGGTGTTGTACTTCACACCCAAACCGAACGGCACTGTCACATTCAGTTTTTTCGAATCGTCGACAGGCAACAGCATCAGGCCCAAACCGCCTTGCAGATAAAGTGTGTAAGGTGTCAACATTTTGCCTTTCGACTGGAACGGCACAAAATTGAACTCGCCAAGAGCCATAAAGCCGAAAGTGTTTTTGGTGAATGAGTAGCCGCGCTCAAGCTGATAGTCGCTGTGCTTGAATGTTGAGTCGTCGGCATGGAGCATGGCGTATGAGAAGATGCCTTTGGCCGAATATCGCTGATTGAAATTGTGGCGGTAGAAGATGCCACCTGCCGGCCGTGTGCCACGGAACGGCATCTTGTTTATATCGCCCAAATAGAACGAGCCGCCAAGTTGCACGCCCAAATCGCCTTCGGGGTATTCTTCCGCACACAACGGCAACGATATGAAACAAAGCAGCAATAAGACGCTGATTTGTCGAAGCATTTTCAACATTATCTTTTGATTGAGCGGAAATTAGGCATGTGGTTGCGTTTCTCGCGCAATGTTACCACCAAGCTGACATTCACAAACTGATATTGGTCAATCCATTTGCCAAACATTTTATCAAAAGACCGACCTTCTTCTACGCCGCTTACATCAGGTTTGCCCTTCCTGTTGCAGTTGTCAAGACCGTCGTTAAGAGCAACACGCCAACCGGCCTCAAAACCGATGTATGTTATAGGGTCGATACGGAATTTTCCACCCAAACCGCCCATTACTACCGGCGCAACATTGATATAATTGATATCGTAGCGTTCCCTTTGGTCTGTACTTGTCCAATAGAATTTTCCGACATTCATGATTCCACCCGCACCAACAAACAAATACGAAGGAACGGTGGCGTTTTTCATACGTGTCTCGCCCAAGCTGCGGTAGATTGTACGGCGACGGCGCTCACGGATAATCTGAAACTCATACCGTGCCGACAATTCGGTAAAGAATGATTTGAATGCTATTCCTCGGCCATAATATGTTGGTGTTTGCTGGCTTGGTTCACGGGCTGCCATATAACCCGTAAAGAGTGATGTGCCGACATAGTGGCGGCCTTTCAAATTGTATTTCAGCAATGCATCGGCCGTATAGCCTGTGGTTTTGAACGGTCGCACCCAAACGGGTATATCTGTTTTGGGTGAATTTATATCGCCCATAAAGTTAGTCAGACCAAGACCAAGCTGGGCTTCATATCTGCGCGAATTCCACTTGTGCCCGGCTTTCTTCTGGGCAAATGCCGACGGCATTCCGCACAAAAGCGCAAGTGCAATTATTGATATCCGAAAGAATGTTAGTTTTTTCATATTGGGCGGCTAATGTAGCATAAAAATTAGAATTTCGGCAAACCATTTCTGCCTGTTTTCAATTTATATGTTACTGAAACCATTGTAAACATATAAAAATCGTTGAATTTGGACTCACCGCGTTGGTCAGCTTGATAGGCATTTCCGCCATACCTCACATATGGCAGCGGGTCGCTGTCGTCGTTGGTTTGGATGCTGCGGTCGGCCATACGCGCCGCTTGAGGATTTTTCTCCGCAAGCCATGCATTATCTACATATGTGGTGCTGACATCGTCGATATAGTCGGTAGTAGTGTAGCGCGGGCCAAACTCAAGTCCGGCGCATAACGAGCGTGAAATCGGATATTTGACACCTAAACCGAACGGGAATGCCAAGGCGATACGCGAATATTTTTTACGGCCTTCCATAAGTCCTTGTCCTTCAGTGCCAAGCGGTTGCAAGGCAACCCATTTTCCAGTTCCTTCCTCACCGGTGTCTTTAGCCTTCGGGTTATAGTAGAAGAGACCTAAACCAGCAAAAACATAGATGTTGGTTTTTTGGATAGTGCTACGGAGTGAGAATTTGCGTCTACGCGACGCACGATAGTTCACTGGCTCCGGAATAATGGAATATTCTACCTGCGCCTCCAACTCCCAAAGGTTTGTGCGGAAACTTAGGTTGCGGTCCTCGCGGTATATGTTTGCAGTGCGTTTGTCGCTGCCGGCCAACATTCCGTATGTCAGCGAAGCCTTGACTGCCAACGGGTTAAGTATCTTATACCGCATTCCGGCCGACAGGGCAAAACGCTGCGACATGAAATCGAAATCGTTCAAAAAGTGCCCCTGGCGCTCGCTGTCCTTGCCGCCAAGCTCACCAACAAAAGCCGAGATGCCTACTCCTCCGACAAGCTCATAACGGGTGCGTTTCCAACGGTCGGCTTGCGCATCGGCAAATTTTGGGAAAGCCAAAAATGTGATTATGAATAGAATTACAACCTTCTTCATACAAAAAACTCGAGTATTCATTCGTATGCAAATGAGTGCCAAAGGTATAAATAATTTTTTTATACGGCTTACCAACCGCTTTTTTTACGGCAACAGACGCAATGCGTTGACAAAGGGTGTTTAATTGCGCTTATCAGCACCCCACATCAGTTTGTTGCGCAATGTCGGGAAGAAACCGTGCCCGTCGAGTTTGATGACAGATATGCTATGCGCCGACTTGCGGATTGATATCTCGGTTGGAGTACGCAGCACAACCGAGGTCGAATCGAGCGACAGCATGTAGTTCAGCTCGCGGCTCTCAATGCTTATACGAATGGTGCCGTTGTCAGGAATGACAAGCGGCCGCACTGTCAGGTTGTGTGAGGCGATAGGCGTGATGATTATGTTCTGCGCAGCGGGCGACAGAATGGGACCACCGGCACTCATCGAGTAGGCTGTTGACCCTGTCGGCGTTGCAATTATCAGTCCGTCAGCCCAATATGTTGCCAGATATTTGTCATCGATATAAGTGTGAATGACAATCATGCTCGAGCTGTCGCACTTGTGGACGGTTATCTCGTTGAGCGCAAACGGGTGCTTAATCTCATCGATGTGTGGCTGAAGCTCAAGCAACGGCCGCTGCTCAAGCAGAAACTTGCCAGTTGCCAAAGCGTCGATTGCGGTGTCAATATCGTCGGGCGAGATGTCGGCCAAAAAGCCCAAACGCCCTGTGTTGATGCCCACAAACGGTACATGCAGATATTCAAATTCGCTTATCGCCTTCAGAAAACTGCCGTCGCCACCTATTATAATAATAAAATCGAGATTATTTGGCACACTGGCCGAGGTGTCGATGTTTGAACAGGTAAGTCCGGCACTCTGCTGCCATAGCTTGAACACCGGCGCAAACAGCGGATGCAGCCAAATACGAGCCTTGTGCCGCTGAAGCGCACCAAAAAGCACCTCAAGCACAGGCTGATGCTGTGAACCCAAAAGCTGACTGTAAATGGCAACGTTCATCACTCAAGCGATACTACAAAACTGCCGCTGAAATCGGTCAGTTTACGGTTAAAATTCTCTGCCTTATCGCGCGACTCGAACGGTCCGGCAATTATGCGGTAAACCTTAATTCCGTTTTTGTCGCCAATCTGAATCATAATGTCCTTTCCTATCTTCTCCTTAATCTCGGCGCAGCGCTTAACAAGGTTTGCCGCCTCCTGATAGCTTGCAAGCTGCACGCCGTAGCCCTTCGGATGCACCACGGTCGACACTATCTTATAATACTCGTTGGCAGGCTTTTTAACCTCAGTCAGCGCAGTCTGTTTTTCAGCATCGTCGCCAGCCGGGTCCGACTCCGACACGCCTGCTGGTTTGCTGCCTGGCCACGCTGGTGTCGACGTGCCAGAGGCCACCTCACTGCCACTGCCGTCGGGAAGGCTCACAACTTCAATCTTGACATTGGTTGTGCCATTGTCGATAAACTTAAGTTTCTCGGCAGCCGCCCTCGAAAGGTCGATGATGCGCTTATCGACAAACGGACCACGGTCGTTTATGGTAACTGTAACTGACAGATTGTTGTTCAAGTTGGTAACCTTGACCACCGAGCCGAACGGCAATGTGCGGTGTGCAGCCGTCAGTTTGCTCTGTTTGAAAACTTCGCCGCTGGCAGTTGTCTTGCCCTCGAATTTGTCGGCGTAGAACGACGCCATGCCTATCTCCGATATTTGCGCGGTAGCGGTTACAGCCGTCAACAGCAGCGATGCCAATGCTAAGAGTTTAAGTTTTTTCATTTTCCGTTTCGTTTTATAAATCAATAATTTAGTTTTATTCGGTTTTGTTTGCCTTATCGGTTTCCGACTGTATTGCCGATTGAAAGTTGAACAAACCGCACTGCTGGTTGTGTGCGGCACAGATGCTCAAATTTAGTTCAAAACCAGCCAGTAAGATATTGGCATACAGATTGATAAGTACCAATATTGCTATAAGCGTTCCTATGGAGCCGTACAAGGCGTTGTAGTTGCTGAAATTTGAAAGATAGAAGCCAAAGCCGGCGGTGGCGGCAAGCAGAAGCACTGTTGCCAGAACCGAGCCAATTGATATGAAACCCATTTTGGTGTGCTTGGCCGGTGCAAAATAGTAGATTACCGAAACGCTAATCAGGCAAAGTGTCAGAATGACAACCCATTGCACTACATAAAGCAATATGGTGGAGAACACACCATTGATAATATGCTTGCTGGCAAGAATGCCGATAACTGTACGGCCGAACATCAATGTTGCAATGGCAACCGACAGCAAAGCTGTAACCGCAAAAAGCATTATCAGCGATGACACGCGCAAACCGATGAACGAGCGCGTCTCGTAGGCGTTAATCGATGAGTTGAAAGCCCTGATGACTGCAGTAACACCGTTCGAAACCAGGACTATCGTGGTTATGAAACCGAACGAGAGCAAGCCGCTGCGCGGGTTCATGGCAATATCGACAAGCGTCTCCTCTATCGACTCAAAGGCGTATGAGGGAATGAGCTGCTCGAGCAGCGAAATGAATTCCGATTGGAAATCGGGAATAGGGATGTAAGGGATAAGCGTGAAAAGGAAAAGGACGGCCGGAAAAAGCGCTAGGAAAAAGTTGAACGCAATGGCGGCCGAGCGTATTCCAAGCGTGCCGCCCGAGAGCGACTTTATGAAAAACGAGCCGACATCGTATAGCGACAACTGTCCGAAGCCGGGAAAAGTGATGTTTTTGGTTTTCTCGACAAAACGGGCAATCCGCGCCTTCCAATTCTCAATTATCTGCTTAATCTTCTTCATTTTATAGCTTTCAAGCTCAAGTCGAGACTACGGATTTGATGCGTGAGCGCGCCAACTGAAATGAAATCGACACCGGTGGCGGCGTAGTCGCGCAAGTTGGCGTCGGTAATACCGCCTGAAGCCTCAGTTTCGTACTGTCCGCCAATCATTTCCACAGCCTTTTTGGTGTCTGGAATCGAGAAATTGTCAATCATTATACGGTCGATGCCACCGATTTCCATAATCTGTTTTATCTCGTCGAACGAACGCGCTTCAACCTCAATTTTCAGGTTCTTGCCCTTGGCTTTCAGATACTCTTTGGCGCGGTTGATAGCCTGCGGAATGCCACCGGCGTAGTCGATGTGGTTATCTTTGATGAGAATCATATCATACAGTCCGATGCGGTGGTTCTGACCACCACCCATAACCACAGCCATTTTCTCAAAGACGCGCATTCCGGGTGTGGTCTTGCGGGTGTCGAGAATCTTGGTGTGCAGACCTTTCACAAGTTCAACATATTTGCTTGTCTGTGTGGCGATTCCACTCATGCGCTGCATAAAATTCAGCACCAGACGTTCGGTTTGCAGAATCGAAAGTTCGCGGCCCTCAACCACAAACGCCACATCGCCCTTCTTAACGGGCGTTCCGTCGGTGATGAAAGTGGTCATTTTCAGGTCTTTGTCGAATGTCTCGAAAACCATTCGAGCCACCTCAACACCGGCCAAAATACCGTCTTGTTTAACAAGCAGTTGCGCCTTGCCAATTTGCTCAGGCGGAATGCAGCTGAGCGATGTGTGGTCGCCGTCGCCAACATCCTCGCGAATGGCGCGTGCGATAAAATCTTTTATGTACTCTTGATTGTCCATTATTCTATAGTGAATTGATATACAAACTGTTGATTAGATTGTTGCTTGGTAAGGAAACTGACACGATAGTTATGCGTGTTGCAAAAAATGGTGCCCACAATAAAATATGTGTCGTTTTCGCGATTGCTGCTGATAATATTGAACGACTCAGGCTGGTTGCTCTTGAAAAACTCCGAGAGCAGTATCTTGGCTTGGTTGCGGCTGCTTATGCCCGAGAAATCGGGTAGCGACAGTTCGACCCTCTGGTTCAAATAACCGGCCAGTGAATCAACATTTGCCGTCTGCAATGTGCGGGTTATGCAGTTGATAACCGAGTCGGATGACACCACCTGCGCGCCTGCCCGCAGCGGACAAACCGACAATGCCGCCAGCACTACCGTCAGCAGAATCACTTTTTTTGCAAAAAATAATTTCAAATTCATAGTTGCAAAGTTAATAGATTAATTGAAGGATTGAATAAATGAATGTGCAAAGGATTGAATGATTTAGGAATTAGAAATTTAGACTTTTAATGTTATAAAAATGGCACTGTGTTTGCCATAAAAACTTATTAACTTTGAAAACTTTAAACTTGTTAAACATCGCAGCGTTTCAGCTTTTAAACTTTATACCAAACAATGAAAACCATTCTCTACGCCATTGGCAAAACCGACGATGAGTACCTGAACACGGGCATTGGCAAATACTGCCAGCGCATTGTGCGATACACGCCGTTTGAGTTTGTGGCGCTGCCCGACATCCGCAACTCGAAGAATATGAGCGAAGCGATACAGCGCGGCAAGGAGGGCGAGCTGATACTGAAGCAATTGGAAGCGGGCGACTATGTGGTGCTCCTCGACGAGCGCGGCCGCGAGATGACATCAGTTGCAATGGCCGAATGGATGAGCGGTGTGTTCGCGCAAGGCCACAAGCGGCTTGTGTTTGTGATTGGCGGCCCTTACGGATTTTCCGATGATGTTTACAATCGCGCCAACGCAAAAATTTCACTCTCGAAACTTACCTTTCCGCACCAATTGGTTCGATTATTGTTTGTTGAGCAACTGTACCGCTGCCATACCATATTAAAGGGGGAGCCGTATCATCATATTTAAACGATAACACTGACACTAACGCTGACGTAAGCAACCTACTTATAACTTAAAACTTCAAACACTAAACGCTACCCTTTCAATGCACTTCCTATCGCGACACCGGCTTCTTATTCTAGCACTCATCTGCTTTGGAGCGATGTATGCGATGCTGCACACCGAAAAAAACGTCAACATTGTTGAGCCGGAGCGGTTGGATTTCATCAACAGACTGCACAACAAGGAACTGCTGGCCGAGCAGCTTGCCGACTCACTTATGGAAGCGGCCAACCGCAACCAGATTCCGCAATTCGCAAACGGCGACAATCCTCGTCCCGACAACCTCTATAACCGCCACGGCATAATACTTTATCTGTACGAGGGTAAAAACCTGACTTACTGGACAAACAGCAACATTGCCATACCCGAAGGCGAATGGTACAAGACTCCGTTTGTGCACTCGGGCAACGCCTATATAGTGCCGAAAATCAAGACTTCGGACACCCGGGCAGCTGTTGCTGCGATAGTTGTCAAGGAGGAATATTCTTACGAGAATGCCTTTTTGAAGAACCACATCCACCCGTCGTTCGACATCGACAACACGCTTGAAATATCAATGGACGACCGCGAGTCGGAGAATGCCATTTACAGCAACGACGGCAACTATCTGTTCACCTTCAGCCTGGAGCAGACCGACGCTACAGCCGACAAGCGCAAAGCAGCCTATCCGCTCCTTCTGCTTTCTCTGCTATTGTTGCTGCTCTACGCCCAGCAGGGCATAAAAAAGAACCGGCTCAGCAATCGCAAGTTCTTCACCATAGCGCTTATCGCCATTGGTGTGCGTATAGCTTTACAAGTGTTCATACCGCGTGATTTCTACAACCAAATGGCCATTTTTCAACCGCAGCACTTTGCCTCGTCGGTGGTGTTCCCGTCACTTGGCGATATGCTTGTAACGGTGATTCTGGTTGTATATTTGATTTTTGTGTACTTCTACAAAGTGCACTTGCAGCGGCTCGACAAATACTCGGTAGTAAAGCGCACCGCCGTACTGCTTACCTGGATAATAGTACTGGGAAGTTATTTCTTCGGCATTCAATATCTGTTGCTTACGCTAATCCGCGACTCCAATTTCCAAATTGAAGTGTGCGAGTTCACCAACTTGAACCTATTTGGCGCAGCCAGCTACTCCATTCTGCTGTTGTTGTTCATCGGGTTCCTGTTTCTGCTCAGCAAGGCATCAATACAGATTCTTAAAACCTACAGTTTTGTCCACGCCATAGCCATAATAGTTCCGACGCTGCTGGCGGCGTCGCTTATGTGGCTGCACTACTACGACACGCCCACCAACCGGCTCACCTGCGCGGCGCTCATATCGCTGACAGTCATCTGGTTTCATCTGCGCAAACGGCTGCAGGTCAACTATGTCAGCATTGCCATGTTCATCGGCCTGTTCGCATTGTATGTTACTGCTTTTCTGCGGATTGAAGAGCAGCGCCGGCAAGACGAGGAGTGCGAGGTAATGGCCATAGGTCTGGCTCAAGTTCAGGACCCCGTGGCCGAAATGGTGCTGAACGATGTGATGAACGACATGAAGTCCGACAGCGAACTGACTGAGATTCTGCAAAGCGATGCCTTCGACTACGACTATCTGTGCCGATACCTGCAAAACCGCTATTTCACCGGATATATGAACCGGTACAATTTCACGCTCAGCATCTGCGACTCGCACAATAACCTGACCGCCGGCGCCGCTGTCGACCAGCAAAACTGCTACACATATTACAACAGATATCTGCGCCAGTACGGCACACGCACACAGGTGCGCGGACTGTTCAACATAAAAGACCCACGCGCTGAGACCACCTATCTGTTCCGCGTGATAGTCCCCGTGCGGCACGGCAGCTATGTGACAATGTATTTTGAGCTGTCACTGAAGATGAATTACGAGTCGCTTGGCTACCCCGAGCTACTGCTTGAGAAACCTCTCTCGACCGAGAAATACAAACAGCACATCAGCTACGCCAAATATCAGAGCGGCAGACTTGTGCTTCATTCAGGCGCCTTCCCCTACGCCTTCGACCGTCAGGTTTACGGACAACACGACAGCGAAACGGAGCATTTCCAGTACGAAAAGTACGACCATGTGATTTACAACAAAGACGCCGACAACTGCATCATTGTCAGCACACCGTCAATTCACCTGTTCAACCTGCTGATTTCCTTCACTTTCTCATTCTCGTTCTTCATCTTGATGATTACGCTGCTGGCGTTTCTGGCCAACTCGTACACCAAATTGTTTGATATCCGCTTCACCATAAAAAACAAGATTCTGTCGTCAATAATGGTCATTCTGTTCATCTCGTCGGCAGCAATTGTGGCGGGTGTGGTTTACTACACAATAAACCACTACCAGCAGTCGCAGAACGACATAATGACCTCAAAAATCCAGTCGATATTAATGGAAATGGAGCAGCACTACTCCAGAATAAGCGATATCAAGCGTATACCGACCGACGAGCTGAACAACACCCTCACATCGTCGGCTAACATCTTCCTTACCGACATCAACCTCTACGACCGCGGCGGAAATCTGGTGGCCACATCGCGGCGTGAGATTTACTCGCGCAAGCTGACCAGCGAAAAGATGAACGCCACAGCCTACCGCGAATTGGAAATCAACAAGAAATCGCGGTTCATTCACAAGGAGAACATCGGGCAGCTCGAATACTACTCGGCCTACGTGCCGTTCATTAACGCGCAGAACCGGCTGCTGGGCTACATCAACCTCCCCTACTTCATCAAACAAGCCGACTTGCGCGAGGAGCTGACAAACGTGTCGGTAACCGTAATCAACATTTTTGTGGTTATCATTATAATAAGCATATTGATAGCATTTTACCTATCGAAACGAATCACCAAACCTATTATCGATGTTCAGGAACGAATACGCAGCATCGACATTGGCAAGAGTAACCAACGGGTTGAATATGAAGGTGATGATGAGATTGCCGAACTTGTGAACGAATACAACCTTATGCTCGACGAATTGAGCATAAGCGCGGCGCGGCTGGCCAAATCGGAGCGCGAGACAGCTTGGCGTGAAATGGCGCGGCAAGTGGCGCACGAAATCAAGAATCCGCTTACGCCTATGAAACTCAGCGTTCAGCTGCTGGAGCGCTCGCTGCACAACGGCGACCCCGACTTCAAAGAGCGCTTTGAGAACACCTCGCGCACAATGATTGAACAAATTGACAGCCTGTCGTCGATAGCATCGGAGTTCTCGCAGTTTGCGCGTATGCCTGAAGGCCACACCGAATTAGTAAACCTGAACGAGCGCATCAATCAAAGTGTGGAGCTGTTCCGCGACACCACAAACACACAGATAAACTTTACCGAACCGGCAGGCCGAATAGTCAAGATAATGGCCGACAACGACCGCATGCTTCAGGTATTCAACAATCTGATTAAGAATGCTATACAAGCCATTCCGCAGAAACGGAAAGGCCGCATCAACATTTCGCTGAGGTGCTTCAAAGGCCGCGCCGTAGTTGAGGTGCAGGACAACGGCACTGGCATATCGCCCGAAACCGAGCCGAAGCTGTTCCAACCTAACTTCACCACCAAGACAAGCGGCACCGGACTTGGGCTTGCCATTGTCAAGAATATTGTGGAAGAGGCTGGCGGCGCTATCTGGTTCCGTTCAAAACCAGGGCGCGGAACGTCGTTCTTCGTTTCGTTCCCGCTGGCGGCAGAATAAGATTATTGCAATTTCACCAATCGGCCGACACCGTTTTTCAGACTGGCATTTTTCGTTGGACGACGGCTGATTTTCTCCCCGCCGATACGTGCCGTAACCTTATAGAAATATACACCCGCGGGCAGCGATGCACCATACCGGTTAGTGCCGTCCCAAACAAAAGCCGAGAGATTACGCCCGATATGCAAGCCTTGGAAATCAGCCAGAGTGAGCGTGCGGACAATCTCGCCCGTAGGAGCGTATATGTCGATAGTCAATTCGTCGGGCAACTCGGAGCCTGTTATTTCAAAAGCAAAGCGTGTGCTGACCGTGAATGGATTCGGAAAAGCATAAACATCTGTCATACTGCTTTCCGTAATTACCTGGAACGAAATAAGATAATCATCCGTACCCGACTCGTTACCCGACACGTCGTGGCATCGCACACGTAACTGGTAAACACCGTCGTCGAGCGAAAGAACAAGCACCAAACGCGCCTCGTTGTCAGCCACCGAACCAACCTCAAAGCTGACGGCAGAATTACCCAGGTTGATTTTCTCCTCAACACCAGTTGACAAATTAGTCAGATAAACCGAGAACAGGCTTGTATCGACAAGAGCAAAATACTGATTATCATCAGTCATGCGGATTACTATTTCAGGCTTTGCTGAAACAATCTCGCCGTCTTGAATATGCCGACCGTCGATTGTCACGTCCATAAGCGGATTGCGGTTGTCGCCAACAACGCAGAACTGTCTGATTACAAAGTTGTTGAAATGCGTCAGCTCGGGTTGGTCGTAAGCTGATGAACCTTCGGGCTTCGGGTTAAGCTCGGCGTAGAAAACATTGTCGCCAACAAGCCCGGCTGTAGAGAAACCAACCGTATCTGTAATATATTCAGAAGGTTGTAAAGCCTTCAACCTATGGTAGCCAATATCAATAATCTGATTGGCGGCCGTCTGAATCCAATAATGCACAAGCACGCTGTCGGCTGGTTGCAAGCCGATGTTCTCAATTGCAACCGACACGCGCCCGCGCTCGCCCTCGGCAAGAGTGTCGGCATAAAAAGACCACTCACGCTGCTGATTGACAGCCAAATCGGTGTATGGCTCATACAAAACGCGCCACATTTTCAGTTGCGACGGTGTTCGGAGCGAGTCGTCACGCGTCTCGAACTGCAGTCGCAAGTAGCTGTATCGTCCAGCATCGATGCCCGACAAATCGGTCACTGCCGTATCGATGCCGCTCATCAGGATTGTTGTGGAGCCATTGGCCTCAACACCAAGGACATTCACGCAATTCACATCCATTGTGTCGGCATCGGCCTTCCACTGCAGCGCCCCCCACCGGCTCGACGGACCTATCGCCGGACTTGTTATAGTGCCGTAATTATAAGCCGTTTGCAGTGTCCGGTGAAAATCGATGACAGCGGTCGCCGACGAGCCGTAAATCTCCTCGGTCTGTTCGGGGTGGCCCTTCTGCGTGAAGAAGATATACGGAGTATTATCGCCAAGGATGCGGATGCCCTCAGAGCCCCAATCCTCAAACTTCTGGTAAGCCGAATCGGGCCATTGGCGGAACTTGCCCGAGATGAACGAATAGACCATAAAATAGTCACCGTCAGGCACATACGTTTCCACCATATTGATAAGTCTGTTGACACCTTCGGCCGGTGTCCACATATAAAATATGAAATATTGCTCGTAGTCGGCCAGCGAACAGTTAGGATAGTTCCATTGGCCGTATGCCGACCTGTCGGAACGCCACGGTAGCAACGTTGTTGAGTCGATGACAACCAGCAACAGCGCGGCGTTAACACCGCACGACGATGAGCCGCCGTAGCCGTCGAGCGAATAATAGATTCCCATATAGTCATTATCGTTTTTAGGCGAACCGATGTTGTGACAGCGAACGGTGCGGTAAGCTGGCGCAAAACGGAATCTTCGGGTTGCCGAATCGATAGTGATATGTTCCAAATCGTTATCATCAAGTTGTTCAAAATGAGACTGTTCCCAGCCAGTCAGTCCGGCGTGAGCCACAAAAGAGCTCTCCGACCAGCCGTTGTCGCTACCGTCGCCAACGCGCCAGAAATATGTGGTACCTGTATCTAGGCGAGTTTGAGGCTGCCAGCGCACCACACTGCCATTGTGGACAATTTCCTCAGTAAGCCGAGCCGGACTGTCAAAACGTGCTGTAGTGTCGAGTTGGAAAATATCGGTTTGCGGGTCAGAAAGCGCGCTTGAGGTTGATGCCACCAACTCCTTGGGCGCCTGCGGATTAAGGCTGTAGTTGAAAGGCGACACGGCCCTCGTCTGGTGCGACGCCACAAATGCGGTGACGCTTGCCTGGTTGTTATCCTCCGACAGCTCCTCAATGGCATTTTGCGTGTCGAGCGTTATGGTAAACGTGTTCATACCCGCCTCTGACGATTGCCCTATCGGCAGGCGGAAATCGACCGTCTGTCTGTAGTTCAAGTTACTGATTGTCTTACTCAAACCAAACAAAGTACCGTCGGCAAGGCAGCGTTCAAGCTTAACATCGAAAGGCGATGTTATGGCGCGGCCTATGTTGCGTAAAGTGACGCTCACCGTGAACGAATCGACATCGGTTGACAGCAACGCCGGAGTGAACGACACATCGGACGACGAAATCTGCAAATCGGGCAGCGACGGGCTGTTAAGCACAATGCAAGGGTCGCCATGCAGCACCATTTCGTGGACGGTGCTCATTGCCAGCCGCGAGCTAGCGTCGGCCATTGCCTTCTGAGCCGCAAGCATCTGCCGGCCTACCGTCTGGCCATACATATCCGATGCCAGATTGCGATAGAAAGCCGACGAGAAGCGGTCGAGATAGCTCGCTACTCCCTCGTTCACCGTGGCTATAAAACCAATGGCGCCCTTCCGCGCAATCATCACCCACTTCTCGCTTACGCTACTCTGCGTTGTTCCGAAGATATTGCCTGTGTAACAAGAATTTGACAGTATCAGCGGATAGCGGCCGTCGTTGTGAAAAGTGGTTGGCGCGTCAATGTCCTGGTCGAAGCCCGACGCCGAACCGTGGCCGAAAAAGGTCATCAGACTTATACCACTGTTTACCAACATATTGACGCTGTCGTTTTTCGATGTCGAAATTGGGTCGGAGGTAGCCTTGTAGAACGATGTTACCGCGCCACCGAACAGCGTGTCGGAAATGGTGGCCGCATAGCTTGACATATAGCTGCGAATGCTACGTTGCTCGTTTTTGTTGTTTCCGCCGCAGAAATGCAGCACGCGCTTCATCCACTCGGCAGGTTTGTTATTTTCAAACGCCTTAACCTTAGCAAGATAAGTATCGACATCATTTTCGGTTAGAGCCGCCAAACGGCCTGTGGCAAGCGTTGGCGCACAGCCCGAACCGCCTATGTAAGCCGAAAGTAGCGCGTCGGAAGCCGGATTGCCCATTGGCGGAATCAGGCTGTATTTGTCGTTTGTGGTGTTTTTGCGTGTTGAGTTGACGGGCAGGCCTTTGCCTATAATAAACAGATATTCAGGCTTGACACTCCAAACCGATGAGATATACTCAACAAATTTGCGGATAGCCAGCGGATGCCGGGTTATGCCATATCCGAACTGATTGTAAATATCTTCAACATCAACCAGATAAGCATCGCGGTAATCGGCATAGCGCTGAGCGGCCCGCATAAGCGAACTATGCGAGATAATCACCATTGATTTCCCGCTGACATTATGGTTGGACATATTGGCATTGGTGATGTCGCTCACAGTGGCAAACGCCCCATTATCGATAACAATCATCAGCACTGGCTCCGAATGCGCCGGCACAACCGCCGAGGCCTCGCTGCCGCTGACAAGCAATGGGATGCGCATATTCCGAGTGATGTCGTAAAGCATCCCTCCTTCCGAGAATGTCATTCCGCTTATTGTCACGCTCTTATCGGAAGCCGACGGCGGCAACTGAAACACCTGCTGGCGGCGTTTCGCAAAATTGAATCCCGAAGGATAAACCACCTCAACATAAGCCAGTCGCGAATAGTCGGTTTCGACACTCATATCGTTCACACTGCTGACCGTCAGCTTGTTACTGGCGGCAAACTTATCGGCTCTGATTTGCGCCGAATATTTCAGCGTGCGCAAGCCAGTAAAAATGGTGTCGGCAGAAAAATCGATAAAAGAAACCGTAAGATGATGCCAACTTTTTGAATATGTGCCCAACGCCATACTGAAAGTGGCCCATAGCGAAGTGTCGGCATAAATGTCAGGTGTCGGTATTGTCTTGGTTACACTTTTACCTATAGTGAGCGCCGTTGCGTCGAACCAGCCCTCGCCGGCGGTGTAAAGGCAGTTCTCCTCGCCCGACAGATAAGTGCCCGTGTACTGGCAAACGGTATCGACCATACAATATTCTGCCGCATCATACCCCTCAATGCTTTGCGTGGCAATCTGCTGATAGCGCAGATTTGAGAAACTTGAATTGAATGTCAGAAAAACAGCGCCCTCGTCGGTTACAAGGCTATAATGCGGATTGGCTTGATTTTCAGGATTGTCGTACATCTCGGCATCAAGACGTCCGTTGTTGCCTTCGGCATAAAACTCAATGAAGCGGCACAAACCCGAGGCCTCGCCGTCGATGTAACACGGTATCGGTTTTCCGTTCTGAATCATCTGGATATTCTGCGGACTGTAGTTTCCAATGGGCACTCCGGCCGACTCAAGCTGGCTACGGTAAACCCGATAGACGCCCGTACGCGGCACGGCAAGGCGGTAATACTCCTGCCCGAAGCGCACCCAACTGTTGGTAAACGATTGGGCGACAGCATCAAAAGCCGCAAAAACAGCTAAAACCGAAAAAACTATGCCACAAAAACGCCTCATCATTCAAATTGCCGTAAAATCAAACAAATTTAAGCATTTAACGCTGTTGTGATATTGTTTTTTGGTGAATTGCCAAGGCTATGGGGCGAATAACTGAAACGATAACTATGACGATAACGATAACTAAAACGATGACGATAACAGAAACGATGACGATGACGAAAACACAGACTAAAAATGAGGGCAGAATTGATGGTTTATCATAAAGGGAACATATAGGAATCCTTAAGGGAAGTCAAGGCGAAAAAAAAAATTTTTTCAAAAAAAAAAATTCAAACCTCTGCTGCAATCTCGCATAGGTTGCACTTTTGTTTATTCTAAAGTTCACTGTAGAACGGAAATGAAAGATGAATAATTGGTGTAGTTACAAAATTGCATTAGTATATCGTATTTGAAAAGACAGAAAAACTAAATATTTGAGTCTTTATATGGGACAGTCCTCAATTGTCCGAAGTGTTCTTCGTCCATTTGCATCTCGTAAAACAGCACATTCTTGCCTTTCATAATTTTTAGGATTTTTCTTTTATCCTTTTTAGGACAATTTAATCCGAAATATATTGCTTCAATACTATTAGGAATACTAATCGTTGCGTGTTCACCCTTGCCATTCACGTCGAAATAGAGAAACCGCAATTCATTTTCATATTTCCATTGTATACCTTTATAGAAAAAGGCTTTTTCAAAAGAAATGGAACCATCTGGACTTTTTAAGTTTTCCACATGTCCGTTGTAATAATTTATATTATAGAAATATGCAACAACGTTTTCGTCCGTACACGCTACTTTGGAAACAGAACTGTTGAATTTATACTTAATGCATACACCTTTATGAGAATCGGCATAATGTGCCCACATTAAACTTTCAAAAAAAATTGCCTCACAATTGGTTTGTTTTTCGTCGTTTCGTACTTCAGAATTAAGGTTGTTTAATGGATTACTTGTAAAACACGCGACTTTTAAACCTTCTTGGTATGCTTTATACATCAACTTGTTAATGTCTGAACTATCGGATTCCAATAAAGGTAAAAAAGGAGTATCGAACGGGTCATTAAAAATAGTGGGTGATGACAAAACTAACTGTTCGTTCATTAGTGACTTACGCAGATATTTATCACATTTACTAAAGTGGTAAGCGGTAATTGAGCGCGCTGCAAAATATGATGAAGAAATATTATAGTAAATATGTTTTTTGAAAGATGCCACAGCCTTTTTATCCGCCCCTACTTTATGCCAACAAATACCGATTGCGTGATATAAAACATCATATATGGGCCCGTATTTTCGAATAAAACTATGATGTAAATCAACATACTCGTTAACCAGTTTAGATAATAGTTTCACATCTTTTACTGTTGTTGTTGGCAATTCTATATGGGCTTTTGATAGAATATATAAAGACTTACCATACTTTGATTCATCTTCAATACTGTCAGGAATAATTTTCCAATTCTCGTCAAACTCGGAAATGGCTAAATGAGCATTATGAACATTTACTTTTTCAAAGAATGTTTCGATGTATTTATAAAGCGCAGCTTCTAATTCTATGTGACTTTCGTTACTCATAACAACAAAATATGTTTGATTTCGACATTTGTGTATCTTATTACGGCCAAAGGTAGGCAACATATGTTAAAGCAAAATAGAGAAACTTTACATCACACTCAAAAAATGATAAATGCTTACGATATGCCAACAAAAACATTCCTATATTTGGGAAACCTTTGTGCGTTAGCGCATAGGTGGACATATTAGAAAGACGTTTACTGACGTTTTCCTTTGACACTTTGGAATCTCGCAAGGTTTGAATGGGTTGTCAGAGAAAGCAATTGTGAACGCCTCTTTGGTGTATTTAATTCGTAATATCTTATCTGTTAGGATGTTATGTCTTTTATATATCCAAACGTGGCTTTCGCGTTGCTCAATCTTACAACCCAGGGCAATGCGAGAGCCTCAAAGTGTGGGAGCGAGTAACAGAATCCCACGTTTTTCATTAATAGACATACCGCAATTGGGGAGTCGGCGGACAAAGGTTGCGCACGACACGGATGCAGTGTATAAAACAATGAAGCGGGTTTTAGCAGTTTTGTTTGCTACAATGCTTGTTGGGCAAGCGTGGGCTACAAAGAATTACGACTTCAAATCAGAAATGTTGTATTATAAAATTGTAGACCAAAGTACTGTACAATTAGTTGGTAGTGATACTTATAAAAAACTTGTTTCGGTTATTATCCCAGAAACAGTAACATATAAAAAGAAAAACTACACGGTTGTTAGAATTGATGACAATGCGTTTTCTAATTGTAGAGTATTAGAATATGTCTCTATTCCCGTTTCGGTAATAAGCATTGGTGGCAATGCTTTTGAGGGATGTGCGAAATTGAAAAAAGCCGAATTCGCCAGTGTTGAGAGCTTGTGTCAAATCAAGTTTACTGACACCAAAATGGAGGAGACAAAACAGAAACAGTATCAAGGCAGAGTGTATGAAACAATTAAATCTACAAAAAACATTAATAGTAATCCTTTATTTTATGCGCATCACTTGTATATAAATGGCAAGGAGATAACAGATTTGATTATTCCCAAAGGTGTTACAAATATTAGCAATAGAGCTTTTTGTGGTTGTAGTAGTATAACATCTGTAATTATTCCCGAATCGGTTATAAGTATTGGAAACTATGCGTTCGAAGGTTGCACCAATTTAGTGTCAGTAACTATTCCTAATTCAGTTAAAAGCATTGGATTCTCTGCATTCGCAGATTGCACAAATCTAATGTCCGTTACTATTCCTAATACTGTCACGGAAATATGTCCAATGACATTCCGTAAATGTTCAAAATTAGAATCTGTATCAATTCCTAATTCTGTTTTAAAAATTGGGCATTCAGCGTTTTACGGTTGTGAGAATTTAGTTGATGTAAACATACCCAATTCTGTTAAAGAAATAGAATATTCAGCATTTGGCCGATGCAAAATTCAAACATTAGATATTCCTTCTTCCGTTGAAAAAATAGGTGACAAAGCATTTATATCGTGCCTTAATTTAACACAAGTAAAAATCCCTGAATCAGTAAAAGCTATTGAGGAAGACGCGTTTTCTAACTGCCCTAATCTAAAAATTGTTTATTGCCAAGCAAAAGTCAAGCCTGAAGGTTGGGATACTTATTGGATTGCAGATAAACAATTGAGTAAAAGTTTTTCTCGTAACGAGATTATAAAATGGGGAAATGATGGAAACGCAACCGCTAATAAAGAGAAACAAAAAAACGCCGAAACACCATCAACGGTTAATAAGGAGAATGAGGTGGAAAATCTATTTCAGGCGTGGGTGGATGTCCCTGCAGAGCGATACTATGATTTTTCTGCGGTATGCAGCAGTGGGCAGACGTTATATTTTAAATATATGTTTAACCCGAAAACGGTGCGAATATGTAGGCCAATGTGGTATCCCAATTTAGTAGGTGAATACAAGACGTATGGTAATTGCGAAAAGCCAAAAGGAAATTTGATAATTCCTGAAACTGTAACCTATGAAGGGAAAACGTACATTGTAACTGAAATTAGTGCTGGTGTGTTTTATAATAGCAAAGGACTCACATCAGTAACTATACCTAATTCTATAAATAGCATCGGTTCTGATGCATTTGCTGGTTGTGATAATTTGACTTCAGTAACCATTAATAGTGAAGCACAAATCAATGATGCTGGCATATATCTAAAAAAAGGTCAGTTGTGGTATTATGTGCTTGACAAAAGTACTGTTTCGGTTGTTTCTGATGGCAATCAAAACTATGCGGGTGACATTGTAATACCATCAAAAATAACAGCAGGCAACACATTTTCTGTAATAGGCATTGGAGGATATGCATTTGCGGAATGCATTGATTTGAAATCAGTAACCATTCCAAATACAATTAAAACCATTGGAGAGAACGCATTTAGAAGTTGTATTCATCTAACGGCAATATATTGTCAGGCAAAATCGGAACCATTTGGATGGAATGCAAATTGGAATCCTAATAAATATAAAGTGGTTTGGGGAGCAATTGATAAATTCAAATGATTATGATTGTATTGGTCATAAATATTTTAAAATAAAAGAGTTATCAAAACAATCTCTAAATAGATAACAGTGGGGTTGTTTCGTAAGACAACCCTGCTTTTTTTTATTTCAAATGAGACAATAACAAACTATCATTTTGACACTGCATAACGCGGAAATGCAAGAATGTTTTTTATCCATTATAAAAGATAAAATCGCTAATTTTTATCCATTATAAAAGATAAATTCTACTGCAACTTGCTGCGCGCTGTAGTTTGCGCCACCATTTATCTCATTTCCCTATCGCCTTTCGCGTCACCCTCAACCAAAAAATATGCTACATTTGCACCTGTTTTTAAAACGCTGAACAATGGCACAGAACAAAGTTATTTCGTGCATTCCAAACACCATAACACTGATGAACGCCTTATCGGGTTGTTTGTCAATAGTTTTCGCCTTTACTGGTAATCTTACATTAGCCGGATTGTTCATCCTGATAGCCGCAGTGTTCGACTTCTTCGACGGTATGGCGGCCCGTCTGCTTCACGTTTCATCGGCCATAGGCAAAGAACTCGACTCGCTTGCCGACGATATCAGTTTTGGCGTGGCTCCTTCGGCTATCGCCTTTATGCTTGTCAGCCAGCGGCTTAACCCCGACGGCGCTAACATTGCCGACCTTCCGCTTGGCACAATGTTGCTCTGCCTGTTGCCGTTTGTAATGGCGGCTTTCTCGGCTCTGCGTCTTGCCAAATTCAACCTTGATGAGCGCCAGACTGACAAATTCATCGGCGTACCTACTCCGGCCAACGCTATGCTGTGGGCGTCGCTGCCATTCATCGCCAAATACAATGCCGACGGATTTTTCGCGCACTATGTGATAACCGCCGAGGTGATGCTGCCGTTGTGTGTTGTGATGTCGCTGTTGCTGGTGTGCGAACTGCCACTTATCTCGCTGAAATTCAAGACCTGGGATTTCGGCAGCAACAAAGCCCGTTACATCTTCATCGCTATCTGCGCCGTGCTGATTGCCACAATGCAGGTTGCCGCCATTCCCGCAATATTGGCGGTTTATGTTGTTGTTTCGTTGTTCTGTATGAAGGAGAACGATGACGAAAAACGATAACAGAAAACGATGACGATAACACTGACGCTGACACTAACTAAAACTGAAAACTTAAACGTAAAACACTGACGCTAATGCTGACGTGATTTATTCTTTTCGGACGTGGCAATGCCGCATCCCTACATCGTAATTCGTAATTCAAAATTCGTAATTATCAACTCCTACATCCTAACTCCTAAATATCTTATGCCTTTTGCCTTATCACTTATCACTTGTAACTTCAAAAACTTATAACTAAACATACGTCACTCCGGCAGGGAATTGCTGTTGCAGAATAATCTCCTTCATTTTCTCGTAATCAGCCTGATTATGAACAAAATCCATTTCAGTAGTGTTTATCACGACAATCGGGAACTTTAAGGCTGTCTTGAAATAGTTTAGATAGCTGTTCTGAACCTTGCTAAGGTATTCGGGGTCGATATTCTGCTCATACTCGCGCCCTCGCGCCTTGATATTACGCATCACCCGCTCAACCGACGAGTGCAGATAAACATAAAGCGAAGGCATAGGGATGTGCTGCCAGATGATGTCGAAAAGCTGACGGTAGAGACTGAACTCATCGTCCTCAAGAGTTATTCGGGCAAAAATCAGCGATTTGACAAAATAATAGTCGGCAATTGTAAGTGTCTGAAACAAATCGGTTTGCGCGATTTTATCGTTCAGCTGGCGATAACGCTCGGCCAAAAACGACAACTCGAGCGGAAAACTGTACTTGGCGGGATTGCTGTAAAACTTAGGCAGAAACGGATTGTCGGCATACTGCTCAAGCACCACGCGCGCACCCGTGTCGGCGGCAAGCATATTCACCAACGTTGACTTGCCGGCGCCTATATTTCCTTCAATTACAATATATTGCATCCGTATCAGTTTTCGTAAATTGACATCAACAAAATAGATTTTATCGGCTTTGAGCGCATCGGCTTTCGGCATATTTTTTCCACAATTTAACTACATTTGAAAAAAATTACCAATGAACGAGGATTTGAACAAAGCATTGGAAGTTCTGCGCGCCGGAGGTGTCATTCTGTACCCCACCGACACCATTTGGGGCCTTGGCTGCGACGCCACCAACGCCGAAGCGGTGCGGCGCATCTACAGCATCAAACAGCGCGCCGACAACAAGTCGCTGATAGTGCTTGTCGATTCGGCTGCACGCATTGATTCATATGTGCAGAACGCACCGGAAGTGGCTTTCAGCCTTATAGAACTTGCTACATCGCCGCTGACCGTGATTTTTGAAGGGGCGAAAAACCTTGCCGACAATGTCATCAACGCCGAAGACCAGAGCGTAGGCATCCGCGTTGCCACCGACGACTTCTGCCCCACGCTCATCCAACGGTTCCGCAAACCGATAGTCTCAACTTCGGCCAACATAAGCGGACAGCCGGCTCCGGCATGTTTCAGCGAGATTGACCAGCGCATAATCGACAGCGTCGACTATGTTGTGCGGCACCGGCAAGACGACAACTCGAAGCACAAGGCATCGGGAATTGTAAAGATTGGACGGAACGGCGAGGTGAAGGTGATAAGGGAATAAAACTAGGACGATAACTGTAACGAAGACGATAACACTGACGATAACGAAAACAGAAAACTTAAACGTAAAACACTGATAATGACGCAAGCGTTGCGTCCCTACTTAAAACAAAAAATGCGATTCGGTTCGGTTTTGATATTGCTTTTTTTGATTGCGGCTAAGGCGGCCGGACAGTCGCTTGGCGCTTTCACCGACTACGACAAGCATTTCATCATTTTCGATGACGGCAACTTCCGCGATGTTGAGTTTCAGGAGGTGCGCTCATTTGCAATGGGCAGCGGCTGCGTGGCTTATGTCGATAACTGGGGCTCGCTAAAGGCCTACGCCAACCATATCAGCTACGATGTGTCGCCGTCGGTTTCGGCCTACACTATGACCGACAATCTTTTCACCTTTCAGGTGGGCTCGCAACTTTATGTTTTTGAGAAGGGCGACAAACGACTGCTGTCGGCTTATACAGGCCGTTTTATGGTTGGTGACAGCATTGTGGCGTTCATTGACACCAACAAGCATTATTTCTGCGTCTACACCGGCGGCCACGTCTGGATTCTAGCCGATGTGATTGTGGAGGACGGCGCCCGATTCTGGCTTGGCGACAACACTGTGGCTTATATCGACATACACAACATTCTGCGCCTTGTGTGCGGTATGCGCCAATACGAGTTGTTCAATGTTATAGACGACATTGAAGTTGGCTTGGGGCGCAACGTGGCGGCTTTTGTTGACAAGTCCGACGGAATTTTCAAGATTTTTTACGACGGCGAACTGCGCGACATTGAACAGTTTCCTCCAAAATCGTTCAAATGCGGATACGAGTGTGTGGCTTTTGTGAACGATGTTGAGAATTTCCGACTATTCAGCAACGGCGAGGTTTATGACATTGCCGGTTTCCAACCCGACAATTACGAACTGCACCGCAATCTATTGGTTTACAGCCTGAACGAACAATTTTTCATTTTTAGCAACGGCGAGTCACACTTGGTGGAGAACTACATTCCGCAAAGCTACAGCATCAACGGCAACTTGCTTACCTACATTGACCAGAACGGCTATCTGTGCGTCTTCGAAAATGGCGAGAAGGTTGTGCTGTCGTACAATGCCAACGAATACCAATCAGTTGGCGACCTTGTTATTTACAACGAAGGGCTGAACACCACCAAGATTTATTATCAAGGGAAGACTTATAAGAAGTAATTCCCTGAGTGACAAGTGAAAAGTTACAAGTTATAAGGCTTTAGTTCCTTACTCTCTTAGCCCTAATCTCTAAACACTAACCTTTCAGCTTCCGAACTGCCTCGGCAGGATTTGGGGCGCCGAAAACAGTGCTTCCAGCAACCATTAAGGTTACTCCGGCGGCAGCCAGCTTGGAAGCATTTTCGAAATTGACACCACCGTCAACCTCAACAATAGGATTCACTCCGGCATCGGCCATAATCTTCTGAAGACGGGCAAGTTTTGCATATGAGTGCTCAATGAATTTTTGTCCGCCATAACCCGGATTGACAGTCATAATAAGCACCAAATCAACATCTTGAATTATATCAGCAAGCACCTCAACAGGCGTATGCGGATTGAGCGCCACACCAGCTTTAGCACCCTTCTCCTTTATGTGGGCAATGGTACGGTGCAGGTGTGTGCAGGCCTCGTAATGGACAGTCAGAATTGAAGCGCCGGCATCGCAGAAACGGTCGATGTACTGGTCGGGGTTGACAATCATAAGATGCACATCGAGAGGCTTTTGCGCATATTTCTTAATCGATTTCAAAACCGGGAAACCCATTGAGATGTTCGGCACAAAAACACCGTCCATAATGTCAACGTGCAAATAATCGGCATCACTACTGTTTATTTTCTGAATGTCGGCTGCCAAGTTACCGAAATCGGCTGCCAACAACGAGGGTGCTACTTTTACGTCCATTGCTATAACATTTGCGGCAAAGCTAATAATTAAAGTTGAGAAGTTTAGAGGGATAAGGTTAGATTAAATCAACCCTGCGTTACAGAAACTGTAGTAGCGTTTGTCGGCGACTATTATGTGGTCCATAAGGTTAATGTCGAAGAATTTGGCGGCCTCCTTTATCTTAGCTGTCAGCTGCTTATCCTCGTTGCTCGGAGTGCTTGAACCCGAGGGGTGATTATGAACCAGCACAATGGAACTTGCAAGTTTCTCAAGAGCCAGCTTCATTATCATCCGCACATCGGCAATTGTTGCATTGAGGCCTCCGCTGCCCACACGTTGTTTGTCAATCAGACGGTTGGCGCGGTTGAGCATCAACACCCAGAACTCCTCGTGCGGCAAATCGCCCAAAATGGGATGCATTATTTCAAAAATATCGTCAGGGCCTCCTATCTTATCATTTTCAATCTTCGATTCCTTACGGCGGCGGCCCAGTTCAAGAGCGGCCACTATGCTTATAGCCTTAGCCTCGCCTATGCCGTTTATTTTTGTAAGGTCGGCAACGGTTTGCTTGCCCAAGCGGTTCAGATTGCCGCCAGCTGACTGCAACACACTGCGCGCCAAATCAATAGCTGATAGATTCTTAGTTCCGGTTGATATCAATATCGCCAACAGCTCGGCGTCGCTCAGCGTGCGGACACCATGCGCCAGCAGCTTCTCGCGCGGACGGTCGTCAGCAGCCCACTGCTTGATTGACAGATATTTGTTCTCGTCCATGACAGACTGATTGACTAACTGATTAATTGACTAATTGATTGATTGAAAAATCAAAAAACGCAGGGACGTGGCACGCCACATCCCTACATTGGTCTTATCACTACTCTGCCAGAACCATTTCGTCGAGAAGATTCTGCGCACCGAAGTATTTGTCGAGAATCAGTAACACATAGCGGATATCGACCGAGATGCACTTCTGCAGTTCTTTTTCAAATGCTATGTCACCGCTCATCGACTCCCAGTTGCCGTCGAAGGCCAAACCGATAAGCTCGCCTTTTGCATTCATTACAGGGCTGCCTGAGTTGCCGCCGGTGATGTCGTTATTGGTGGTGAAGCAAACGTTCATCGAGCCGTCGGCATTGGCGTAGCGGCCGTAATCCTTGTTGGCGTATATGGTTTTCAGTTTTTCGGGAACGTTAAACTCGCGCTCGTCTGGATTTTCCTTCTCCATTATGCCCTCCATTGTTGTACGGTAGTCGTAGGTTGTGGCATCGGCAGGTTTGTAGCCGCCAACTGTTCCGTAGGTCAGGCGCATGGTGCTGTTGGCGTCGTAGTTGAACACGCTGTCGGGATACATCTCCATAAGACCGGCTGTGAACAGACGCATGCCTTTGGAAAGCTCCTCGTCGCCATTGTCCTCGTCAACAATCATAATCATCTGATAGAAGCTGTTGGCTGCGTCGAAAGCCGGGTCTTTCACCAAAGCCTTCATTGTCGGGTTGCGCATAAAAGCTTGATATTTAGCATCATCGCAGAATATCGATTTTGAGAACATATCATCGACATATTTATCCACGTTGCCCTTGTATTTCTTTTGGATGTCGAGCATAAAGCTGGGGTAGTTTTTCTGGTCAACATCGGCCATATATCGCTTGAACATTGCCTTTGTAACCTGTTTGTCGACATCACGGTTGTAGTCTTTCATAAAATCGGCGAAGGCCTGTTTGCGGGTTTCCAGCACATCGTCGGGCACCTCGCCGGCAGTCAGGCTGCTAGCGAATTTCAGATGCGAGAACGCCTGTTTCAATATTTCAGAGCCTGAATATTGTGTCTCAATCAAATAGCCATAAACCGGGCTTGATTCGCTGTTCTTTTCGATACCTTTCTGAATTAGTTCAAGCGCCTGGCCATATTTCTCCTTACGGGCTGCATCAGCCTCAACCCAGTCAGCAAAATCTTTTTCTATCTTTTCCTTCTTCTCGACAATATGAAGCCGTTTCAGTCCGCGGTTCTGGCCAATCGAATATTTCCAATAGTTTGACGAGCCTGCAAATTTGGCCGAATACTGGATGCGGATTTTGTCGTTATCCTGCATGTATTCAGTCCAGATGTTCTGCTTCTCGCCGCGCACCTTGGCACGAATGGCATTGGTGACCATTGTCAGCTTCACCTCCCATGACGATATGTAGCGGTCAGTTGAGCCCGGATAGCCCATTACAAAGGCGAAGTCGCCCTCCTTGTATCCACCTAGCGAAACGGGCAGGAAATGTTTGGGTTTGTAAGGCACATTCTCCTCGGAATATTCGGCCGGCGAGCCGTCGGGAGCGCAATAGACGCGGAACATTGAGAAGTCGCCCGTGTGGCGCGGCCACATCCAGTTGTCGGTGTCTGCACCATATTTGCCAACCGACTCGGGCGGAGCAGCCACCAATCGTACGTCTTTGAATATCTGATATACAAATAGATAATAGAAGTTACCATACATCATTCCTTTCACTTTGGCAGTATAACTGGTGCTGTCGGTAGCCGCTTTGATTAACTCGTCGGAACGCGCATCGATTATCGAGTCGCGCTCAGATTCAGATGTTTTGTCGGTGATATCAGCAAGCACATTGTCGGTTACATCCTCGACGCGCACAAGCAGCCAGGCCGTTTTGCCAGGGTTGGCAAGCTCCTCGCTCTTGCTGCGGGCCACAAAACCATTGGTAAGCAGGTCATTATCGACTGTGCTGTGGCTCTGTATCTCGTCGTAGCCGCAGTGGTGGTTGGTCATCATCAAGCCTTCTGCCGACACAAACGACGCGGTGCACATTCCGCCGTCGAGCGCCACAATGGCGTCTTTCACGCAGGCCTGGTTGATATTGTAGATGTCTTCGGCTGTCAGTTTGAAACCCTCTTCGGTCATCGTAGCCAAATTCTTCTCGATAAGGCATGGCAGCCACATTCCTTCGTCGGCGCGAGCCACAACTGATGCCAGCACAACGGCCGACACCAAAATCAAAAATTTGTTTTTCATAGATACACTTGTTTTGTTGTGCCAAATGTATTAAGAATAGGCATTGAGAGACTGCTATTTTGCAGTTTTTTTCGGCAGAAGGATGCGGAAAGTTGTGCCAACGTCAATCTCCGACGACAACACCGATATGCGGCCTTTGTGATAATTCTGGATTATGCGCTGCGACAGCGACAGTCCCAGACCCCAGCCGCGCTCCTTAGTGGTGTAGCCCGGCTTGAACACCGTTTTGAACTGATTCTTGTAAAGGCCTTTGCCGGTGTCAGACACCAACAGAACGGCTTTCTTAGCCGTCTCGCTTATGGTTATTGTTATGGTGCCGCGGCCGTTCATGGCGTCAATGGCGTTTTTAATCAGATTCTCGATAACCCAGTTGAACAGCGGGCCGCTCAAGCTGACAAAAACAGCGCTATCGGCCTCGTTTTCAATCTTGATGACCACATTCTCCGACACGCGGCGGCGCATGTAATCGACAGCGTTGGCGACAGCCTGCTCTAAATCACATTGCTGGAGGTCGGGCACCGAGCCCACCTTCGAGAAGCGGTCGGCTATTATCTGCAAGCGGTCCACATCTTTCTGCATCTCATCAAGATAGGTAGAATCGACCTTGCTTTGCCGCAACAGCTCAACCCAGGCCATAAGCGACGATATGGGCGTTCCCAGCTGGTGAGCCGTCTCCTTGGCCATTCCCACCCACACGCGGTTCTGCTCAGCCCTGCGCGACGAGCTGAAAATCAAGTAGGCGACAAGCGCAAACAGTGCTATTATCGACAGCTGGATAATCGGGTAATAAGCCAGACGCTTCAAGATTTTCGAATCGTCGTAATAGAGATAGTTTTTCCGATTATCGGGCAGGTCGATTTTGATTGGCTCGTGTTTCATTGCCATTTCGTCGATGTGGTTCACGCAGTAGGCGCTGTCGCTCTCGCGGTGCTTAGGCAGATTCATGGCGGAAATAATATCGCCGTCCTCATCAACGAGAATAACCGGTATTGTATTGTTATTCTGTATTATATTAAAATAAAAACTGACATCGGTATCCGTATCGCTGAGCGCAATCTGGCGGGTTGCTCCGGCCCACAGCTGCATCCGTTTTGTCTCCTCAACGGCGATATCCGACGCCAGACGGTTGTTGTAATAAAGCGACAAACCTCCTATAAGCAAGGCTGTTACGACAAGTAACACTTTCCCGATTATCTTTTCTCTGTAGATGTTCATATCCGTTTTCGATAAAATAGTCAAACGCAGAAAGCCACGCGTTATTGCATCGGGCGGCTATTCGTCGTCGTCGCTGTCGTCCCAGTCGATTACAAAGCCCGATGACTGCTGTGGTTTCTTCTCCTCAACTTTGACGGTGGTGTCTTTCTTGAACAGTCCGAACTCCTTTTTCAGAATCTGCTTCACCTCCTGCTTCTGCTGCTGTACCTCGGTGCGCAACTGTTGCTTTATCTCGGGGCGGTCGAATTTGATTTTAGTGACGCCGTCGGTGCGTGAGGCCAGAAGGAACACCGATGTCCGCGTGCCGTCCTCCACCACTCCGTAGGGCGTGTTCAGATTCTCAAGGCGCTTGGCTTTGCCGCGCATGAAATCGCTCAGCACGGCCTTGAAGTGGTACTCGTAGTTGCCGCTGAACTTCTGTTGCCCGTAGAGCGATATGTCGCAGGCGTTGCAGCCCACATTCATTTTCGGCACATCGATGACGCCGCCCGAAATGGTGATGTCGTTGGTTAGGGTTGAGAACTCAAGGTTTCGGAACTCGTCAATCTTGGTGAAATCGGCGATACTATTGGTAGCCTCAACATTATGCAGCTTGCCGTCGGTAACCTCAAGATGCCCGTCGAAGTCCATTCTGTCGGTGTCGGGCTTGTCGCCATTGAAAGGCAGCAACAGCGCGAATGTAGCCGCCAGAGTGCCCTCGATGTTGCTGGTGGTGATGTAGGTCTGCCCGAAATTGCCGAAAGCGTCGAACAGCTTGTTGATGTTGATGCTGCTAACCGTACCCTTGCAAGCCAGATTTCGGTTTTTGTCCATTCGGTAGCTTAGGGTGCTGTTCATCCGGCCGTCGAACGAATAGAAATTCAAATTGTTGACAACAAGCGCATTGCCGGCATATTGCAAGCGTCCCGACACGCGCTCGGCCACAAATTTCTCATAGGTGAATCGTGCGGCAGTAGTCTGCAAATCAACGTTATAGGTTATTTTCGACTTGCCGTCGCCGCTGAAAAGCGGTTCAATCTGTTTATAGTCGAAAGCGTCGGTAACATTGAGCGTTCCGATGATGTTCATTGCCGGATAAGGCTCAACAACGGCCCGCATCAGATTGTTGATATTCAAGCTGAAATCGGTTTTGATGCCATTAAGCCGCGCGTCCACGTTTGTCAGTTTGAGAGCCACGCCCGCGAGTTGCGCCGTGCCTTCAATCTCGGTCAATTTGATTTTCTGCGCGTCGGAATAGGAGCCGCCGCTGACGGTTGCCGAAATTTTCGGATTGAGCTTCAAAAACGCTTGAACATCAAACTTTTTGCTCATATCGATATTGCCCACAGCCTTTACATGGCCTTTGACGTGACCGGCGGCGCGGTCGGGCATATCACTGAAAATGAAGCGGTTCCAATCGTCAAGCTCGCCTTCGACATCGGCTTCGGCATTGATATGCGGGCTAGCCAGATTGTCGACCTTGACTCTGCCGCCAATGCTTGTCCGCTCAACTACGGTGGCCACCTCGTCGATATTGACATACGACTTGCGGCTGCGTGGCGAACCACCATTGCTATAGGTGCCTTTCAAGTTGGTGTGGCTCAGCTCAAGGTCAAGCTCGGGATATTTTATGGTGGCATCGTTGAGGCCGAAGCGGGCGGTGATGAGCGGTGTGCTGCGTTTGTCGAAACGTCCGCGTATGTTTGCGCTGAAATCGACAAGGCCGTTACTCTGAATTTTCGGTTTCTCTTTGGTTGCAAGGGTGAAATACTGCAAAGCATTGGCCACCGATATTTTGCGACCGCGCAGTGTCAGGTTGAGGTAGGTTGTGGCGCTCAGCATCACCGCACCCGATAGTTCCATGTCGATGCCGCGCGACGAGAGCCGTCCCTCGCTGATTAGCAGACTGTCGTTGCGATAGCTCAGGTCCATGCGGATATTGGTGGGTGCAAGCGGCACAATCTCGACATTGTTGGCAGCAAACCACTGCAAGGTCATGCCACCTTTGGTCTGCAAGCGGACGGCCGTGCTGTCGAAAGTACCGTTTACCTCAAAATCGGGCAGATAGAGCTCCGTTCCGTTACCCTTGAACTGGTTGCTTATCTGAATCACACAGTCGTTGAAACGCAGACGCTCAAGCTCAACTTTCATCTTCACCGATGATGCTTGCTCTTTTTTCTCTTTGATAATATGGAAGTTATCGTTACCCTTATTGTCTATCAAGATGAAGAATTTGCCGTCGTTCACTTTAACCGACTGCAGCTCCAGCTCGTTGTCGAACAGCTTGCGGGCATTGAACGACAGCACCAACTTTCTGACATTCAGCAATGTATCGGCCGAAGTATGGGCAAATCCTCGGTGATTGAACCCAACTGTTGGCGACATCACCGTAACATTATTGAGCACCATTGACGCATAGGGGAAACTGTTTATTAATGAGAAAGATATCTCGCCAACATTCACCGGCGCGTTCAGCTCCTCGTTTATGGCCTGCACGCCGCGCTGTATCAGCCGGTCTTTAAGCAAAACCGTTCCACCGACAATTACACCGGCAAACAGCACTACCACTACCAGCAGCCAGAACAATATTTTAAGCAGAATCTTCGGTATTTTTTTCATCTCCTAAACGTTTCGGCTGTTGGTGAACAAAGTGCGTTTCTCATCTTCGGTGAGACCGTTGTAGCCTGTTTTGGCAATCTTCTCAAGAATGGCGTCAATCTCTTGCTGATTGTCGTGCTTGCGCTGGTTATACTCGTAGTCGGTCTCAGCGCGCTTGTAAGTTACTTTCATCTTAGGCTTGCGCGGTTTGAAACACGTTGCAAACCAGTCGATTATCCTTCCGAGCCAGGCTGTTATGTCGGTTCCGCGCCGCAACCCCACAATATACCACATTCCGAACAGTGCTCCGCCAATGTGCGCTATATGGCCGCCTGCGTTGGTGCCGTCGAGCATCGCAAGGTCGGAAACAACCGAAAAGACGGCTATCCACTTGATACGCACCTGTCCAAGAAACATGACATAAATGGAGTAGTTGGGCACATAAGCCGCCACTGCCAGCACCACCGCATAAACAGCTGCCGAGGCGCCGAGCGCACAGGCGTAGGTGGCGTCGAAGCGCGGCAATAGATTGTAGCACAATATGAAAAGCAAGGCTCCGGCTATACCTCCGCACAAATAAACGTTCAGCAGCTGGCGGTTGCTGAAATATTCCAAAAAGATACGGCCAAACCAGAACAACCACAACATGTTGAACAATATGTGCATAAATCCTTGATGCAAAAACATATAGCTAATCACGCCCCACGGATGTGTCAGCAGATTGTGCCAGCCGGCGTACACCATGCACCACTCGACAATTGGGTTGCCGGCCTTAACATTGAACAGCATCATCAGAATATCGACCAATTTGACCAGCACAAACACCGCCAAATTGACGTAAATCAGCTTGTTGAGCATTGTTCCGCTACGGAATTCCGACATTATGTTATTCATTGTGCGATTGGACATAAAGCTTAGAGTTAAAAGTTTAGAGGTAAGAGTTTAGTGTTTAATTTTTTGCCTCAGTGTTATCGTCTTTGTCAGTGTTAGTGTTATCGTCATCGTTATAGTTAATACCCATTCCACTCCATGTTTCCGCCTTTTTTGTTCCAATAACGAATCAGGAAGAATCCGAAAATCATGCCGCCAAGATGCGCGAAATGCGCCACATTATCACCGGCTTGGGGCACTATCACAGCCATAAGCTCAAGCAAACCATAGCCCAAAACGAACCATTTGGCACGAATTGGAATAGGCGGGAAAAGCAGCATCAACTGAACATTCGGGAACATCATTCCAAAAGCCAGCAGTACGCCGAACACCGCTCCTGAGGCGCCAACCGTAGGCGTATCGATGTACATGTTAACCAGCGAGTTGACTATGCCTATGCCTTGCTGTATGTAGGCCTGATTGTCGGGACTTGTGCTGTAAGCCGCCAGAAAATCATTCACCCACGCGGCCGGATGCTCAAGGTGACCGCGGACAATACGCATCAGCAACTCAGGGTCGGGAGTGTTGATGTAAGCTGTCACCTCGGCTTGCAAGCCTGACAGCGACAGATACGACACCGTCAGCTGACACAAAGCCGCCCCGATGCCCGTCACAAAATAATAAACCAGAAAGCGCTTGCCGCCCCACACTTGCTCCAAGATACGCCCGAACATCACTAACGCAAACATATTGAAGAAGATATGCGTAATGCCGCCGTGCATGAACATATAGGTTACAAGCTGAATGGGCTTGAATTTATCGGACTGGAAGTTATGCAGCGCAAACCAGTCGGTCATGTTGAAAACGCCGCCTTGTGGCAGCAGCGAGTCGATAACAAAAACCGCGATATTGGCTATCAGCAGATTTTTAATCACTGGCGGCAGATTGCCAAACAACGGTGCTCTATATCCTTGCATATCAATTATTTAAACAATTTTTCAATTTCATCCATAGTCAGTATTGCCACAATAGGCCGCCCCGACGGCGTAAAGTTAGGCATCTTGCAGGCAAACAGGCGGTTATTGATGTCGGCCATTTCCTCCTGCGACAGTTGTTTTCCGTAGCCGATAGCCATATACCGAGCCATTGATGCCACAATGCCCTCGCGCATCGAGTCCTTGATAACCATATACTCCTCGCCTGTCAGCATCAGCATTGAGTTTATCCAATCTTTCAATTCCGACTCTGGGAAAGTCGCCGGTATGGCCGAGAACGAGAAGTTGTTACCGCCAAGGTCGTTTACCTCAAAGCCAAGTTTCTCGAGCTCAGGCACCATTTGGCGGAACAAATCGGTGTCTTTCAGATTCAAATCGAGGCGCTCGGGGTAAAGCAACCGCTGCGAGGCTCCGGCATCAGTGCGGCGTACCATAAGATGCTCAAATAGGATGCGCTCGTGGGCACGGTGCTGGTCGATAACCATTAAACCCGATTTGACGTTTGTAAGTATGTATTTGTTTTTCAGCTGGAAAAACCGTCCGTTGCAAGCCGTTTCCTTTTCGTTTTCAAACATCGACGACTGCACAGTTTGCTCCTGACTGTCGGCAAGCGCGGGTGCTTCCAACTTGCTATTTTGCAGATTATCAACAATATTATCATCAGTCTGATGACGGGTGTTTTCAAAACCCGAGTACAGCTTCTCCCAATCGGTGTTGCCGCCCGACATACGGCTGCGGAACGTGGCTGTCTGGCTTATTCCGCGGCCTTTGCTGTTGCTGAACGGATTGTAATCGTTGGAGTAGTGAATCTGCGGCGGACGCACCTCGTCGGCGCTGTTGAAGACCGGAATGTCAATAGCCGGCTGATTATCAAAATCGATTGTCGGCGCCACAATTATCTTGCCCAGCGCCTCACGCACGGTGGCTTGCATTATCGGCCATATCGATTGTTCGTTTTCGAACTTGATTTCAGTTTTTGTTGGGTGTATGTTGATATCGATTGTAGCCGGGTCAACATCAATATAGATGAAAAACGCGGGATTTTTGCCTTGCGGCAGAAGTTGGTCGTAGGCTTTCTGCACGGCGCGGCAAAACACAGGGTGCTTCATAAAACGGCCGTTCACAAAAAAGTATTGGTCGGCATCGTTCTTGTTCACCTTGGCGCAGTCGGGAGTGCCAACATAGCCCTTGATGCGCGCTACCGACGTTTCTGACTCCACTGGAAGCAACTTTTTGGCGTACGATTTGCCAACAATGCCCAAAATACGGTTGAAGATGTTGCCTATCGGAAGGTTAAGCATCTCCACGCCATTGTGTGTCAGCGACATCTCTACATCAGGGTGAGCAAGCGCTACATGATAAAACTCCTTGGTGACCTCTTTTAGCTCGGTGCTGTCCGATTTCAGGAACTTGCGCCGCGCCGGAACGTTGTAGAACAAGTTTTTCACCATTATGTTGGTGCCGTTCGGACATGATGTCGGCTCCTGAGCCTCAACCACCGAGCCGGTCATCTTGATAAAAGTGCCCAGCTCGTCGCCGTATTTGCGGGTGCGCATCTCGACGGTGGCAATGGCAACAATCGATGCCATGGCCTCGCCACGGAAACCCATTGTCTGAATGTCGAACAAGTCGGCGGCTTTCTGGATTTTCGATGTAGCGTGCCGTTCAAAGCACATCCGCGCGTCGGTAGCCGACATTCCACAGCCGTTGTCAATAACTTGGATGAGCGTCTTGCCGGCATCTTTCACAATAACCTGAATCTTGGTGGCACCGGCGTCAATGGAATTCTCCATAAGCTCTTTGATAACCGATGCCGGGCGTTGCACAACTTCGCCGGCGGCTATCTGGTTGGCCACATGGTCAGGTAATAGGTTGATGATGTCAGACATCTTGCTTGCTGTTTTTGATTGGACACCGGATTGTTACATCAGAAATCTTTGGCGCAGGAAATAATAGGCGGCCGCCAATGTCAGGAAAATCACCAGCACGCGACGGCTCGATTTCTGCCGTTCCTTGCGGGCGAAATGTATGAAGTTGGGCGCCTCGCCGGGCTGCTCGCCCTGCGACTGCCTGTACTCGCGCTCTATCTGCTTGCGGCGCTCACGCCTTTTTTCCTCCTGCTCGTTGTAGAACAGCGGTTTGTAGTTGAATTGGCGTGTGCCGGGTAATTTGAAGAATGCCATTTCCTGTCGTTTAATTGCACAAAGATATGAGATTTGGCGGTTCAATAAACGCAACTGCCGCATTTCCTCACGAAAATGCGGCAGCCGTCGTGATATTGTTCCAATTACTGTTTATACTTCTTAATTTTCTTCATTGCATCGTAAACCGAAGCCGCCCAGTAGTTGCGCAACCCGAAGCCGCTGGCGGCGCCTGTCAGCTTAAAGCTGGTGACAACATTGCGTGACTTAATGTCGAAGAAGACCATTTGGAATGTGCCAACCTGGCTCGATTTGTTAAGTTGATGAACGACAACAACCAAACCGGTACCGCTGTCGCCCGAATCGATTTTCAGGTTCTTTAAAGCAGTGGCTACGTTCTGGTCGTTGATAGAATAACCGCTGTTGGTGGTTTTCACATTGTCGGCCGGAATGCTGCTATTCGAGCTGCTGACAGCCTTAATGTTGGTGTTGTTCACTTTCTTGCCAGTCAGCTCCTCGATATTGTATTTTGAAGCCTCTGTCACAAACAAGTTGTTGATATCCTCGTAAGCTTTTTTCAACTTATCGGGCTCATCTGTAGCACCATACACCTTGCCTTGCGAAAAATCGACACCATAGAAGCTGATGCTCTCAATGTTGGCAATCGGACTTTTCTTTTTAGCGGTCTTTTGCGCGTTTGCCGATACCGCCACACAGGCAATCATCAGCACTGATAATAATAACTTTTTCATTTTCAATTAATTTTAAATAAGATTTAAACGTTGTTTGATATCGAATATTGTTGTTATCGCAAATCGTAGAATTTCACTGGTTTGCGGCTCATCTCGGGATAGAGCAGCTTGTTGATGTACTCGGGCGACTCAAAGCTGATTGACGGCGCCACACGCACCTTCGAGCGGAAGATGTCCTTAATCTCTTTAGCGTAGGCCTCGTCTGAACGGAGAGAGCCGATGCGGACCTTGATGTCGTCGGTGCCAAGTTCGTTGGTGAACACCTCAACCACGTAATTCTTCACATCGTGGATGCCGTCCAGGATGTCGAACAATGCAGGCGGATAAAGTGTTGTGCCTTTATATTTTATCATCTGTCCTTTGCGGCCGATTACCGAGCTCAGACGCATCGTGTTGCGGCCGCATTTGCAAGGCTCGTTGTAGTGATAGCAGACGTCACCCGTTTTGAATCGCAGTAGCGGCATTCCCTCAACGCCAAGCGATGTGATTGTCACCTCGCCCGGCTCGTCGTCGGCAACTGGCTGGTTGTTCTCGTCGAGGAACTCAACAATAATCAGCTCGGGCTGCACGTGGCCGCCGTTGTATTGGTCGCAGTCGGTAAACGACGACTGCATCTCGGTCGATGCGTAGGTAGTGTGCAGTTTCAGCTCGGGCCATTTCTCGTTGATACGCTGGCCGAGCGTGGTGTAGGTGCCGTCGGGTTTGTAGAGCGCCTCGCCAATGCAGATGCACTTTTTCAGGCTCGAGCGGTGATGGTCGATGCCGTTCTTCTCGGCAAAATCGGCCAACTTTATCAGGAACGACGGCACGCACATACAGCAGGTTGGCTGGATGCGGTTGATGGTGTCCCATTGCAACTCGGGGATTCCGTTGCCCACGCGCGAAACACCCATTCCAACCTCGCGGCAGCCGAGGAAATAAGCCAGACCGGCCATAAAGCGGCGGTCGATGGTGACCATTTCCTGCATAATGTCGTTGCGGGTGAGCCCGGCCGTGGTGAACGAGAGGTACTCGTTGTAGGCCAGACGGTCGAGGTCGTTATTGGTGAGGGCGAACGTGACGGGATTTCCCATTGTGCCCGAGGTGGTTACGTAGTCGATGACATCGGCCTTGTCAACGCACAGGAACTCATCGTTGTGCATCTGAAGGTCGGTTTTGGTTGTGACGGGAATCTGCCGCAAATCCTCAATGGTGCGTATCTTGCTGATGTCGATATGGTTATCAGCAAACATACGCTGATAGAATTTCGAGTGAGCCTGCAGATAGGCCAACGCCTCAGCCAGCCTCGCCTCCTGAAAAGCCTTGATTTCGGCCGGAGACTTATACTGTATTTTTGAATCTTTAGTAATCATTATCAATATTTTAAATAGCGAGCGTACAATGCGCGCCACAAATTGTGTGCTTCAAAAATAATGAAATTGACGGGCAATTTTTCAACAGATTGTTACGATTTTGTACCCGCAGCCGTATCTTGGCGCATATCAGCGACATACAAATTTCGGCTATACTAATCAAGCCCCCAGCATTTTCCAAGTTCGGCGGCTTTGGCCTCAATGCGCTCACGTTCAGGCAGGCGCGGGATAACCTTCTGCAAGGCCGTCTGCCACTCATTGTAGGCCTGCAGACTGTCGCCAACGCTCATATAATAGTCGCCAAGGAACTCATGCGTGCCAAAGAAATCGGGGTTGATAAGCTCAAAATCGAGTAGTTTGAGACTGTCAATTGTGCCGCCCAATTTGAACGAATCGCGAAGCTCGTGATTCAGCTGGCGGAAATGCACCAAATCAGCTATCATCTTATCGCTCACATTCTTATCAGCGCCAAATTCCTTCTCGACATCGTTCACAGCATTGGCGAAACTTATTTTTCCGCTGAAAATATCCGCCAGATTATAAGCCACATACGGCCCCGCCTGCCACGGTGATGTCGAAACCCACATCTGCAGCTTGCTGGCGTTGAAAACCACCGAGTGATGACCAATGAACTGGTTTATAGCCATTTCGTTCGTCATTCCTAAAATGCTATCGTTCAAGCCTTTATTGTCGCGCAAAATAGCAACGGCCTTTTGCTCGTCGAGCGGGAACGAGCGGTTCATCAGCTCCTCGATACGCATATAACGGCGGCGGCTGTCGGAGTTGCGGATGTTTTCCAAATTGCGCTTATCGTTCTTAAAAACACCTGACTGATAATGATTTGTGCTGATTATAAATGTTGTATCGGCATCGACAATTCCCATGCGGTCGGGCGATTTTTCGATTATCGCCGCACGCCCGTCGGTGACAGAAGCTATCAGCAGCGACTCCGAGACAAAAGTCTGACGGCGGTTGGCTATCTGCACAGCCTCGTTAATGGTGGAAGCGTACTGCAGAATCTCGCGCGCCAGCAACGATATTGGAGTGGCCGAAGCCGTCGGTATTGTCGATTTGGCCGCGTTTATAGTCACTGTCAGGCCTTTCTCGTTCATGCCCGACATCACGCCCATCATGCCGGCCCAGCTTACCGACGCAAACCGATAGCCGTTGGCCGGGAAATAGAAGGCCACTATCTTGTCGCGGGCAAACTCATCACCCATATAGAAATCGAAATTGCGCCCCACAATAAGGTCGCCGCCAACGCTGCTGGTGTCCCAGGCGGCAAACGAGCTACAGCCCACCAGCATATAATCCTGCATGGCATGGCCGATGTCGTGGGCCGAATGAAAGTTCATCTGCCGCTCGTAAGGTTCGCTCACAAAGTTGAAATCGTTTGAGCATGAGAGCGATACGCCGTAAATCTCCTGCCGGTACTCCTCGTTGACATATTTTCCGAGCGAGTGGTTGAAAATAAGTGTCAGTTGGCGCAGGAAATTGAGATAGCGTTCCGACGGCACTATTCGCCGCAACTGCTCGATGAATGTCTTTTCCTGATGATATATAAGGTCTTGTGTCAGTTTTCCGTAGCCTTCGCCGCGCTCGAAAGGTGTGCCGCAGAGCTTCACCTCCCACAGTCCCGGCCGGTTGTGGCGCAAGGTGTCGTCGGCAAAAACGCGCATGCTGTCAGACACAACAACCTCAACGCCCGAGCGCGGTTGCATGCCGACAGGCTTTTTCATATCGGCTGTGACATAGAGATAGCCCAGAATCAACACCGGCATAAGCGCCAGAATCAACACGAAACCAAGCGTCACATAAAATATCTTCCAGATACGTTTGAGCATTTTTCTGTTTTCAAAAAGCCGCCAAATATAACAACCCAAACCTAATTTGAAAATTTAAATTCAAACGAACACCGACTGAAATGCGCCGTTCCATTTTTCGGCTTTCAAAATCAACATAAATTCTATCTTTGCACGTTTCAAGATAATTATGGGAAAAGCGAAAAAGGCGGCAAAGAAACCGAACGAGCGATACAGAGTAACCGTTCTCAACAATCGTACACTTGACGAGGTGTGGCACACTGTGACATCGAAGCGGACGGTGGTGGCTCTGTCGGTACTCATAATTGTGGTTGCCATAGCCGCAGGCTGCGCCATTGCGATGTTCACACCGCTGCGCCAACAGATTCCCGGCTACCCCAGCAATGCCGACCGCATGATGCTTATAGACAACATTCTGCGCATCGACTCAATAGAGAAAATACTGTTACAGAAAGACTTATACATCAACAATCTGAACGATATACTGTCGGGGAAGCCGACGCAGTCGCACACCGTTGAGAAAGGCTCGATTCACACCGACGATAACCTGCCTTCGATTAAACGCGACTCATCGATTTACAGAAACACCGACAATCAGTTCAACATCAAACAGATAAACAGTTTGAACGAGCCCGTCGAAAGCACTGTCGAGATGTATTTCTACAGCCCGGTGCGCGGCTCGATAACCAACCCCCACTCCCCCGAAACAGGGCATTACGGCGTTGATGTGGTGGCAAACACAAAAGACCCTATCCTCTCAATCCTCGACGGTACAGTGATTATGGCCGGATGGACGCTTGAGGCAGGCTACGTGATTATTGTGCAGCACCGCAACAACATTGTGTCGCAATACAAGCACAACTCGTTCCTGCTCAAAAAGATAGGCGACCACGTGAGGGCCGGCGAGCCGCTGGGCATCATCGGCAACACAGGCGAGTACACCACTGGACCGCACCTGCATTTTGAGTTGTGGCAGAACGGCATGCCGCTGAATCCGACTGACTACATAATCTTCTGACATACAATGACAAAACACATAGCAATACTTGGTTCGACAGGTTCTATCGGGACACAGACGCTTGATGTGGCCCGCGCCCACGCCGACAAACTGACGGTGGAGGTGCTCACTGCCGGACACAATTCGCAACTGCTTATCAATCAGGCGCGGGAGTTCAAACCCAACGCTGTGGTTATTGCCGATGAATCGAAATACAACGAGGTGAAATCGGCCTTGGCCGACCTTGACATCAAGGTGTGGACGGGCGCCAAAGCCATTGAGGACGTGGTGCAGATGAACACCGTTGACACCGTGGTTACGGCTATGGTGGGCTACGCCGGTCTGTCGTCGACAATAAAGGCCATTGAGGCGGGAAAAAACATCGCCCTTGCCAACAAAGAGACGCTGGTTGTTGCTGGCGAGCTGATTACCAAACTGGTGGCAAAGCACAAGGTGCGCGTCACGCCGGTTGATTCGGAACATTCGGCCATTTTCCAATGCCTTGTGGGCGAACCCGACGTGGAGAAATTGATAATCACCGCTTCGGGCGGACCGTTCCGCACAAAAAGCTTCGACGAACTGCGCACCGCAACACCGCAACAGGCGCTGAAGCACCCCAACTGGAATATGGGCGCGAAAATCACTATCGACTCGGCCACAATGATGAACAAAGGTCTGGAAGTGATTGAGGCTCACTGGCTTTTCGGCATTCCGTACGAGCAAATTGAGGTCACGGTTCATCCGCAGTCAATCATACATAGTATGGTTCAGTTTATCGATGGCAGCGTGAAGGCGCAGATGGGCCTGCCCGATATGAAACTGCCAATCCAATACGCTTTGAGTTATCCCGACCGCTGGCCGTCGGATTTTGGCCGCATCAATTTCAAGAGCCAACAGCCGCTGACATTTGAGGCGCCCGATTTGGAGAAATTCCGCTGCCTGGCGCTGGCTTACGAGGCTTTGGGTAAAGGCGGCAATATGCCCGCCATTATGAATGCCGCCAACGAGGTGGCCGTTGATGCTTTCCTGAAAGGCCGCATCGGATTCCTTGACATTGCCGAAACTATCGGGAAAACAATGGAGCAAATGCCGTTCGTCAGCCAACCAACCTACGACGACTACGTGGCTACCGACCGCGAGTCGAGGAAGTTTGCGAGGAAAATTGTTGAAAAGATATAAATCTTGCGCATAAACACAGCCGATATGAGTGCAGAAACAGATACTAACAAATTATCTTTCAATAACCTATTCGATACGGTATCAAGCCTTGACAAGGCTTTTGCCGACAATACCGCAAAGGCTATCAACAGGAATATTACTGCACGTAACTGGCTGATAGGCTATTATATAGTCAACTATGAGCAAAATGGTAGCGACCGCGCCAAATACGGAGCCAAAACACTTCAAACATTGGCTGAAAGGCTCAATTCACGTTCGATGTCATATCGTAATTTGAGACTTTACCGACAATTCTTTTTGGAGTTTCCATCGTTGGCTCAACCAATTTGCGATTATATTGCACAAGAATTTGGAAATGAGCAAAATACAATTGGGCAATCAATGGTTGCCCAATTGGAAAGTGGCGAAAAGTCAATTTGGCAACCAATGGTTGCCAAATTAGAGAATGGTCCAACGTTAATTTGGCAATCAGCGATTGCCAAATTAGACTCAGACTTGCAAATACCTGCAGATAAGCTATTTGGCCATTTATCCTTCACTCATTTTTCTCAAATAATGAGCGTTGAGAATCCGTTGGCTCGTGTATTTTATGAACTTGAGACAATGAAAGGCGTTTGGACAGTTCGCGAACTCAAACGGCAAATCGACACAAACTATTTTGAGCGCAGCGGAATCAGCAGCAATCCCGCAAAAATGAGCCAATATGTGCAGAACAAAGCCGAGCAGATGTCGCTTGCCGAAACCATAAAATCGCCTTACGTTTATGAGTTTTTGGGATTGAAAGACACCGAAATAATTGAGGAAGACGAACTTGAGCAGGCACTAATCGACCACCTTGAGGAGTTTATACTCGAATTGGGCACAGGCTTTTGCTTCGAGGCACGCCAAAAACGCATACTTGTCGATGACGAATACTACTTCTGCGACCTTGTTTTCTACAATCGCATTCTGAAGTGCCACGTGCTCATCGACTTGAAATCTGTCCGTTTGAAATATGACGATGTGGCGCAGATGAATCTCTATCTGTCGTATTTCAAGCACAACGTTATGCAACCCGACGACAATCCGCCTATAGGGATTCTGATGTGCACTGAGGCAGGCAAAGAACTTGTACAATATGCCACCGATGGAATCGATGACAATCTCTTTGTCAAGAAATACCGTTTAGCCTTGCCCGTGGAATCGAAACTCACGCAATGGCTCAAAAACGAAATCAAGAATTTCGCCAACGCCCAAGCGCAAAGTAAACCAAACAACTTAAATAACTAATACTATGAACACAAACATTTTCAAATCCGCTATCGCCGCTTTGGCACTTGCAACTTTAACCTTCAACTCGTGCAAGAAAGATGAACCAATAGATGAACCAATAGAACTACCATCATTCCCTACAGATGATATTAAACTGTTGTTCGAGGATGGTAAAGTTTTCACCCAAGAGGATTCTCTACGTTCTGAATATTTTTATAGCGGCGAAAAAGAAGGCATGGAAACACAATTTTGGTTAGGGGCTTCACCCGATAATCTTTATACTGGCCATGGACCATTAAATGTTGGAAACGTACTTAAACCTTTCACCAAATATTATTGGTGTATAAGGGTGCGGGATAAGAAAAAATCTAAATCTGACGAATACATACAATCCGAAATCCGCACCTTCTATTATGTAACCATTCCGCAAATAACCAAAGTGTACAACCCGGAAGGCGATTGGGCAACAATATTAAAATGGGAGCACAACGACTATATGAAAGAAGCAACAGTGACGCTAACCCCTGACAAGGACTGCCAATACAACAAAACACCAATAGCTGTTGATGCCGCACAAGATTCCTGCTACATATCGGCAGGTGGCGAGTTCAATACAGATAACCAAAAATATGCTGTATATCACCAATGGTGGGACGACTCAAAGGCGCAATACTACGAGCCTGTTGTTTACAATTTCATCGTGAAATTCAGAGGGGAAATTGACGGACACTCATATAGTGTAACTTCCGACACCGTAAAATACATCTTCCTTGACCGTGCAAAATATGCAGCCGACAAATATTTCAACGTTTATCGTATGGGGCGAATTGGCAACCGCACTTGGTTGCTTGAGGATTTAAGAGGAATACCTGTTATTCAAGGCTATCAGCTAAAACATAGTTTGCTAACATCACCATTAGGGTTTAAAGCTTGTGCATACCCATATTATTATATGAACAATGAAGATTCCGGTGAAGAAATCGGTATTATCCCCGAGGGGTTCCATTTAGCAACGGATGATGATTGGCAAGATTTGGAATACACCTATGGTGTAGAAAAAATGGATTTCAACAATTATGTAAAATCAGATATGTACACTGAAATTAATTTAAAACAAACTATGGAAATAGCTTACTCATTCGGTGGTGACTTTCTTGAATCTTGCATAAAAGAGATGAATGATACTACAAAATATTTTGGTAAAGGGACTGGTATTTTTGAAAAACTTATTTCCAAAAATGAATGGAAGACCATCGATTCTACAGAAACCATATTAGAAGGATTGGGGGGCTTTAATGTCCGTCCTTATGGTGTGGTACTAAGTATGCATGATAATGAAGCTTACCATATAGGATATATTTCATTATTTCTTACAAACACAGAAGACCCAACCGATAGTAATAGACAAATAATAAGGTGTTTATGGAGTGGCAATCAAGGCATAGTCCGTGTTTGTGTGAGCGATTTAAGTGCTGATTATTATTTATATCGTTGTGTAAAGGATAATTGAAACCTGAACTTCTAAATTCTCAACTTTAAAATCAATAAATCAACAATTATAAATGGAAACATTAATTCGAATTGCACAACTGCTTTTGAGCCTGTCGATACTGGTGATATTCCACGAGTTCGGGCATTTTATTTTCGCGAAAGCGTTCAAAACAAGAGTTGAGAAGTTCTACCTTTTCTTCGACCCGTGGTTCTCGCTTTTCAAGTTCAAGCCGAAGGGCAGCGACACGGAGTACGGCATTGGCTGGCTGCCGCTGGGCGGCTACGTGAAAATTGCCGGAATGATTGACGAGAGTATGGACAAGGAGCAAATGGCTCTGCCGCCCAAACCCGATGAGTTCCGCTCGAAAAAACCGTGGCAAAGGCTACTGATTATTGTGGCCGGCGTGATGTTCAACCTGATAATGGCAATGGGCATCTATGCGGGAATTCTGTTCACTTGGGGCGAGGAGTATCTGCCCACCGAGAATATGAAATACGGTGTGGTTTGCGATTCAATTGCGCTTGAGACCGGTCTGCAGAACGGCGATAAGATTATCAGCGTTGATGGCGAAAAGGTGGAGAAAGCCACAGCCATTACGGCGTACATTTTACTGAATGAATCGAAGAGCATCCAGGTGGAGCGCAACGGCGAGCGCATCGATATTGCCTTGTCGGACAGCATCATACCTTACATTCTCAAAGGCAGCTCGTTCATTACACCGCGTATTCCGTTTGTGGCTGGAGGATTCGTCAAAGGCTCACCGGCCGAGGCTGCCGGAATGCAGGTTGGCGACAAGATTGTTGGCATCGACACAATCCCGACCGAATATTTCGACGAGTTCCGCACAGCCATTGCCGCATATAAAGACACCACAATCGGCATCAACATTATTCGCGACGGACAGCCGCAGACGCTTGCCGTTGCCATTGGCGCCGACAGCAAAATCGGTGTGCAGGCAAGTTCGGAGGGCATCTTCGAGTTGCGCAAGATTGAATACGGATTCTTTGCCGCCATTCCCGCAGGAGCCAAAAAGGCCTTCGTTGTGGCGCGCGACTATCTGAAACAGTTCAAACTGATTGTGAAGCCCGAAACCAAAGCCTACGAGTCGCTTGGCGGATTCATCGCCATTGGCAAAATTTTCCCCGGCACGTGGGACTGGTACTCGTTCTGGAGTATGACAAGTTTCTTGAGCATTATGCTGGCAGTGCTTAACATTCTGCCCATTCCGGCTCTCGACGGCGGCCACGCAATGTTCATCCTTTACGAGATGATTACCCGCCGCAAACCGAGCGACCGCGCTATGGAGATTGCACAATACATTGGCCTGATTCTGCTGCTCACACTGCTCATCTATGCCAACGGTAACGATATTGTGAAGTTGTTCAGGTAAATAAGGGTGTTAGGTGTTGGGTGTTAGTGGGTTAGTATAATTACGAGCGGTTACTAAACAGCGAAGCACTAAACTTTCTCAACCTTAAACTTATTAAACAGCGAAGCGTTTCAACCTGTTCAACTTAAAACTTCGAGAACTTCGAACTTAAAACTTTAACAATGCCGCAGCGATTCGACCACAGCGTTGACCAATACATCGAGGAGCACACAACAGCCGCGAGCGACTTGCTCAACGAATTGGAGCGTCAGACCTACCTGAAAATCCTTCGTCCGCAGATGGTGGCTGGGCACCTTCAGGGTAAGGTTTTGGAGATGATGTGCCGGATGATACGCCCGCAGCGCGTGCTCGAGTTGGGCACCTTTACGGGATATTCGGCTCTGTGTATGGCCGCCGGAATGCCCGAAGGCTCTGTCTTACACACCATTGATGTGAACGATGAGCTGGAGGATTTCACACGCTCGTTTCTCGACCGCAGCCCTTACGCCAACCGCATTGTCTATCATTTGGGCGATGCGCGGCAGATTGTCCCCACTCTGGGCGGCAATTTCGATTTGGTTTTTATCGATGCCGACAAACGCGAATATCCCGAATACTACAACCTGATAATCGGTGAAGTACGCACGGGCGGCTTCATTGTTGCCGACGATGTGCTGTGGTACGGCAAAATCAACGGCGACACGCCCCACAGCGACAACCACACCGCCGGTCTTCAGCAATTCAACGATATGGTCCACAACGACTCGCGCGTCGAAAACGTGCTGTTCCCAATCCGCGACGGATTGATGGTGATGCAGAAAATCAAGGATTGACTGATTGACTGATTGATTAATAGAATAACTGAAGGATTGAAGGCAGAAGTTACTAGTTACAAGTGACAAGGCATAAGGCAAAAGGCATAAGGGGGAATGATTAATGATTAGTGATTAATGATAGATGTAGGGACTCGCACTGCCACATCCGCATAAAGGCAGTAATACACTGCAAGTGTCTGAAGTCTGTTGTCCGTTGTCTGTAGTCCAATTAAATTCCACCCCCCGAAACCATTCACTCGTCGGGTTAAACGATGCGGTTCACCGATATAGGCTTTCAGAACACTCACAACCACAATACTTTTGCCACTGCAAACAAAAAGGTGCGCAACTGCAGAACATTTTTTCGTTTGCGTTGTCAATAAACGTATTTTTAAACCGTAAAAAACTTGAATTATGGAAAATTGTGAAAATGTAAATCGCCGCCACCGCCTGTCGTGGGGCATTGTTTTGATTGTTATCGGCGGAGTGCTCTGCCTACAGTTTACCGGATTGTTGCCAAACAGTCTCTACCAACTGCTTTTCTGCTGGCAATCGATATTTCTGGCAATCGGCTTGGCCGAACTCATTCAAGGCAAATTGCGTAATAGTTTAATATTCTTTGCTATAGGCATTGTTGCCAACTATCACCGCTGGGTGGAATTCATTGGCACATTTTTGCCCGAAGGAATGCCGCACGGAAATCAAATTAACGCCATTTTCTGGTCGGTTTTGTTTGTTGGTGTGGGCTTGATTCTGATTTTCACCAAACCGCGCCACAACCGCCATTTAACTATGGGAAGCGCATTCGCCGCAAAGCACGGACAAACCGAACAAAACGTTGAAGACGGCCGTATTAATTACCGATTTGTTTTCAGCGGCATCGAGCAAGTGTTTATGGAGCCAGTTTTCCGTGGTGGAAACATCAGCGCAACCTGCGGCGGAGTTATGCTCGACCTGCGCCACACCACTCTGCCCGAAGGCGACACAATACTCAACATCGACGCCACTTGCGGCGGTTTCACACTGAAAGTGCCAAGTGATTGGAAGATTGTGAACCAATGCAGCTTTGTGCTGGGCGGCATAACCGACAAACGTTTTGCAGTTGAAATGGACAACACCCGCCGGCTGATAATCACCGGACGATGTGTAATGGGCGGTGGTTCAATCGAATAACACTATGAATCCATTTCTGCGAAACCGCGCCACAACCATTGTTGCAGCCATTGTGCTCGCAGCCGTTGCCGCCTGCTACAGTGCGGCATTTGGCTTGCTGGCCGATATGGGCGTTGCAACCTCGATTGCCGATGGCGCGGTGTTTGCCGTCATATTCGCACTTGAGTGCATAATCATTTGGAACATAATTAAATACGTACTTCAGCCGATGACCAATGGCTACATCAACCAACACCTGACCATTATCGGGTTCTTTGTTGTGGTGAGCACGGCCGGCATTGAATTGGCAGTCAACTATTTTATTGATGGTGAGAATCTTATCGCTTTCGCGAAGACACTGCCGGCGCGTGCGTTGGTTTTGGCATTGCTTTACGGCATGGTTGTGCAATTCTACAACCAAAACCTGAACGCCGACGATGAACCTGATGACATAGACACCCAACCAGCTGCCGAACCGCTATCAGCCCCGACCGAGCCAATTGACAAGATAACCGTGCGCAGCGGACAGAAAATCAGCGTGATAAACATTGCCGATGTGAATTTCATCAAAGCCGATGGCGATTATGTATCGATAGCCACCGAAGCCGGCCGCTGGCTCAAGGAACAGACAATGAAATACTACGAGCAAAACCTGCCAACCGCCGATTTTGTGCGGGTTCACAGGTCGTATATTGTGAATGTGGCCAAGATTTCAAAAATCGAGCGCTACGGTCAGCAACAGCTTATCGAACTGCGAAACGGTGAGAAAATCAAAGTCAGCAACTCGGGGTATAAGGCGCTGAAAGAGAGGCTGAATCTGTAGGAAATAGGCCTCGTTAAGGCGCGAAGTGTTTTGCAAGTTGCGGGTTATCGCTTACCTTTGCGGCTAGTTCTAAAACACTTAAGAAAATGGGAAAGAGACAAAAACCAACGTTTCTCGAGTACCTAAACGCCGTGAAGAAGGCTGACAGGGAAAGAGAGATAGCGACGCACGGAAAACTGATTTCCACAAGGCCGCTACGAATCGTGAAATCGAAAAAGGTTTACGACCGAAACCGCAAAAAGAGAGATTGTTCGAATTATGATGACAGTCTCTCTTTTTTTCTGCCAGTCTTCTTGTTAAATATTCAAATACCGATGCCACAAATAGAGAACAAGCAATGCTAAGAAAAAGACATGATATAGGAACGACAACATCCTTTTTTCGTCGGGAATATACCACGCGCCTAATCCGACAATCAGAAAAAAGCCGGCTGCACCAATAATGAACAAGTCGAGCAACGGATATTTGAGCCTGGTCATCCGGCAGACTTTCGGATTGCTTCGCTTACATAAAATCGTAACGCGCGAGCTCGACACATCCTTGGTCAGTCTCACACGGCTTATGTATTCGACATTGTTGAAGGTGTACTCCACCTTGGCCCATTCCTCGTAATAGGGCATCGAGCCGCCGACACTATACCTTGAGCCGAATATCGGGATTTGGCCTTTTACAACGTATGAATCGGTTATGGTTGCGCCAACCTTAGTGTAGAGGCAGGCATCGATGCGCGCCCACGCAAGTCCGGCGAAACATATCGCGAAGAATGCGACTACGGTTATTTTGAATGATTTCCACCGTTTCGCGGCACTTTCGTCTTTCAACTCTTCAAGCTCGCGGTCGGCTTTCGCAAAGTCGGACATGATTTTTCCGTAATCGTACAAGTCGTCGTCATTGCGCCTCTTTTCGCGCCTCTTTTGGCGCAAGGCGGCCCTTTTCTCCTTGTCGGCTTTATTCTTCTTTGCCATGATTCGTTTTATTTCAGGAACAAACTATACACATAATCCGATAACCAGAACTATGCCGAAAATAATCATAATGCCCGTATCGAGCATCGGGTATTTGAGTCTGGTCATCCGGCACTCATGTGGGTGATTTTTCTTGCAGTAAACCATAATGTGCGTGCCCTGCACATCCTTGGTCAGTCTCACACGGCTCTTGTATTCGATATCGTTGTAAGTGTACTCCACCTTAGCCCATTCCTCGTAATAAGGCATCAAGCCGCCATGACTTGTCCGTGAGGCGAATATCGGGATTTGGCGTTTTACGGAGTATGAATTGGTTATGGTTGCGCCAACCTTTGTGTAGAGGCTGGCATCGATACGTGCCCACACCAGTCCGGCGAAACATAGCGCAAGAAATACAACCATAGTTATTATGTAGGATTTTTGCCGTCTTGCGGCACTTTCCTTTTTCATCTCTTCAATTTCGGGTCCGGCTACTTTAAAACAGTACCGGAGGTCGCGTCTGCGCCTCTTTTCGCGCAAAGCGGCCCTTTTCTCCTTATCGGCTTTGTTCTTTTTTGGCATGATTCATTTACTTTTCCTTCGAAGGCGGACCTACACATAATCCGATAACCAGAACTACGCCGAAAATAATCATAATTCCCAGGTCGAGTTTCGGATATTTTAGTTTGGTGAGCCGGCACTCCTGCGGGTGATTCTTCTTGCAGTAAACCATAATGTGCTGGCTCTGCACATTCTTGTCGAGTTTCACACTGCCCTTGTATTCGATATCGTTGAAAGTGTACTCCACCGTAACCCAGGTTTCATAATAAGGGAACACACCGCCCTGCGTTGTGTAGGTGTCGAATATCGGTTGCTGGCGTTGTACGTTGCGATAACCGGTTATGGTTGCGCCAACCTCGGTATACCGGCTGGCATCGACGCGCGACCATACAAATTCGGCGAAACATAGCGCAAGAACCACAAGAATGGTTGTCTTAAAGGATTTCGCACTCCGTTGTGCGCTTTCCTTCTTCATCTCTTCAAACTCCTGGTCGGCTTCCTCAAAACTCTCCTGAATGTATTGATAATACACTTGTTGCTCGCGCATCTCCCCGCGCATCTTCTCGCGTCTCTTTTCGCTCATCACTTTGCGCATCTTATCGAGTCCGGCGGCTCTTCTCTTTTTGGCGGTTTTGCTTTTGTTTGGCATAGATATCGGGTGTTAGGTGTTGGGGGTTAGTTGATTGTGATAATTATCGCCACCACGCAAAGCACTATATAACATACAATTAATCCAATTGCAATGCAGGCTGCCACAAAGAGTTTCGGGTGGTGCGTCTTGAAGTTTTTGATTTTTGTGCGAAGGTTGCTATCGCCTTCAACATAGACAAATTCGGGGACGGGTTCGGCGGATTTATCGTTTCGATTGTCAATGGATTTGGCTTGCGTTTTCGTAATCATCCACTTTCGGTAGAGACCGAACACCAAAAGACCGCAGCCGACAACAAGCGCGGGAAGCCAGCGGAGAGTGTGCGAAAAGAGTCGGCTGACCGAATCGTCGTACCAGAAAATGGTTGTGTGGCCCGAACGGAGCACCTCGAAAACATCGAAATCGAGCCAGGCGTGAACCAGAAACGGCACCAGTAGAACCAAGCCCGCAACTATGGCTATTGTGTGGAGCCGCGCCATAAACGTCGCTTTTTTCTTTGCAATGGCCCGAAGCGCCATCCACGCCTCAACCTTCCGACGGTGCTCCTCCGCTTCGGCCTGTTGGCGCTCCATTTCGGCCTCAATGGGCAGCCTCCGCTCCTTTTCCAAATGACTTTCAACGAATGGAATGGCTTGCGGAGTGGCGCCTTGCAAAGCGTTGGCAATCTGCACATTGCCCGTTTTTGATTTCTTAATGGATTGAGGTTCGAGGACTTTGTAAATTATTTTGAAATCTTTCCGTTTCGACAATTTCAGAAGCCAAATGCCATAAATTGTGAAAGCACCGCCAACAATATCCATAATAATAAATGGCCGATAATACTTCAAGCATACTGTGCCAATAATGAGAAGTATACAGCCCACAATAATGAGAATTATGCATGTTGAAACCAACGTCCTGCAAGTTTTTCCATAAACGACGATTCTCTTTTCTTTAACATTCAAATCAATCCTGGCAAACCCACTCCAACTGAACGACGCCAACCTGTTTCGGTACATAAAGGTGCCGAAAAAGAAGAACAAGGCAGTGAAAATCATGCAGAAAAATGCTGCGGCTGGATAGTTGCGGAGCAAACCCATTGAGAGGAACCAGACTGTGAGTGCGCCCGAGAAAACGCCAATGACCAAAAATATGATTCCAACCATCCGAGTGCCGTTGAGCGCAAGCCTATCCAAGAGTTCGGGGTGCGCCGCAACGTTCAGGTTCAAAATACCAGCGGCGATAAACGCAACCGCACCCAAGCCGAACATGGTCACAAACAGAATGTTGCCTGCAAGTTCACTAAACCCGCCAAGAACGAAAATAAACACTCCTATCAGGAACAAGAAGACGCAGCCAAAGAAAATAAATGCTATGCCTTTGGTCCTGCGGTCGGTTATAGGTATTTGTTTTCGCATTTGCTGTTGTTTTTATCGTTGTTTTTTGCCTGTTCTGTTTTTATAAATCTCTTATTTTCAGCGTATAATCGAGCCGTCGGTTCAATCCATTCCCGCCATATACGATATGGTTGCATCGGTGTCATCGGTGTTTTTGGTTTCGACATCATCGCTGAACGTGAGAGCCGACACCACAAAAATTATGAACGCCGCGCATCCGAACAGAAATATTATCCAAATAAGATTCTTATTCTGATAATGAAGAACCCAGTGGCGGTCATCTTCATCGCCAAATACAGAGGCGTATGTATCCTTGCTGACATACAGTTTCATTTTCCGCCCTATAGCGGGAGAACCCGACAACTCGTAAGTTTCCGTCTTGCCGTCGATACTGTATTCTACCGTAAAATATGAGCTTTTGTTGTTCGAATTTCCGCGTTTGTGATTCGAACCACTCTCTGTCCGTTTACTGATAACTGTGCCTTCAACCTCAATGCCCATGGCTTTCTTCTCGCGGTCGCTCAACACTATCACAACGCCTATGGTAATGAGTACCAGACTGATACCCATACCAACCTTGAATATTGCCCAGTCGCGCTTCGGTTTTTCGGGCTGACTTTCGGGCTGCGGTTGCGGTTCGTTTGAGCGCTCATACACACTCCCGCGTTTGTAAGCCCGCCGCGCACGGATAATTATCGTCAGCGACGGAACTATGAACGCCAGCGGGAACGCAAGGAGCATTATTATGCCGCCAATTGTCCACGCCCTATCCGCAATTGTTTGTAACTCAAACAAATGTTTGATTCCTGCATAAACGACATAACAAATTGGCGGAAGTGAGATTAACCCGATAATCAGGAAAATCAATACCATGCCGTGTGTTCGCTGTGGGTTCATAACTGACTGATTGAAGATTTCTCTATCTCTCTGATTCTCTAACTCTCTAATTCTCTAACTCTCAATTCTTCCGCATTAGTCTCTTTTCTTCATCCAGATTGTGCCAAGCACAAGGAACGGCGCGGCGAACAGGAGGCAGACAGCAAAACAGAGTATTGTTTCAACGTCGGCATCGGCAATGTGGTTGTCGAAAACCAAGGCTATGGGAATGGCCACCGCTATAAGCCCGATAATGAAGAAAACAAGGCCCTCCGCAAATCGTGGGTGCTCCTGACTGAATTTCCGCGGCGGACGGAACGTGCCTGTCTTCTCTCTGATAGCGTTTTTCAGAAACGCAATGCCGCCCACAAGGAACGCAAGTGAGCACAAGCCCCAGAACGAGTACAGAAAAATGGTGACTCCTGGCGAGTACACACGTTCGTAGGGACCGCCGTTAATGGACATATTCAGATAGAACATGTCGGGGCTGCCAATTTGGTTGTAAAGGACAATTGCCATAATCGTCAACGACGCCAACCCGAAAAACATAAAAAACGCCGCGATAGCCCATTTGTTCGTTATTGGTTTTGAAAATCCTACACGCATAAATTATTGATTGACTTATTGATTAATTGATTAATTGATTGACTGATTAAAGGATTGAAGGATTGACTGACTGATTGATTGATTGACTGATTAATAGATTAACAGATTGATTGAAGGATTGAAGGATTGATTGAATAACACTCTAATTCTCTACTTTTCTATCTCTCTAATTCTCTAACTCTCAATTCTCCCTCCATTCCTCTTTTTTCTTCATCCAGATTGTTCCAAGCACAAGGAACGGCGCGGCGAACAGGAGGCAAAGAGAGTATAACACCAAATTCACGCCCGTCGCATGGTTGCCGTCGAAAACCAAGGCTATGGGAACGGCCACCGATATAAGCCCGATAATAAAGAAGACAAGGCCCGTAGCAAAATATGGGCGCTCCTGACTGAATTTTCGCGGTGGTCGGACCGTACCTTTCTTCTCTCTGATTGCTTGTTTCAGATACGCAATGCCGCCCGCAACGAAGGCAAGCGAGCCCAAGCCCCAGAACGAGAACCAAAAAATGGTGGTTCCTGGCGAGTACACACGTTCGTAGGGGCCGCCGTTAGTGGACACATTCTGATAGAACATGTCGGGGTCGCCAATGTTGTTGCAAATGACGATTATCATACCCGTCAACGACGCCAACCCGAATAACATAAAAACCGCCGCTTTAGCCCATTTATTCGTTATTGATTTATAAATTCCTACACGCATAAATTATTGATTGATTTATTGATTAATAGATTGATTGACTGATAGACTAATTGAAGGATTGAGGGATTGAAGGATTGAATTGCATACAACTGAATATTTGCGTATGAAGTAATTGTCTGAAAGACAACATTTTCATAACCGGGGGTTAAGCGAAGCGCAACCCGCGGATAACGACACATATCTGACACCAGTCTGGAAGACTGAACCTTTTTAATGTTCACTCTTTCAGAGTGTTGCTCTGCGTGGTACTTCGACCGGAGGCTGCGCTTCGCTTGCGTCCGGATATGCAGATTCAGTCCTTCGGACTGCTCTTTTAAGTTTGTTGTTATACTATATCCATACATTTTTAATTCTAACATTCAGTTATTCACACATTCAATCCTTCTCTCCTTCACGCATTCAGTTATTGTCTTTACCAACTTCCGCTGGCGCCGCCGCCGCCGAAGTGTCCGCCGCCAAATCCACCAAAACTACTGTGACTAAATCCGCCACCCGAACTCCTACCGCCTGAACTCCAGTCGCTTGAATGCCAAGTGCCCGAACGGTAAACCGACGAACCTGGCGTAGTGTAATGGTTCTTGCTGAACTTTAACGCCAGCAAAACAGTAACTACAATAAAGACAAGGAAAAAGACAATGGCGGCAATGTCGCCCGCAGTGTGCTCAATGTGCTGGTCGGCAGGTTGGAACTCGCCTTTAGTCATCGCAATGCAGGCATCCACAGCCTCGTCAATTCCCTCGTAAATCTCATTCTGGCGGAAATGCGGAATCATCTTGTAATTGATTATCCAACTGCACCTTGCGTCGGGAATGAGCGACTCAATGCCATAGCCCGTCTGAATGGTTACGCGCCCCGACTCGTAGTCGGTTTTCGGTTTATAGACAATGACAATGCCGTTGTCGAAGCCGTTCTGACCAACGCCCCAGCCCTCGCCCAACCGCTGGCCGAAGTCGGCAACATCGTAGCCGTGCAGGTTGGTTGTGGTGTAAATCAGAATCTGCGTGGAGGTCTCACGGTTGAAGGCTTCAAGTTTTTCGGTCAAGGCCGCGTGCTGCTCGTCGGTGAAGGCGTTGGCGCTGTCAACCACAAGCGCCTGCTCCGCTGGACGGCTGAAAATTTCGTCATCGGCAAACGAGGTAACCGTTGCCGCTAAAAATGTGATTATTAATAATATCCGTTTCATTTTTCAATCTTTCAATCCTTCAGTTATTCAATCCTTCAATTAATCAATCCTTGTTTACCAACTGCCTCGTGCTCCGCCGCCACCAAAATGACCGCCGCCGTAACTGTGGCTGCTGCTCGAACTGCGAGAACTTCTGTGGCTGCTGCCACCCGACGAACCTCTGCCGCTGCTCACAGTAACACCACTACTGGCGCCAATCCATATCAAAGCCATTAAGGACATAAAAAGAATCGAATATATAAACCGAAAAAGGGGACTCTCGAACCATCTTCTTTCTTTTTTAGCCATATATTCTTTCGCCGCGTTCTCGTCGCTTGCGAACTGCATGCAGAGGTCAACCGCCCTATCGATTCCCGAATAATAATGTCCTTTTTTGAACTCTGGAATCATCTCAAAGTCAATAATTTGTTTGCAGACTGCATCAGGCATGAACGGTTCAATGCCGTAGCCCACCTGAATGGTCACCTCGCCTTTTACGAAACTCGTTTTCGGCTTACATACAATGACAATGCCATTGTCGGCACCCTCCTGCCCAACGCCCCAGCCCTCGCCTAACCTCTGGGCAAAATCAACAATGTCGTAACCATACAAAGAATAGGTGGTGTAAATCTGTATCTGCACCGTTGTGGCCCGTTCAAACGAGTCCAACTTGGCTGTCAGAGCCGCAAACTGTTCTGTGGTAAACACATTAGCACTGTCAACAACAAGATGCACCTCCGCTGGACGGCTGAAAATATCGTCATCGGCAAAAGTGGCAAGGGTTGCTGATATAAGGGTGATTATGAATAGAATGCGGCGCATTGTAGTTTCTTAATTATTATCCTCACTTACTTTTTGTTTGTCGCTGTTCTAACTATCCGAGCCCCAATGCCTGGGTCCGATTCAAAGCGCCGTCCATCGGGCCAATTATATTGACGGGCAGTGACGGTACAACGCCCTGCGGCTTCCTCATCTGTATATTCTGAGCCTTCAAACCGATAGCCACCGCCCCTGATAATACGGCCAAGTTTGTTTTCGGGCGCACGGCCATACCAGTAAGCCCAGTCCCAGCACCACTCGTAAAAATTGCCTGACATATCGTAAATTCCCAGTTCGTTAGGTTTTTTGGTTTTCACCTCGCGAGGTTCGTGATAATGAACTTGGGCGCCGCTGGACATAACAAAATCTTTTATATAAGCGGTTCCGCTGTACCAAGCCACATCGGCAATGTTGTTACTGCCGCTGTATTTATAGCCCTTACTAAATTTTCCACCTCGCGCCGCATACTCCCATTCAGCCTCGGTGGGCATACGATAGCCGTTGGCCGAGAAATCGCACTGAATCACATCCCAGTTGGTTGGCGTTTTGAGATATTCCAGTACCCGCCTGGGTTCCCAAGTCTTTACATCGGTACTTCCTTTGTATGAGTAGCAAGGTGTCAGCCCTCTGGCTTCGCTCAATAGGTTGCAGTACAAAACAACCTCGTACCAATTGACCCATACCGGTTTCGTATCGCCGTCGAAAGGGCCGGGATTAACACGCATTATTTCCTTGAATTCGGCTTGAGTTAATTCATGGTCACACATATAGAAACTGCCCACCGTTACGCTGTGCACAGGTCTCTCTTCTTCATCTCCCATAGCGTTTCCCATTTTGAAGGTTCCGCCTTCAACGAACACAAACTTGTCGTCGGTGCGCTGAACACTCTTTTTGGGTGCCGGCGAACTGGCATAACTGACACCCGGAACATTTTTCACCACACGGAAACCAAAGCTATTAGTAGCCTTGTATGGTCTTATAACTGAATTTCTGGCCGAAATGCGTGAACGAAAAGAATCAGATTCGTATGTACCTCCCCTATAAGCTCTTACAATGTAAATGCCCATAAAGTAAAAACCGTCAGAAAAACCTTTTGGGTTGGTTTCGCTTCCGTCAGCATAAGTGGCGAACCAGTCCCAGCACCATTCGGTCACATTGCCGCTCATATCGTACAATCCGAGTTCGTTGGCTTTTTTCTGCATTACGGCGTGCGGTTTGCTTCCGCTGTTGCCTTTGTGCCAGGCCACCTCGTCAATATTGTTGCTTCCGCTGTAAGTGTAGCCTTTGCTCTTTTTCCCACCACGGGCAGCCCACTCCCATTCGGCCTCTGTGGGCAGCCTGTAGCCGTTGGCAGTCCAGTCACAGGTAAGCTTCCAATGGGGATAAGGGTCGTCACTGTAGAACTTGGTATAGTCGTCACCCCATTTCTGGACATCGGTTTCTCCCTTGAACGCGTAGCACGGAGTCAGACCTTCGCTCATACTGAGTTTGTTGCAGTAATAGACGGCATCGTACCAGCTCACCTTTTCCATCGGGAAGTTTGTGCCTTTATGTCCGCTCACGTTAGACTTTCTTGTAACCGATGTGTATTCCTCCTGCGTCACCTCGTGGTCGCACATATAGAAGCTGCTCACCGTGACGCTGTGCGCGGGTTTCTCAAACTCGCCACCGGAATTGTCTCCCATAACAAATGTTCCTCCCTCGACAAGGATAAAACCCTCACTTGCCTTCTTTTTCGTCCCCTGCGTACTCTGTCCGCCGCCCTGTGTGCTCTGTCCGCCACCCTGCGCATTTTTGTTGTTTGTCAATGCAAGCCGAGCATCGCTGCTTAGTTTTGATTTTGGGTCGATATTGATTGATTTAAGGTTTTTACAATCAGCAAAAACCTCTTTGTCAACCACGGTTACGCTTGCCGGAATGGTTATTTCGCGAATTGCCGTATTCTTGAAAAGTCTGTAATTCAGATTTGTAAGCCCATTATGCAGTGTCACTTTCGATAGTGATGTGCAGTTTTGGAATGCAGCCTTGCCTATTGTCTTTACAGAAGCCGGAATATCGATTTCGGTCAGATTCGAACACCCATGAAAGGCAAGGTCGCCAATTTTAGTTACCGATGACGGAATGACAACTTTTTTTATGCTGGTGTTGCCATAATACGCCATTGACTTTATTTCTGCGGTACCACCGGCAATGGTCAGCACTCCATTAACAATTTTTTGCGCCGACAACGAACCTGTCGCCAACAGAAAGGATGAGATTAAAACAAATATTTTTTTCATAATCAAATAATTAACCAACACAATCGCGTCAATATTTCATTTTTCAATATAGATATTTTTTGCGTTTAGAGATTACCGGCATTTTATGGAGAAGAGTTTACACTGTTTCATTATTGTTTGCACTGAAGTTTTTTAAGTTCAACTATTATTGTGTATTTTTATCGCATTAGTACTAATCATAATTATTAAAACAAAATGAGAACTAATCGTTTACAAACACTTATGGCGGCAGCATCGCTTATGTTTTGCGTAAGTTGCTCGAATAATTGTCAGACATCAACACAACCTCAGCCAATTCAGCCGGGCGAACAAGCCCCTTTGGCTGATGTGGGACAGAAAAATTTCGGCGGATTTCAGAATGGCGACACCACAGGCATGGCGGCCCGACGCAAAGCTATGTTGGAGGCTATGAACAAAATCCGCACGCTCTCGTTCGACGAACTCTCTATGAGTGACCCATTCATCTATCCTGACCCCGAAACCAAGACATACTACCTTACAAGTTCGGGCGGACGTATGTACAAGAGTAAAGATTTGAAAACCTGGGAAGGCCCATATAACATAATCGACATCAAAGGCTTATGGCTCGAAAAAGCCGGTTTTGCCGCAGCAGCCGAAATTCACAAGATTGGCGACTATTACTACTACGCCGGCACTTGGAGCGACCATTCTGACCTTATACAGCAAATCCCCCGCCGATACAATGTGCCTCACAATCAGACCTATCTGCTCAGGTCGAAAAATGTTGAAGGTCCGTACACATCATTTGCCGTTACTCCTGGTTACGATTACGAGCCGCGCGAGTGGGACTGCATCGACGGTACTCTCTATCAGGAAAATGGGAAAACGTATATGATTTTTGTTCACGAGTGGACGCAGATAATCGACGGCACAATGGATTACATCGAACTGTCAGAAGACCTGACACATACCGTTTCTGAATGGCCTGTAACAATGTTCCGCGCATCAGAAGCACCTTACTGCGGTGAGATGAACAGTTTGGGCGAAGCAACATTCGGACTGAAAATGCCCGGTTGGGTTACCGACGGTCCGCAAATGTTCCGCACACAAACCGGCAAACTCGGAATGTTGTGGTCAACTTGGGGCAAAGAGCGTTACCTGCAAGCCGTCTGCTATTCTGAATCGGGCACAATCGCCGGACCTTGGGTGCAGGAACCCGAACCGTTCCTGGCTAACAATTCGGGACACGGAATGCTATTCAAAACTTTCGAAGGTAAGTTGATTTACATCGTCCACCACGTTGAGAACGACGGCCCACGCAAACCGCAAATGTGGGAAATTGACGATAGCGGCGACAAACTTGTCTTGGGGAAAAGGTATTTTCCGGAATAAGGCTTGAATAGAGGATATTGATGGAAATAAAAAAGCCTTGTAGGTGTTTAACTGCAAGGCTTTGTTTTGTTTCTAGTGGAGAACAAGGTAAAACTCTATTGACTTTACCCTTCAACGTATTTATGCAAAAACACGAATTATCCGACAAGATTGTTGTTTTGATGATATTTGGTATATGTTACAAAACTGTTTGATTGTCTTTTATAATATTTCGAGCGAGTCTAATACCTTTTGTTTCTATTTTTGGCAAACCTGTCGAAATTGAAGACAGTGAAGATTTAAGTGTGTTTGGTGTTGTTACGTGGGTAATGAAAAAGAAAGCCTAAATGATTCTGCATATTGATTGCAATACATTCTACGCCTCGTGTGAGGTTGCTTTGCACCCCGACTTGCAAGGCAAGCCTGTTGTTGTCGCAAACTGCAATGAGGCTGGTGGCGGCATCATTCTGGCACTTACCAAAGAGGCTAAAGCCCTCGGACTAAAGCGCGGCGACCCAGTGTTTAAGGTTACCAAATTGTTGAATGACAACAATGTGACTGTATTTCCCGCCAACTTGCCAAAGTACGTTGATATTAGCCGCCGTCTGATGCGGATTGTCCGTGAGCAAAATATTGTGGTGAACTTTCAGCAGTATTCAGTTGATGAATTTTTCGGCGAGTTGCCAACAGACGATAAAGACCAACTGCGTGAGGCGGCACTCAAAATCAAACACCACATAGAGCAAAGCACAGACATACCCGTCAGCTGTGGAGTTTCGCTAACGTACACACTCGGTAAGGTTGCCACGTGGTATGCCAAGCACTATCCTGGCTATGAAGGTGTTTGCGTTTTGCCTAAAGACAAAATCGAGGTTGCTTTAAATAATTTCCCCATTGCTGAAGTGTGGGGTATAGGCCGTCGCACAGCGCCGAAACTCAAAGCCAACGGCATTGATAATGCCTTGCAGTTTTACAATACCGATGAGAGACACATTCGCCGCTGGCTCAATATCAATGGTGTGTGCACATGGAAGGAGTTGCATGGTATACCTTCAATCAGCATCGATAATCCTGAACGTCAGCAATCTATTTGTCACTCGCGCACATTCGCCTATATGACAAGCGACCTCAACACGCTACGCACTTACATTTCCGATTATGCGGTGGCTGTAGCTCGCAAACTTCGCGCGCAACATTCAGTTTGTCTGACGGTTAGCGCGTTCTTGTCAACCAATCCGTTCCGTGAGGATTTAGACCAGTACAGCAATATGGCAACCACAAAATTAAATGTTGCCACTGCCGACAGTCGGGATATCTGCAAAGCCGCCATAAGCGCATTGGAAGAAATATACAAGCCTGGATTGCAATACAAGAAGGCCGGAGTCATTCTCTCAAACATTACAAGCGATGAGAACATACAGTTTGATTTGTTCCAAGACCCCGAGCAAACGTCAAAGTCCAGCAAGTTAATGGCCGCACTTGATTCGCTAACAGACAAGTATGGTATGGATTCAGTCAAACTAGCCGCACAAGGATTTGAAAAGCCTAATTTGAACCTCTCCAACTTTCAATCATCGCAGAATCAAAGTACCAACATAAACGATATAATTAAAGCAAAATAAAAACTTAGATAGTACTTTGTGAGCACGCGATACATCAATTTTGCTCTGGATTCATTTTTTCGTTATATAAAACCTTCTATAGACAAAATCACAAAGATTAAGTTTGGTCGGGGATAGTGAAAAACTACAGTTTTTAATATTTTTTTCAGTATAGTTTCACTAAACAAACAACAAAGCCTTGCAAGTTATTCACCTACAAGGCTTTAATCTTTTGATTTGTGGAGAATATCGGAATCGAACCGATGACCTCTTGCATGCCATGCAAGCGCTCTAGCCAGCTGAGCTAATCCCCCAAGGCGGTGCAAATGTATAAAATCATTCCAAACGTGCAAACTCAAACCCCAAATCGGTAAAATGCTGAAGCACACGCGGCAAGGCGAAATACAGATTCATACGCGCCTTCATTGAGTCGTGGAAGGTGATTATGGAGCCGCCGGTGGCGTATTTCAGCACGCAGTTGCAGCACTCGTGTGGTTTCACGCGGTGATTGTAGTCCTCTGGCATCACGTCCCACAAAATCATACGGTAGCCCTGTTGGCGCAACGGCTCAATCTGTTTTTTGGTGAACCGTCCGTAAGGCGGGCGCATCAGCTTCGAATCAACATACTGCGAGGCCAAATCCACATCGTCAATATATTCCTTCGCACTTACGTGCCAGCCGTTCAAATGGCTGTAGGTGTGGTTACCGACGGCGTGGCCCTCATCAATTATGCGGCGATAGATTTCGGGATAATGGTCAACATTGCGGCCAAGGCAGAAGAAAGTAGCCTTTGCGTTGTATTCGGCCAGATTATTGAGCACCCACTCGGTAACTTCGGGCGTCGGTCCGTCATCGAAAGTCAGATAGAGTGTCTTGGGGGCACCCTCAACTTTCCATTGAAACTTCGGGAAAAAACGCCTTACAAACTGCGGCGGATGATTTATTACTCGAATCACTTCTGTCGTTTTTACAGGCCGCAAAGATAATGATTAATGTAGGAATGATTAATGTTTAATGAGTAAAGTATAATGGTTTCTTCACTCATTCATCACGATAGCTATCAGGTTTCAATCATTGTTTTTCTGTCAGATGCTTCCAATAACGCACGGGCATATCTTGCTTCATTTTCCGTGGGTTGCGCCGCGACTCAATGGATATCGACTTGTAATAAGTTCGCCACAGCGACTGGAAAAGTTGCTCGTCGGCATCCATAATGCTTTTGTCGAGGAGACCGTCTTGGGCAATTTTGTTGTCGGCGGCAAACGTTATGCGGTTAACCTCGTGCAAATCATACATATAACCATATTGCCGAAGCAAATCATAGATTACCCACCGCTGGTCGGCGAAACGGTCGGAAAAATGTTCGAGCGTAAGCGGCAGCACATTGTGGCGCGGCTCAAAAGCGGCAAAATAGATACCATCGGCAGTCTTCTGAAACCGCAGAAACTGAAGCATCCGAAGCCGTTCGCCACAAACTTGCTTGTACACTTGCGACAGCCGCAGCACATCAGCATCGCCGAAATTCGTCTCGATTGACTTAGGCGAGTCAATCATCTTGCAGATATACCTGAAAATCAGTTCGTCAACATCGGTAATACTATCGGCAAGCCAGCTGACAGTTAGGCTGTGCAGAGCCAGCTCCGTCATCTTTTTCTCAAGGTGCGCCCAAACGCGGGCCGCTTTATTCTCATCGGTGGCAACGGTGTGCGCCACCTCGCAAAACAATGGTGCGGGCTCGTCAAACGCTAGCAGGCGCTGAGGTTTTCTTTTCAGCAGATACGAGTCGAAAACGCACGTAAGCAAGCCGTCGAAGGTCTTGTCGTACGCAAAAGCCGATTCCACAACATCGCTCATCAGTAGGGAGTTACAAGTTGCACAGGTTGTTCAAAATTCAGTTCAAGTTGCCCCTCCAAACCTTTTTTGGCGTTTTTGGCAACAAGCAGCGAGCGCACCTTCTCGGGCTTCAACTCATTGATTGTGCCCATAATAGGCAGTTCGCGGCAGCTTATGAAATATTGCGCCTTCTTCAGCACCACGCCAATCTTCTTCAATTGGAAGAAAGTGAGCGCACCATACCGCCGCGAGGCCACTATCTGCATAGCCGACTTGACGCCTATACCCGGCACGCGCAGAATATGTTCGTAGCAAGCCGTGTTCACATCGACAGGGAAAAACTCGGGATGTCGCAGCGCCCAAGCCAATTTGGGGTCAACCTCAAGGTCAAGGTTGGGATATGTGTCGTCAACTATCTCATTCACTTTGAATTTGTAGAACCTCATCAGCCAGTCGGCCTGATACAGACGGTTCTCTCGAACAAGCGGCGGCTGTTTAAGTGCAGGCAGACGGTTGTCGTATGTGTTAACCGCCACATATCCTGAATAGTATACGCGCCGGATTGAAGGCCTTTGGTAGAACGCCGATGACAGGCGAAGAATATCCTTGTCGGTGTCGTCGGTTGCGCCAACAATCATCTGGGTGCTCTGTCCGGCAGGCACAAAACGTGGCGCCGAGCGATGCCGCAAGTGCTCCTCGTGGCTCTCCAGCACACCCTGGTGAATTACCTTCATAGGTTGGAAAATACTGTCGTAGCTCTTTTCGGGTGCAAGCATTTTTAGGTTGCTTTCCGTCGGAATCTCGATGTTGACGCTCATTCGGTCGGCATACAAACCGGCTTCGGTTATCAGCTGCCGGCTGGCTCCGGGTATGCTTTTCAGATGTATGTAGCCATTGAACCGCTGAGCGCGCAAATCTTTCACAACCCGCACAAGCCGTTCCATAGTGTAATCAGCGTTTTGCATCACGCCCGAACTCAGAAACAACCCCTCGATGTAATTGCGGCGGTAGAACTCCATTGTTATCTCCACCACCTCGGCGGGTGTAAATGTGGCACGGCGGACATCGTTGCTGCGGCGGTTGACGCAATAGGCGCAATCGAAGATGCAGTAGTTGGTCAACATCACTTTCAAAAGCGAGATGCAGCGTCCGTCCTCGGCAAAGCTGTGGCAGATGCCTAAGCCGCCAACAGTGTTGCCCAATCCTTTCCCGTTGTTGCGCCGCACGGTTCCGCTTGACGAGCACGACACATCGTACTTCGCCGACTCGGCAAGAATCTTCAGCTTATCCAACATTCGCGCGTCCATCGGGGAGAATGATTACGCTTAGATATTCGTTTTATCACAAAAGATTTACTGACGCAAGTTCTCTGCCAATTTTGTGAATGGCGGTTTGTATCTTTTTCCTTTGACCGGCCGATATGTATTGCCCGCTTTTGTATTGGCGCATTAGTGACGGATTTATTTTTGCGTATTCCGCGAATTTGCTCATATTCAATATTTTATAGTAACTCAAAAATGAAGGCAAATCATATTTGTATTCAAATTCGACATCGCGCAACTCTTCCGGCAACGGCTTTCCTGTTTCATTGTAACATTCAAGCACTTCGCTCACCGAATTTTCAAAATCGGCTTTAGCCTCCTCAACTGTTGCTCCTTCGCCAATTATAGTACTCTCAATATCAGGGGTGTAAATGCCGAAAGTGCCGTCTTTACCCATTTCTATCAATGCTGTAGTTTTCATATCTTTTGTTTTTAAAAACCAATTTGTTTTTTCAATTTGCTGAATGTACCAGTTTTTATTTCTTCCTTATCATGCCGCCCTATTTCAATAATGAAGTCCTTGTCGGGATGAGCGTATATGTCATGCCTTTTTCCGTTCCGCAACAGATACCAGCCGCTTCGCTCTGCAATACGTCTCAATTCACTCCACTTCATTCTTTATTCAGTTGTTTTTGACAAAACAAATATATAACTTTTTTGTTATATACTAAATCTGATTATTTTATATATTTATTGGGTAATGGAATTTGACCAATTGATTTAAAACAGCAGAGACACAACAAATTCATGTTTTAATCCAGAAACACGTAGAGGCGCCATAATATGACGCCTCTACAATGATTATCAATATTAAAACAATGTTATTTCTTCACAATCTTATGTGTCGCTCCGTCTGAAGTATTGAGCAAATAAACACCTTCGGGATATTCCGACAAATCAAGCAGATACGATGCCGCATTTTCCTCTTTACGCAACAGTTTACCATTGATGTCGGTTAGTACATACGAAAATCCTTCCTCAGCATCAACGGTCACAAACGAAACGGTTGGATTAGGATAGATTTTCACGCCAATTGCATTCACTTCTGAAACAGCTGTTTGCAAATAAATTGTATCCGTTTTGGTGATGTAGATTGTGTCGTGAATAAATTTAACATCTTTATAGTAAATAACTGTGTCATGGACCAAAACCTCTGTTTTTACCGTATCGTGAACAAATTTCACATCCTTAAACAAATAGACAGTGTCTGGCTCGGTAACGAAGACAGTGTCGTGTTCTATTGTTTTGATGGTATCGCGAACTATAACATCAATTTTTACAGTATCGCGAACAACAACTGGCACTTCAATCTTAATTGTATCCACAACTGTTATGGGTTCAAAAACCGCTGTAAATGAAGTGTCTTTTGTTACTGTAATTGTACGAGGATTCTCTGTGACGACATCGTTCCAACAGTAAAACTGATAGCCAATAGCTGGCGTTGCAATTAGTGTTGTCTGTTTGCCGTGAGTGTAAGTTCCGCCGCCAACAACTAAACCATTCTCGGCCATTGTTGTAACCGTATAAACATTGATTGCAAATTCGGCTGTGTAGCTGCCGCTTTCTGTAACTGCGATTGTCCGTGTTGGTTCTGTATTGCCATCGCTCCATTTCACAAAATGATAGCCTTCGTTGGACACTGCTGTTAGCGTTGTAGACGGACTTGCTGTATTTGACAAATACCACAACGAACCATTAGCTGCTTTAAACTCGTAATTACCTGTAGTTTTCACTGTGCCAAATTCAGCATTATTGGTTGAAACATCCACAGTTTTGCAATTCCATTCAACATTTTTAACATAACTCTCTAAATCACCATATCCTTCTGGTTTGCTTTGGGCTTGACAATATAGTGTAGCGTTGTTGCAACCAGATAATGCAGCCCAACCAATTTCAACTACTGTACTGGGAATAGTTAATGTTTTCAGATTGGAACAGTTGCAAAAAGCCATACTACGTATAAATTTACAACTACTGTTTATCTCGCACGACGCGATTTCATTATTTATAGCCTTTACCAATAATATATATGAGTTGCTGCTGTTTCCTAAATAGTAGGCGTTGATGTACTCGGTGAATTGCATTTTGTTACACCCGGCAAAAACAGCAGTGCCGATGCTCAATATTGAGTTCGGAATCTCGATTGATGTTAAATTGCTGCAATCATTAAACGCATAACTGCCTATTTTGGTGAGCGATTCGGGAAGGGTAACTGATGTCAGATTGTTGCAATTTCGGAATGCATCGTCGCTAATTTCAGTAACTCCATTTGTAACAACAACCGACGTTAGGCTTGTGCAGTTCGAAAAAGCCTGATTGCCAATACGGGTTACACCGTTCGGAATTGTTACTGAAGCACTATTGCCGATGTATGCCGTTAGTTGTGTTTTCTCGGCATCAGTGTACATAAAATCACCATCAATTGTTCCATTGACATTTAGTGCTCCCCACGGGCCATCTTCTGCTGTTCCATAGTAAACTATATTTTTCACCCCCGAAAAAGCAGCCCAACCAATTCCAACTACACTGTTAGGAATGGTTAGTGTTTTCAGATTGAAACAGTTGCAGAAAGCCATACTGCATATAATTTTACAGTTGCTGTTTATCTCGCACGACGCGATTTCATTATTTTTAGCCTTTACCAATAACAGGTAAGGATTGTCATTGTTTCCAAAATAGTAGGCGTTGTCGTATAGGGTGAATTGTAAATTGTTACACCCACTGAAAACACCAGTGCCGATGCTCAATATTGAGTTTGGAATATCAATTGATGTTAAATTGCTGCAATCATTAAACGCACAACTGCCTATTTTGGTGAGCGATTCGGGAAGGGTAATTGAACTTAAATTTTTGCAACAGCAAAAAGCGTCATCGCCAATGCGGGTTACTAAATAGGTTACACCGTTGTTGGTTACTACTTCAGGAATTGTAACGGTTGTCAATTTGGAATAATTATCTGTATTCCAACTATATTCAAATGTAACCTCTACAGTATAAGGTTCTGTGTTACTTGTGATATTATAATACAAATCACCACTTTGAAAATCGTATGCAAATGCTTGAGTCATAGGCATTGTTGCAAATAGAAATGTAAAAATCCTTTTCATATACTTATTCCATTAATTGTTTAACACATTCATCACGTTTCATATCAGATAATCCTGCTTCCCAAACAAGGTATAGTTGCTTTTTTAAGATTGCGTTCCATAGCAGTAAGTCAATCGCCACGAACAGCAATATCAATATTGCCACAACGGTGTGTATGATATCAGCATAATAACCTATTATAAAAATGCCGACAGGCAAGGCATTCCGCAGAAAAGCGATTTGTGCTTCAAGAATGTGTACAGTGGTAAGCAGTCCGTTCTTTTCCGCACGGAAATAGCACCAGTTGTAGGCTGCTCGAATTTCTTCATCACTGTCTGTTTCTGCCGTTTTTTCAATTGTTTTACCGCTTTCGGATAGAAAGAAATCTGCGGTGCAGGGTTGCGATTGGCTCTTTTCAAGAATATACGGCTTCTTTAAGAAATCAGCCATCGTCTTTCGCATCTTCTTTGTTACATTGAACAAGCAACAGCATTTTTCAATTTTTCCATAAAGCCACTCCATAGTCTTGTTCAAAATCAAACCAATAAAAAAACTGATGGTTAGCAAAAACGTCACTGATACTATTTCATTACAAATGCAAAGGTCTCTCGAAAACAATGAGGGGAAATTTGCTCCAAACCATATATCATTAGCAGTGTGACACACAAGAATGCCTATAGCTGTCATTGCTAACGAATCATAAAACGATGCTCCTTGAATAGATTTCATAGGCGAATTCGATTTAAAGTTACTAACACCTCAAAATTACTTATGCGAGCCGCCTATAATTCAAACTGATAGTAACGATTATTTTACGATTTGTACATTATTTGTTGACGCATCGCGTCGGTAGAAGTCAAAGAAATCTATATTGAGAAGCTCTCCGATAAGGGCAAGTTGTGCGCTGTCTATGCTTTGGCGCTTGTAAATGCTGTAGATATTCTGCCGCTCACAATTGAGTTGTCGCGCCAGCCATGAGGGGCTGCGCCCCTGCTGTTTCATTGCTTGTTGTATTTCCTTGCCTATGTGTACCATAAAAAAAGGATATGAACCATTCGTTTTTTTGTTCATCCCATATCGAGGTAAACCGCCAAGTAAACCCAGCAAAGAAGATAAACACGAACAGTTCACACCCTTGTCGGGTGCGAACTATTGCCTTGTCTTTCTTTGCTTTTCCGAAAAAAATATATGGCGGTTTCTTCGATATAAAGAATTAATGGCAAAAGCCCACTATGTTATTTGAAAAATGTCTGGTTCTTAATACAATATTTTAATTAGCAATCATTTTATCTTTTATTCAATTATTCAAACCTTCATTAATAGTTCAAATGTATAAAAGTAGGTTGGAAACGGAAAATGTTTTTGTCAAAAGCGCAAAATGCATTTCAACTATAGGATTATCTTAATACAAAAACCAGAACAGCCAAGGCGGAATCTTGAACCATAATTTGCTTAACCCATTAAACACAAACGCATTTTACCAAATAAAAAACGGGCCAGCAAAGCGCCGCCCGTTTGATTTATGGTTAATGATTAATCTTTTATCATTTATCACTAATCACTAACTCCTAACTTATCACTTGTAACTTATAACTTTCAACTTAAATCGTCCTTCCCGGATATTGCTCAAGCGCAACGGCTAACACGTTGAGAGCCTGTGCCAAATCCTCTTTTTTCAGCACGTAGGCAATGCGCGCCTCGTTGCGGCCAAGTTCGGGTGTAGTGTAGAATCCGCTTGCCGGAGCTAGCATAACTGTCTGACCTTCATACTCAAAGTCGCGCAGCAACCACTCGCAGAACTTGTCGATGTCGTCCACTGGCAGTTTGGCTACCGTATAGAACGCGCCCATTGGTATCGGTGTGTAGCAGCCCGGAATCTTGTTCAGTCCGTCAATCAGGAACTTACGGCGCTCAACAAACTCATCATAGGTGTTGAGCATATAATCTTCAGGCGTGTCGATTGACGCTTCGGCAATTATCTGTCCGATGAGCGGCGGACACAACCTCGCCTGACAGAATTTCATTACGCAGGCGCGAACCTCTTCGTTCTTTGTGATGAGTGCGCCAATGCGGATACCGCACTCGCTGTATCGTTTTGAAACAGAGTCGATTAGAATTACATTCTGTTCTATTCCCTCAAGGTTGAATGCCGAAATGTAGGGCGCACCCGTGTAGCAGAACTCGCGGTAAACTTCGTCAGAGAAAAGGAACAGGTTGTGCTTCTTCACTATATCGCGTAACTGATTCATTTCCTTGCGGGTATAAAGGTACCCCGTTGGGTTGTTTGGATTGCAGATGAGGATGCCCTTGGTGCGTTCGGTAATCAGCGCCTCGAATTTGTCCATCGACGGAAGTGCGAAACCATCATCGATAGTCGACGGAATGGTCTTGATGACCGCACCTGCCGAAATTGCGAAAGCCATATAGTTGGCGTAAGCCGGCTCCGGTACAATGATTTCGTCGCCTGGGTCGAGGCACGACATAAACGAGAACAGCACCGCTTCCGAACCGCCCGTGGTGATGATGATGTCCTCAACGTTGGCGTTGATGTTGAACTTGGCGTAGTAAGACACCAACTTCGCCCGCAGACTCAAAAGACCTTCGCTGGGGGTGTATTCCAATACTTTACGGTCGATTTTCTTCATCGCTTCCAAACCCACTTCCGGTGTCGGAAGGTCGGGCTGGCCGATGTTCAGGTGATAGACTTTGATTCCTTTCTTTTTTGCAGCGTTTGCAAGCGGCACCAATCGGCGGATTGGCGACGACGGCATAATTATACCGCGTTCTGATATTTTTGGCATTATTATTCTTTATTTTTGGTTTCTTCCATCGTGCCCTTTATCTTGAGCTCGATAGGTTCGTTACTGAAATTCGTATACACATACACTGTCTTGTCGAAAACTCCGATGCGGGCTGAGTCGTAAGCCACCTTCACAACTGCAGTTTTGCCGCTTTTCACGGGGCGCTTCGAATATGTGGGGGTGGTGCAGCCGCACGATGTTGTGATATTCTTGATTACAAGCGTTTCCGCACTGTCGTTCTTGATTTGAAATTCGAATTCGGTTTTGGTGTACAATGGTTTTGTGCCGAAATCGTGCTCCAATTCATTGACACTCACGTTGAAGCCGGCTACTTTAGTCCAGTTCCCGGTTTGCGCTGAGGCCGGCGCCGAAAAAATAAGCGCCACTGCGGCCGTTGCTATTAAAAACAATTTCTTCATATAGAATGATTTTTATCGGGTGCAAACATACCAAATTGCCACAATCATTTTGCGGCTACGAGCTTTTTAATCTGTTCGGCGTGATTTTTTGTGTCAACCTTGCCCACAACATACTCAATTTTGCCGTCGGCGCCAATGATGAACGTTGTTCTGATAACGCCCATCGAAGTGCGTCCGTACATTTTCTTCTCGCCCCAAGCACCGTAAGCGTTCAGAATGCTTTTGTCAGTATCGGGCAGAAGGTGGAAATTAAGATTGTGCTTCTGTGCGAATTTCAAGTGCGACTGCGCCGAATCAGGACTGACGCCGATTATCTCGAAGCCCATTTCGGCAAGGTCGGTGTAGCCGTCGCGCAAGCTGCAGGCCTCGGCGGTGCAGCCCGAAGTGTTGTCCTTCGGATAAAAATACAAAATAACACGCTTGCCTTTCAATTCGCTGAGCGACACACTTTTACCGTTTTGGTCGATTCCCGAGAAATCAGGTGCGACATCTCCTGTCTGCAATTTCGTACTCATAGCTTATGATTTTGAGGCTAAAATAAGCGAAAAAAATGCGAACATCGGCTTAAAGAAGGTTTAAAAAATCATCATTTCGAAAAAGACAAAACACTGCAAAAACTAATAAAAGTTTTAGTTCTTTAACATATGTAATTTACAGATAGTTCCATATATTCGCACGTTTTTAAAAACACCATTCGCTATGACTAAAGAACACACAAAAAATATTGCAGACCATTCGGCAAAAGAACTGAACAAATTCAGTTTGATATTGCACAACGACGACATCAACACTTTTGACCACGTGATAGCAAGCCTTGAGGAAGTCTGCTTATACACTCGCGAGCAAGCCGAGCAATGCGCGCTGATTACACACTACAAGGGACGCTACGACATAAAATCGGGCGCTTACCCAGCCTTGCAGCCGTACAAAAACGGCCTTACAGCCCGCAATCTGACTGTAACAATAGAATAATTCAGCATGTCGCTCACCGGTATCGTCATATTACTGCTGATTGCCCTACTGCTGATATTTCTCGAAATATTTGTGCTTCCGGGCATTAATGTGGCCGGAATTCTGGGTCTTCTGCTGATGATTGCCGGAATATATTTGTCATACAGACAGATAGGCGCACCAACGGCACACTACATTTTGGCCGCAACACTGATTTTGGGTACGCTGATTTTGGTTTTCGGCCTTCGCTCATCCACTTGGCGCAAAGTGTCGCTCGACACTGCCATTGAGGGCAAAGCCTTCGACAATGTGGCTGAAAACGTAAAAGTAGGCGATTGCGGCACCACCCTCACCCGCCTTGGTCCAATTGGAACAGTTGAAATCAACGGAATGACCTTTGAGGCGAAATCGGCAAACATCATCGATGCAAAAACCGCGGTCGAAGTAACCGAAATAGTTGGTAACGAAATAATTGTCAAACCTTTAAAATAAAAACTAATGATTATTACAGGAACAACAACTCTAGTAATCTGCATTGTAGCCGGTTTTATCGGCTTATGGATACTATTCTATTTTATCCCTGTGGGACTGTGGTTTACGGCGCTCATATCGGGTGTGCACATCTCGCTGCTGCAACTGATTCTGATGCGCTGGCGTAAAGTTCCGCCACAGACCATTGTCCGCGCAATGATTGAGGCGCATAAGGCTGGTCTTCAAGGAATTAAACGCGACGACCTTGAGGCTCACTTTCTGGCTGGTGGACACGTTGAAGCAGTTGTTCACGCCTTGGTTTCTGCCGAGAAAGCCAACATCGACCTCAACTTCAAAATGGCCACTGCAATTGACCTGGCCGGACGCGATGTGTTTGAGGCCGTCCAGATGTCAGTAAATCCAAAAGTTATTGACACTCCGCCTGTTACAGCCGTTGCCAAAGACGGCATCCAGCTTATTGCAAAAGCCCGCGTGACGGTGCGCGCCAACATCAAGCAGTTGGTGGGCGGTGCTGGCGAGGAAACGGTTCTGGCTCGTGTTGGCGAGGGTATTGTGTCGTCAATCGGCTCGTCAGCCAACCACAAAAGCGTACTCGAAAACCCCGACAGTATCTCGCGCGTGGTGCTCGAGAAAGGCCTCGACGCAGGTACGGCTTTCGAGATTCTCTCTATCGATATCGCCGACATCGATATAGGCAAAAACATTGGCGCTGTGCTGCAAATGGACCAAGCCGAAGCCGACAAGAACATCGCGCAAGCAAAAGCTGAGGAACGCCGCGCAATGGCGGTGGCTCAAGAGCAGGAAATGAAGGCTCTGGCACAGGAGATGCGCGCCAAGGTGATTGAAGCTGAAGCCGAAGTGCCGCGCGCTATGGCCGAAGCTTTCCGCGCTGGTAATCTGGGAATAATGGATTACTACAAGATGAAAAACATTGAGGCCGACACCGCTATGCGTGAAAGCATTGCCACTCCGCCGACACAAGGCAAGCCGAAACAAAAGTAGGATTCCTGCATATCGTAACCAATTGTGTTTGAATGACAAAAGCGACAAGTATGACTACTTTTCTGCATAATGTAGCCGAGTTCGTATTGGCAAACTATGCCAACGATTTGAAAGATTGTTGCATCGTCTTTCCAAACCGCCGCTCCGCCGTCTATTTCTTCGAGGAGGTAAAACGAATAAACCACCGCGTGATATGGCTGCCCAAGCACTGCACCATTGACGAGTTTATACACTCGATTGTAAACGAGCCGGTTGCAATGCCGATAACATTGCTGTCGGAACTTTATCTGGCACATAAGGAGCTAACAAAATCCGAAGAATCGTTCGACAAATTCTTCCAATGGGCGCAAGTGATTCTGTCCGATTTCGAGGATATTGACAAATATCTGGTTGATGCTCGCGCGTTGCTGCAGAACATTCAGGACATAAAGGAACTGAACAGCAATATCGACTATCTAACTGAGGAACAACGCCGTACCATTGAGCATTTTTTCAATGTGACGCTCAACACCGACGACAAATCGGAACTGAAAAAACGGTTTCTGAGCATTTGGCGCAACCTTCTGCCGATGTACGAAAATTTCAATCTTCGGCTAAAAAAACGAAATGTTACTTACAACGGAGCCGTTTACCGCAAGGCCGCGCAGATGATTGGCGAGCCGGGCGCGCAACTGCCGTACTCAAAATACATCTTCGTCGGTTTCAACGCCATAACACGCGCCGAGGAGCACATCTTCAAAACGCTCCAACAGCAAGGCAAGGCGCTGTTTTTCTGGGATTACGACGAGTCGTACATCACCGACGAGCAGCACGAAGCCGGCCGTTTCCTGCGCCGTTATGCAAAGGAGTTCAAAGAACCTGAAGGCTATACCGGACAGCACTCGTTCGATTTTAAAAGCAAGAATATCAAGATAATAGCTTCGCCAACAGAAAGCGGACAACTGTATGCGGCCACGCAGCGGCTCAAGGAAATTCCGTCTGAGGAGATGTCGCAAACGGCTATGGTTCTGTCCGACGAAACCTTGCTGACAAGCGCGCTCGAAAGCGTTGCGCCATACCTGTCGAGTCTGAACGTTACTATGGGTTACGCTATCAAAAACTCGATTGCCGGCCATTGGATTGAGTTGCTGTTGCAGTTGCAGAGCAACAAACGCGAGCACCGCGGCGAGATGAAATTCTACTTCAAAAACGTGCTTGCCGTCTTGCAGCACCCGTTCTTCATGTCGGTTTGCGAGCAGTACGCCACCGAAACAGTAGATAAAATCCGCGAGGAAGCCATTTTCCAGATTCCGCTCAGCCTTTTCGAAAGCAACGACTTTGCAAAACTTGTCTTCCAATTCATTGACAATCAGACAAAATATTCAGAATATCTACTCGATGTTCTGAAAACCTTGATGCGCCATTTCGCAACGCAGGAAAACGACAATTGGATTATGCAGCAGGAGCTTGTCTACAGGCTGACGCTGCAAATCCAGCAACTAGACAGCGAACTGAAGGCCGAAAGCCTTGAAATGGACCTAACAACCTACTATCAGCTTCTACGCAGATATCTGAACAGCAGCAAAGTACCATTCGAAGGCGAACCTATATCGGGTTTGCAGGTAATGGGTTTCCTTGAGACTCGAAATGTTGACCCGAAGAACCTTATCATCTTGAATGTCAACGAGGATACTATCCCCGCAAACGGCGACAGCCCGACATTTGTGCCGCACAACATGCGCCGCGCCTTCGGCCTGCCCACCCGCGACGACCGCGAGGCGATGTACGCCTATTATTTCTACCGCCTTCTGCAACGTGCTGAAAATGTGACTCTCACTTACTTCACCGGCCAGCAGGACGGCAAAAAAGGCGAATGCAGCCGCTACATAATGCAACTCATCTACGGCGATTACAACGTGAAGGAAGAACCGTTACAGTCGAATATCTCATTTGCCGCCAACGAATTGCAGGAGATTAAAAAGAGCAATCAAACCATAAAGCAGCTTGGCATCTACTTCGAACCAGACAGCGAGGGCAAGATTAAAGCGTTGTCGCCCAGCTCGATAGTCACATATATGAGGTGTCCGGTGATGTTCTATTTCAGCAAGGTGCTGCGCCTTTCCGTCAACGAGGAGATTGACGAAAGCATTGACAGCCGCGTGTTCGGCAACATCTTCCACAAAGCCGCCGAAGGCATCTACCGCCCGTTTGTGGGCAAGGGTGCGGTTTCGAGCGATGCGATAAAATCGATTTCGAAGGATTTTATCAAAAATCAGATTGACAAAGCGTTTGCCGAATCGCTCTATCCATTCAACAAAGAACTTATTTTCAGCAAAATAGACAGTGGCGAGATTGACATGCGCACCGATTTGAAAAACGAGCAACGCATCATCTACGACGTTATCGGAAAATACGTGTCGGCCATGCTCAAATACGACGCCGACATTGCCGACGCAAACGGTGGGCTTGAGTTTGTCAGCCTTGAGAAATCGTACTATATGCCGATGAATATCGAAATAGGCGGCAAACAGCACAGAATCAGCATTGGCGGCACTATCGACCGTGTTGACAAATGTGGCGGCGCGGTGCGTATCGTCGATTACAAAACCGGCCCAAATGAAATAGTTGCAAATTCGTTCGATGCCATTTTCGACCCCGAATTGATACACGAATACAAAGGCGCTTTACAGACGCTAATATACTGTATGACTTACGATTATGAGTATCCGGGCAACCTCTGCATTGAACCATATCTATATAAAACCACGCTGTTTAAGAAAGGCGAAAGCTTCCTGATTCACACCAAAACACCTAAAGGAGAAGAACCCTTCTTTGAAGACGGCAACTATTCAACTGTAAAAGAGCAAGTTGCCGATAATATTCAGAACATTGTTACCGAAATATTCAACCCGGAAACACCTTTTATCCCGACAAACGACCTTAAAACTTGCGGGCATTGCGACTTTTCATACTTCTGCAACAAGCGTTTTTAATACAAGCTATCTATTTATGAACCAATTATTTAAACCCATTCTGTCAATTTTGGCAATAGTTTTTGCGACTGTCACCACTATGGCAACCACTGCCCCACGCTCCCACTCTGTGACCGGCACCGTTATCGACTCACGAAGCGGACATCCCATTGAGTTTGCCACCATTGCCATATACTCCGAGCCCGGACACTCGCTTGTGAGCGGCGGCATAACTGACACAGAAGGGCATTTCGCATTGAAAATCAATGAGGGAACATACAAGCTGGAAATAGCGTTTATGGGTTACACACCGCTTGAGCAGGAATTCACCATTGCTCACGGCGATGTCGATTTGGGTAAAATCAAGCTCAAAGTAGATGTGAAACAAATTGAGACTGTTGATGTTGTGGCCGACCGCGCCGCCGTCGACTATAAGATAGACAAGCGCGTGGTGAACGTTGGGCAGCAACTGAACGCACTGTCGGGTACCGCTATCGATGTGCTTGAAAATGTGCCGTCAATCAAGGTCGACATCGACGGCAATGTGTCGATGCGAGGCAGTTCGTCGTTCACCGTGCTTATTGACGGCCGCCCCACTCCGCTCGACGCCACCGACGCCTTACGGCAGATTCCGGCCAGCAGCATCGAAAACATCGAGATAATAACCAATCCGTCAGCCAAATACGAACCTGACGGCGCCTCGGGCATCTTGAACATCATCACAAAAAAGAACTCTCTGAACGGCTTCAGCGGCATCTTCAACGCCGTGGTTGGAACACCGACTCGCCTGTCCGGCGATTTCCTGCTAGACTACCGCTCGGGCAAATGGCATGTGTTTGGCGGAGCCAACGGACGCATCAACGAGAGTAAACCCAATGCCGAGCGCACACGCTGGACGGGCAACGACTCGCTGCGCAACTGGACACTGTCGGAAGGCAAATCACAGCGGCGCAACAACGGCATGGGCATCAACGGCGGCATGGACTACGAGATTATGGAAAACGCCGTGCTGGGTTTTAATTTCCGCTTCGGCCACCACACCAACGTCAACGACAATCATCTTGACTATCTGACATACACCGAATTGGAAGGTGTTCCGCAAAGCGACTCATCGACGTACGTCAACAACGGAAACAGCAACAACGGCAGCGGATTCAAATCGATAGGAGTCTACTACAGCCAGCAATTCGGCGGAAACAGCGAGCATACGCTTGACATTCAGTTTAATATGAACGGCCGTGACAATGACAGCGAGTCGGAAAACTCAATGGAGGATTCGACCGGCACCACCTACTACGGCCAGAAAAACAAACAGAGCGGACCGGGCAACGGCTACCGCTTCAAGGTTGACTACGCAAGACCGATTGGCTCACTTTCGAAACTGAGTATGGGCGCGCAAGGACGGCTCAACCCCAGCGACGACAAATACGAGCTGGAGATGTTCAACACGGCTACAAACAGATACGAGCGGAAAGACGAATACAGCTACGAGACCAAATATCTGCGCCAGACATACTCGCTCTACGCCATGTTTGCCAGCGAATGGGGCAACTTCGGCTATCAGGGCGGACTTCGCGGCGAATACACCTATCAGAATTTGGAACTATCGGGCGACAACGGAACTTATCATTTCTCCGACTTTGCACTGTTCCCCACAGCGCACGTGTCGTATGAACTGCCGGCCGACCAGCAGGTGATGCTCAGCTATACACGCCGCATCAACCGCACACGCCCGTGGCAGCTGCAGCCATACGTAACATGGCAGGACGCCTATAACGCACGCAAAGGCAATCCCGAGCTCAAACCCGAATATGTCAACTCTATCGACTTCGGATATCAGAAGAAATTCGGCGAGAATTTTGTGGCCGTCGATGCCTATTACCGCCTGACACAAAACAAGATAGAGCGCATACAAACCATATTTGAAGGCTACTCCGATGTTGTCTTGAACACCACTCTCAACGTTGGCTCCGACTATGCCACCGGCGCTGAGATAACACTGAATTACAGTCCGATAAAATGGTATCAGCTGAATATAATGGGCGATGTCTATTACTACCAAAAAGAGGGTGTTTACGGCGACGGCGAAAACCAAATCGACTTCTCGCAGAACAGCTTCAACTGGAACACACGGGTGAACAACATCTTCAAAATAGGCAACAACACGCGCATGCAGTTCGACATAAACTACCGCAGCCGCTCAGTGACCTCGCAAGGCTACGAAAAGGCATTTTTCACATCGAGCCTGGCACTCAAACAGGAGCTGTTCGACCGCAAGCTGACAGCCACTGTTCAGGCGCGCAACATCTTCAACACCATAAAACGCGAGCGCATAACCGAGGGTCCGGGCTTCTACACCGGCAACATCTTCCGCCCGCAATGGCCTAACCTGTCGATAACGCTGTCGTACAAGATGAACAACTACCGCGCCAAAGATGAAGACGGCGATGTTCCACCAGAGGGAGTGATGGATTAGAATAGTAAGGTATGGTTGTACCATTATAATAATATGCCTATTCTAAAAAGAAAACCATCTGATAACAATACGAATATGGACTGCCGCCCCAAATGTGCCGCCTGCTGCACTGTTATTTCGATAAGTTCGCCAATCCCGGGAATGCCCAACGGCAAGCCTGCTGGGGTGCGGTGTATCAATCTGGATGATGATTTGCGCTGTAAAATTTTCGGCCACCCCGAGCGCCCGCGCATCTGCGGAGCCTTCCAACCCGACCCGCTAATCTGCGGCCACACACGCGAGGAGGCGGTTAGGATTATTGCGGAATTGGAGGGAATTGATGCGGAATAGTTAAAACAAAAAATGCCGGAGGAATCCGGCATTTTATATTCATATTACTAATACACTATTTGCTGTATTTCTTCAAAGTGGTGTCAAGATTTTCGCCTCGCAAGTTGACGGCCACCACTTCGCCATTCGGATTTACAAGATAGTTTGCAGGAACCGACTTCACTCCATAAAGCACGGCTGCCTCATTCTTCCAGAATTTCAGGTCAGATACGTGTGCCGGCCATACAAGACCGTCTTCCTCAACGGCTTTTTTCCAATCTTCCATGTTTCTGTCAAGCGACACGCTCAAAATGACGAACCCTTTGGCTTTCTTGAATTTCTTCTTGCTGTATTTGTTGTAGGCCGCAACAACATTAGGATTCTCGCGACGGCATGGGCCGCACCACGATGCCCAGAAATCGATTAGCACATATTTGCCTTTGAATTGCGACAGACGAATGGTGTCGCCGTTGATTGAGGCCATTGCAAAATCGGGAGCCTTATCGCCCACTTTAACTTGAGCCTGCGCCGCAACAAACCCACACAAGGCAAATGCGGCAATCATCAGAATCTTCTTCATAATTGTAACATTTTCAAATTTATGGGCGCCAAGATACACTAATTAATGATAATTGCCGCCCGCTATCTCTAAAAAATAAGACGAATATTCTTTTACGACGACTTTTTTCAGAACACAATTAAATAATATGTAAAAAAACTGAACCAAAATTGAAACAATGCGTATGAAGGGTATTGCTATGAATACGTCTGTCAAAATAGTAGCCTTATTTGCGGTTGTTGCTGCCGTAGCATGCAGTACGCCCAAAGCCAACCCACCGAAACAGATTGAGCTCAATCTCGATGAGGTAAATCTGGTGTGGCGCGGTGAGTATGACAGCAAAAACCACCGCATGCACTATTTCGAAGAATGGTCTGGATGCGGCTGGTGGTTTGGCGACGACATCTTAAAATCTTCGGGCGATTTAAGCGAATTCGACCAAGTGGTTGTTGAGGTGAACAACATCACGCCCGATACTGCAGAACTCTACCTTAATATCCGATACACCACAACAAACATCATCACTTCGGAAACAGCGCCAATTGTAAACGGACGCACAACCTTACGTGTTAATTTGGACCCAAAAGGCAAATCGCATATACACGAGATATTCGTGATGAGCAAAAGCTCTTGTGACTTGACAATTAAGAAAGCCTTACTGAAAGAGACGACCAAATATGGTGCGGCTCGCGAGCTGAAAGCCAAAGACGGTTACATAAAAGCTTCTGAATTTAACGGCTACAGCGACGATGCGCTTGTGTCGTTCAATTACTATGTTGCTGGCGAGATGACATACATGAATGCCGATTCGGGCCACATTGAACCTATGAACAACTGGGGTATAGGATATGTCCGCTCAAGCGCCGATTTAACCGGAAATGATTGTCCCGGACAACACATAATCCTGAAGAAGCTTGGCGAGCAATCGTATCAATGTGTGCTTGGCGATATACGATACATGATTGATTATAATGGCAGAACTGGCATGCGAGGCTTGCATTGGAAAGTATGGCCGGGCGGCAATCTGACCGATGTACATATCATTAACGCCACTATCAGCGAAGTGGCACATTAAAGCTCTCTTTTCCGCCGCCATTCGCCGCAAGGCAAAACAAAAAATCTACGAACACCAATCTGCGGCGCACGAATAAGCCGATTTTCAATATTGCAGAAAATTGTGGTTAAAAACCATTTAATTATGTTTGCCAATATGAATTTAATGTCAAAAAACTATAAAAAATGAAAAAGATTTTATTAGCAATTGCCACCATTCTGCCGTTTATGGCAATGGCACAGAACGCTGACCCGTTCAGCAACATCGACGAACTTATGAAGAACACGCAGGCCGCCACAACCAACATTCCTGGCGCCGAGTTCCCGCGTGTCGACAGTCACAACCGTGTTTATTTCCGTTACAAATCGCCTAACACACAGGCTCTTACTGTTGACATCTGCAGCAAGAAATTCGAAATGAAGAAAGACGCTGAAGGTAACTTCTGCGTTGTAACCGACTCTCTGCCTGTAGGTTTTCACTATTATTTCCTGATTGCCGACGGCATTTCAGTCATCGACCCGCTCACAACAACCTATTTCGGCTGCAGCCGCGTGGCTGGTGGAATCGAGATTCCTGAAGGCAAGGAAGGCGACTACTACCGTCCTGCAAAAGTTCCTCACGGACAAGTTCGTTCAGTTCAGTATTTCTCTGAAACACAACAGAAATTCCGCCGTGCAATGGTTTACACACCTGCTGAATACGAGACTTCGGGCGACAAACGCTACCCTGTACTCTACTTGCAGCACGGAATGGGCGAGGACGAGACTGGCTGGTCAACACAAGGCTTTATGCAGAACATTATGGACAACCAAATTGCAGCTGGCAACGTAACGCCAATGATTGTTGTTATGGACAATGGCGACGTGGCTGAAGGCTTCAATCCTGCCAAAGGCGGAATGAATGAGTTCGGCGCATCGTTCTATGACGTGATTATCAAGGACTTGATTCCTATGATTGACGCCACCTTCCGCACAAAAACCGACCGCGACAACCGCGCAATGGCAGGCCTGTCGTGGGGTGGTTTCCAAACGTTCAACACAGTGTTCAACAACCCTGAAGTATTCTCGTACGCAGGCGCTTTCAGCGGTGCCATCTTCGGTCTGAACACAAAGACTGCCTACAACGGCATTTTCAACGACAAGGATTTCAACAAGAAGTTCCACTATTTCTTCCTGGGCTGCGGCTCTGAAGAGAATTTCGGCACAGAGAATCTTGTGAAACAGTTGCGCGAATGTGGCGCTGACGCTCAATTCTACCTTTCGGAAGGCACTGCCCACGAATGGCTGACCTGGCGTCGCTGCTTCAACCAATTTATCCCGCATCTGTTTAAATAACAGGCGGATATCGCAGGATTTCTCGCGAAGCGACAAAAATAAAAGTAAAAGCTACTCTTTTTCGGGGTGGCTTTTACTGGAATTTGTTACATTAGCCAACATTAAAAAAACGAACTATGAACAGAAATCTTTTATTCGCGCTTGCACTGCTGCCTGTTGGCTGCACAGCGCCACAACAGCAAAACACCTTCACTTTCGAAGGCAACCCTTTGATTCGTAATAACTTTACGGCCGACCCTGCGCCAATGGTCAGCAACGGACGGCTCTATCTTTACGTTGGCCACGACGAGTACTATGCTGGTCAGGACAGCGCTGGTGGTGGCAAAGAGTTCAACATCACCGAATGGCTCTGCTATTCGACAGCCGATATGAAAACGTGGACCGACCACGGCGCAGTGCTGCGTCCTGGCGATTTTGCGTGGGCCGACACCGTAACGCCGAAAGTGGGCACGGCTTGGGCTGCGCAGACTGTTGAGCGCGACGGAAAATTCTACTACTACGTCACAATGCAAGGTCAGAAGCCGTACAGCGGCTACGCCATCGGTGTGGCAGTGAGCGACAGCCCGACAGGTCCGTTTGTTGACGCTATCGGCAAACCGATTGTGTGCGACACAATGACCGACAACGGCGCCCGCGGCTGGTGGAACGACATCGACCCGACTGTCTATATCGACGGCAACGACGCCTGGCTCTGCTGGGGCAACGGCACCTGCTTCATCGCCAAACTGAAACCGAATATGATTGAGTTGGACGGTGATATTCAAGTTGTTAACGTACCGAAATATACCGAAGGTCCGTGGCTCACAAAACGCAACGACACCTGCTATCTGATTTACGCGTCGTGGGGCAACCGTCAAGAGGCCATCGACTACGCAACAGCGCCGTCGTTCGAAGGCCCGTGGACACACCGCGGACAGGTTACTGGCGAGGCTGAAAACAGTTTCACAATCCACCCTGGGGTTATCGAATTCAACGGCAAATGGTGGCTGTTCTACCACAACGCCACGCTTGAGTTGAACGGCATTAAAGGCGCTATCGGCCGCCGCTCGGTTTGCGTCGACGAAATGGAATTCAACGAGGACGGCACTATCAAATTTGTGAATCAGACGAAATAATTCTGCGCTATGAGAACTAACAGACACGGAATAGTATCGCTTCTGCTGATTGCAACTGCGTTGTTATCAGTAAGTTGCGGCTCAAAAAAAGAACAGGTTGCGGTTTCGCCCGACGGAAAAATAACCGTCTATGCCGAAGCGGGTAAGTATTTTGTCAAATATCTTGACAATGACGCACTTACGATTGCCAAAATCGGCTACGACAGCCTTTCGGCGAAGACCGAACTCAAATTCGCGCAAGCGGTAACTGCCGACTACACAATGCTTATGGGCAAGCGGTCGCACTGCACCAATCAGGCGAACGAGTACACCGCCGCGCTGGACAAGAACACCAACCTGATTTTCCGCGTCTATAACAACGGAATAGCCTTCCGCTATCAGTTCCACGATGTGGCTGAACCAATGGCAATTCCCACAGAATTAACTTCTTACGAGATAAAAGAAGGCACCCGCCGCTGGTTTATGCAGTGGTGCGAGTCGTACGAGGGATTCTTCACGCCCGACACCACCGCAAAGCAAAAGGCTGTGTTCAGTTTTTCAGGCACTTTCGTGAAAGACGGCTGGTGCTGCCGTTGGTCGTATCCCGCTCTTATTCAGCCCGCAAGCGATGTTTACGTGCTTTTGAGCGAGTCGGATGTGAATGCCGACAACAGCGCGTCGTGCCTTTGGAACGATAGCGGCAACATTGAGATTTTCAACGTCCGCCCCGACAAGAACGAGACCGAAATCACTGGCTCGTACCTGACGCCGTGGCGTGTGGCTGTTATTGGCAATCTTGCTGATATTGTGGAATCTACACTAATTACCGACGCGGCCGCCGACTGCAAGTTGGACGATGTATCGTGGATTGAGCCTGGCGTGGTTTCGTGGATTTACTGGGCCTACAATCACGGCTCAAACGACTACGAGATTATCAAAAAATATGTGGATTTGGCTGTAAGTCTGAAACTTCCGTATATGCTTATCGATGCCGAATGGGACGAGATGAAAAACGGGAAGACCATTGAAGACGCTGTAAAATACGCCGTTGACCACAATGTCAAGCCGCTGATTTGGTACAGTTCGTCGATTGGCTGGATTGACGGCGCGCCTGGTCCGAAGTTCCGCCTGAACAAGCCCGAAGACCGCGAGAAAGAGTTCGCTTGGCTCGAAAAAATCGGGGTTGCTGGCGTGAAAATCGACTTCTTCTCGGGCGACAACCAATTCAATATGAACTATTGTATCGACCTTCTGCAATCGGCTGCAAAACACCACCTTACGGTTAATTTCCACGGTGCAACCCTTCCGCGCGGATGGCAGCGCACCTATCCCAATCTGTTGAGCACAGAGGCGGTTTATGGTGCTGAATGGTACAACAACGGGCCCACCTTCACCAACAAGGCCGCCGCTCACAACGCCACGCTGCCGTTTACCCGCAACGTCGTCGGCTCGATGGACTACACGCCTTGCGCGTTTTCCGATTCGCAGTTCCCGCACATTACGTCGAACGCTCACGAACTGGCGCTGACGGTGCTCTATGAGTCTGGTTTGCAGCATATTGCCGACCGCCCCGAAAGCCTTCTGGCACAGCCGAAAGAGGTTCTGGATTTCTTCGGACAACTTCCTGCAGCGTGGAACGATACAAAATTCGTTGGCGGATATCCTGCTGATTATGTGGTTGTTGCACGCGAATGCAACGGCAAGTGGTATGTGGCTGGAATCAACGGTAGCGATAGCGAGCGCGAAATTGCTGTGAATCTTGATTTTATAAAAGACGGCAAGTTCACGATGTTCGCTGACAGCAGCAATGCCGACAGTCCGTGGGCAATCTCAAATATCGACGCCAACAGTCTGCCGAAAATGGTGAAAATGCTGCCGCGCGGCGGATTTGTAATCGCGCAAAACGATTGATAATTAATGAATTGATATAAACAAGTTAAATTCGATTCGCTATGAACAAACGCTCTCTTCTGATTTGTGCTCTTGCGTGCATCATCTTATCGGCTGTGTGCCTGATAGTTGCACTGTTGGGCGCGTCGAGTGCCGCTGACGGCAAGTTCGACCAAAAATTGGGCCTGACATCACCCAACGGCAAAATCCGTTTCCAATGCGAATTGAATGTTGACAACATCCCTTCACTCAATGTCTATTATATGACTGGCAATGAGTGGGATAAAATCATTTCGATGCCTAATTTCGGTCTCACCGAAGGAACTGACGCTTTTCTGTCGTACAAGAACGCATCGAAGACCATCGATGTAAATGATGACTATATGATGCTGTCGGGCAAGCGGTTACACTGCGTCAATCAGGCAACCGAACGCACCTTCAGTTTCGTGGACCGCAACAACCGTACGCAAAACCTGATTGTCCGCGCCTACAACGACGGCGTGGCGTTCCGTTTTGCTCTGGCCAAAGGCTACAACGAGTGCAACTTCCTGCAAGAGCAGACCACTTACCATTTTTCTGATTCGGCAAAACGCTGGCTGCAACGCTTCGACGATTCGTACGAGAAATTTTACTGGCCGAATCCGAAAGAACGCGAAGGCTGCCATTGGGGTTACCCGTCGCTTTTCGCGCCGAAAGACAGTCTCTATATTCTTATCACAGAAGCAGATATGACTGGCGAAAACAGCGGTTCTGGTTTGAGAAGCACCGCCGCATCGGGTTATAAAATCCAAAATGGCGAAAACCGTCTTGCTTTGAGCGATGGCTGGCAGACACCGTGGCGCGTGGCCATCATCGGGTCGCTGGCCGATGTGGTTGAATCGACACTTGTCACCGATGTGAGCGCGCCTTGCAAACTATCTGACACTGAATGGATTAAACCTGGCGTGGCATCGTGGATTTATTGGGCCTACAATCACGGTTCGAGCGACTATCAGATTGTAAAACAATACATTGATATGGCTGCAGAACTGAAACTGCCCTACACGCTCATCGATGCCGAATGGGATGAGATGCACGGCGGCAACATCTACGAAGCCATCGCTTACGCGAAACAGAAGGGTGTGAAACTGCTAATGTGGTATAATTCAACAACTAAATGGGTTGACCGTGCCCCTGGACCGAAATATCGCCTGAACAAGGCCGAAGACCGCGAAAAGGAATTCAAGTGGCTGGAAGACAATGGTATTGCTGGTGTTAAAATCGACTTTTTTGAAGGCGACAAGCAGCGCACAAACCAATATTGCATCGAACTGCTCGAGAGTGCCGCAAAGCACCATCTGCTGGTTAATTTCCACGGCGCCACTTTGCCGCGAGGATGGCAGCGCACCTACCCGAATCTGTTGAGTACGGAAGCCGTGATGGGCGCTGAATGGTATAACAACGCACCATTCCTGACCGAACGCGCCGCACCGCACAACGCCACATTGCCGTTCACACGCGGCGTGGTTGGCTCAATGGACTACACGCCTTGCACCTTCACCGATTCGCAGTTCCCGCACATCACAACGCACGCCCACGAGTTGGCGCTGACGGTGCTCTATGAATCGGCACTGCTGCACCTTGCCGACCGCCCATCGAGTTACTTGTCGCAACCTGCTGATGTTCAGCGGTTCTTTACCAATCTGCCAACCGTTTGGGACGATACAAAACTCGTTTGCGGCTATCCTGGCGAATACGTTGTGATGGCTCGTGAGCGCAACGGCAAGTGGTATGTGGCTGGAATCAATGGCAGCGATAGCGAGCGCGAAATTGCTGTCAATCTTGATTTTATAAAGAGTGGAAAGTTCAAAATGTTTGCCGACAGCGGCAACGCCGACAGCCCGTGGACAATAACAAATCTCGATGCCAACAATCTGCCCGAATCAGTTAAATGCTTACCGCGCGGCGGGTTTGTGATTGTGGAGCAGTAATGGTTTATCTGATGAAATGCTATATTTGCATTTAAGAATCGATTATCCGATTCAATAATGTTTCTAAACGTATATAACACTAAACTTTTAAATTAATATGAAACGACTTTTAGCAATGATGTGCATTGCCGCAAGTTTAACGGCTAATGCAAAGGACAACAAAGAGTTGCAGGTTTATCTCTGCTTCGGACAATCGAATATGGAGGGCAACGCCCAAATTGAGGAGGTTGACCGTCAGAATATCGATGCGCGCTTCAAGATGATGGCCGCCGTCGATTTTCCGAAAATGAGCCGCAAAATGGGCAAAATGTACCCTGCTGTTCCGCCGCTCTGCCGCGAAAACACAGGCCTTACGCCCGTTGACTACTTTGGTCGCACAATGGTTGAGAACCTGCCCGAAAACGTAAGTATCTGCGTGATAAACGTTGCCATTGGCGGTTGCGATATCAAGGCATTTATGAAAGACAGCATTGCCGCTTACTGCAAAAAATGTCCCGAGTGGATGGTTGGAATGCTCGCCGCATACAACAACAATCCCTATCAGCGTCTTGTTGATATGGCAAAAATCGCACAGAAACAAGGTGGCGTGATTAAAGGCATTTTGCTGCACCAAGGCGAGACCAATACGGGTCAGGAAGAGTGGCTGGGTATGGTTAAATCGGTTTACGACGACCTGATGAAAGACCTGAACCTGAACCCCGACAATGTTCCGCTGCTTGCTGGCGAGGTTGTCAACTCTGACCGTGGCGGCACCTGCGCGGCTCACAACCCGCTTATCAACCGTCTGCCCGAAGTGATTAAAAACGCACACGCAATCAGTTCGAGCGCCTGCCCCGAAAACTTCGACCAACTGCACTTTACTGCCGAAGGCTACCGTATGTTGGGCCGCCGCTACGCTGTGAAAATGCTTGAGTTGCAAGGCATAAAGGCAAAAGACCTTTCAAATCCGCGCGCCAACAATCTGGTGTCGCCTGTGATGCATATGATGAATTTCTACTTCGACCGTGCACAGAACAAGATGGTGTTCGACAACACTAAAGCCCGTCTGCGTTCGGCAACATTCAACGTTTATGCGCCCAACGCGCAGAAGGTTGAGTTCTCGAGCCAATTCACCGAAGGTCTGCAGCCGATGGTCAAGAACGCCAACGGCATTTGGTCGATAACGCTAAACGCCCCGAAATCTGACATTTATCCATATAATTTCGTTGTCGATGGAGTGTCGATTTCCGACCCTGCCAATATGAACGTCTTCCCGAACGAGAACTTCAAGGCTTCGCTCTTCGAAGTGCCCGACAACGCGATGCTTTACACCGTGAAGGATGTTCCGCACGGACGCGTTACCTATATGAACTACAAATCGGATGAGTTGGGTGTTTACCGTCCGCTAATCGTCTATACACCTGCCGAATACGAGCAGAATCC